>NC_005090.1:1806903-2110355 GCF_000196135.1 Wolinella succinogenes DSM 1740 | reverse complement strand
TTTTTTACCTTGAAAAAGTTTTTCACACTGTGAATAAGTCCGTGAATAATAACGAACTTCCCGCTAGGAATCCATTAAAATCCGAAATTTTTTATAAGTTTCACGATGTGAAAAAGGTGTGACAAACTGTGAATATTTTAGGAATCGACCCCGGAAGTCGAAATTGCGGTTACGCGATCTTGCACCATGATCCAAAAAAAGGAAATCGCCTCGTTGAGGCGGGACTCATCAAAATCAAAGAGCGCACTTTGCAACACCAGATTTTGGAATTTGTGGAGGGAATCGACCTCGTGCTGAAAAATCATTCGATTGATGAAGTCGCCATTGAAGATATTTTTTATGCTTACAATCCAAAAACTGTTATCAAACTCGCTCAATTTCGTGGCGCTTTGAGTCTCAAAATTTTGCAAGATTTGGGGAATTTTTATGAATACACTCCCTTACAAGTGAAAAAGGCTCTCACAGGTCATGGCAAGGCCGACAAGAGCCAAGTCGCTTTCATGGTGAAGCGTCTTTTAGGGCTTAAGGGAGAGATCAAACCTTTAGATATCACCGATGCCATCGCCGTGGCCATCACGCACTCTCAACGAATCAAACTAGGAGGAATCCCCACATGACCGTCACCTTGATGCAACACACCTCACTCACCATCTGCGCTCACGCCATTCGCACCTGCTGGCAAAGCTTTGAGAAGAGTGATGGAGGAGGAGAAAAAGATAGAGAGCTGATTGATCGAGTGGGAAATAAAAACAAACACGCCAGCACGCTAGAGCATCTCGTCTACACCTTTTACATCCAAGGAATCTCTCGCGCTTGCCTCCAAGAGCTTGCACGCCATCGAATCGCCTCTTTATCGGTGAAGAGCTCTCGCTACACGCTTAAAGAGCTCAAAGCCGAAGAGGAGTTTAAAGAGGGAGATTGGGAGAGAGCAAAGCGCTATCTTGTCGAAACAGAGAGTGAGGCGGTCAATCTCGCTTCCTTAAAAGCACTAGAGAATCTCCGTCAAGTTCTTCTTTTGGGCATAAGCAATGATATGGCTAAATATTGTCTCCCTGAGAGTTATAAAACAGAGCTCACTTGGACGATTAACGCTAGAGCACTCCAGAATTTTCTCACGCTCCGCTCTTCAAAGAGCGCGCTTTGGGAAATTAGAAAATTGGCTAAAACTCTCCATGAAGCACTTCCAAAGGAGCATCGCTACCTCTTTTGTCTGAATCAAGAGGGGTGATTGATAAGAATCAATGTCAAAAGATAGGGGAATCTCTATAATCCAAATAAAAAGGAGTTCCCATGGGAAACCTCGATATTTGGCTTCTAACCCTCCATCTCTTTAGTGCGACCCTCTTTATTGGGACGGTCTTTTTTTGGACATTCATTATCGACTGGGTGAGAAATCGCTATCCCCAGATCGATTTAGACGAGGCAGAGACTCTTTTTTCGAGGCGCTTGCGTCCGATCATGAGCGTGAATGTGACGATTCTTCTCCTAAGCGGTCTTGGGCTTTTCTATCATCGCCATGCGGCTTTGAAGGATTTTGATACTTTTTATGCCTATGGATTGAGCCTTAAAGCCCTTCTAGGAATCATCGCCATCGCCGCCTTTTTCTTTATGCCTCTTCTCATGAGACTCTTTAAAAACAAGATGAGGGCGCATGACATCGCTCACTACCTTCTCTTTGGAATCATGATTTTGATTGTGATTTTGGCTAAAGCGCTCTATTGGTGAGAATCCTAGAGTTTTTCTAGGATTCTCTAAAAGGGATTTTGTAGAGGGTTATTTTACAACCACGCTGAAGATGGTTCCGCCACGGCTCACAAGGAGTCGCTTGGCTTTACCTTTGTGTTGTTTCATCGCTTCGTTGAAAGAGGCAATGTCTTTGATGGGATAGTTCTCAATCTGAAGGATGATATCTCCCTCGCTAAAGCCGATCTCCTCGGCATAACTTCCTGCCTGCACGCCAATGACTAGCACGCCACTCGTATCAATGGCAAGTCTATAGCGCTGTCGTATACGATCATCAATCGCGCTTAGCATCAGCCCATCAATCGCACTGTTGCTCACCCCAGCACCACTTGTTTTGGCATTGCTTGGGGCTTCGATGAGCTTGAGAGTGGCGGTGGATTCTTTTTTGTCCCGGATGTAGGTCACCTTGACCTTATCATTGGGAGAGTAAGATCCGATGATATTTTTTAAATCGGCGGCATTTTTCACGGGCTTTTCATCGATTTTAGTGATTAAATCCCACACCTTTAGACCCGCTTTGGCGGCTGGAGAGCTTGATTCGGTGGAGATGATGACTGCCCCCTCTTTGTCCCCATAGAGATCGCGCAAATCTTGGGTGACATCTTGGATAGAGACTCCCATATAGCCTCGCTCAATCACTCCTTTGTCAATGAGGGTGATGGCGATTTTTTTGGCCATGTCCGAGGGGATAGCAAAGCCTACGCCATGATTCCCTCCCGTGCGAGAAAGGATGGCCGTGTTGATTCCCACCAGTGCCCCTCGGCTATCCACCAGTGCCCCTCCAGAGTTTCCGGGGTTGATGGAGGCATCGGTTTGGATGAAGTTTTCATAGTCGTTGATTCCAATTCCGCTCTTATTGAGGGCTGAAACGATTCCCTGTGTCACCGTTTCGCCCACGCCAAAGGGATTTCCAATCGCAAATACCACATCGCCCACGCGCAAATCATTGCTAGAGCCAAAAATGACAAAGGGGAAATCTTTGCCTTCGATTTTAATGACCGCTAGATCGCTCCTTGGGTCTTTGCCAATCACTTTGGCCTCATACTCTTTACTGTTATCAGGCAGGGAGACGATCACTTTATCCGCCCCATCGATCACATGGTTGTTGGTGAGGATGTAGCCATCCTTGGAGATGATGACCCCACTACCCAAGGAGCGTTCGATTCGATCTTTGGGGATGACCTGCCCAAACATATCACCAAAAAACTGTTTGAAGAAGGGGTCATTGAAGAGGGGGTGTGAGGGGTCGATTCCTGAGGCGCCTTTGACTTTTTTTTGAGTGGAGATATTCACAACACCGCGTTTAGCGTCTTTGATGGAATCATAGTAGGAGTAGACCACGCCGCTCGATACATCGGGAGCTACACGCCGCTCGATTGCAGGGGCTTCGCTCACGCTAAAGGCTAGAGCATAGGTCATGAAGAGGGAGCCTAAACAGAAGAGTCTGAGATTCATCGATTTCCTCCTAAGATGGGTGATTCTTTAGATGAAACTATAATCCTTGAGGGTAAATCAAGAGTAAACGCTCTCTAGGCCTTAAAGAGCGTGGAACCTAGCCGCACGAGGTTGCTCCCACAGGCAATGGCCAGCTCAAAATCCCCACTCATGCCCATAGAGAGAATCTCTGCGCCATGGGGCTTTAGCTGCTCAAAAATCACCTGAGTGGTCTCAAAGCTTTTCTGGATGATGGCTCTATCCTCCACATGGGCTCCAATCGTCATCACTCCTTGGAGCTTGATTTGGGGGAACTCCTCTAGAATCTTATGATAAGTCTCTACCGCCTTTTGGGGCTCTACGCCGCTTTTGCTCTCCTCCTTGGCGCTGTTGATTTGGAGAAGGGCGGGAAGGGTTTGATTCCTTGATTCTAGGCGTTTGTGAAGCTCTTTGGCGAGTTCTAGGGAGTGGAGTGAGTGCATGAGGGCGGGTTTGAGCGAGAGAAGGGCGTTGATTTTGTTGCTCTGAAGGGTGCCAATGAAGTGCCACTCAAGGGGTAAATCGCCCAAAAGCTCTGATTTTTGTGCCAAATCTTGGACACGATTCTCTCCAAAGGCTCGCTGCCCGCACTCATAGAGCGTCTGAATCGCATCGCTGCTAGAGTATTTGCTCACGGCTACGATTTTAACAATATGGTGGCGACTGTAGGCGATTCGAGCCTGTTCAATCCGTTTGATCGCTTGATCGAGATTTTGGGCGAGATTCATGGCATCACTCCTTGGGCGATTTTAGAGAGATCGTTGTAGAGACCAAGTCCCATTAAACCCGCCAATATGACCCACCCAGCGATCGTGAGATTGGTGAATACGGCGAGGCTTGGAGCCTTTTTGGTCACCATCTCATAGAGGTTGAAGAGGATATGACCTCCATCTAGGGCGGGAATGGGGAGGAGGTTTAAGATTCCTAGGTTGACGGAGATGAGGGCGGTGAGGGCAAAAAGGGTGATGATTCCTGATTCGCTTGCCTTGGAGGTGATCTGCACGATAGAGATCACTCCGCCCACCTCACTGCTGGGCACCACCCCGCTGAGGAGTTTCTGGATTCCTAAAACGATCATCTGGCTGGAGCGGATCGTCTCATTCAAGGCTTTGGGTAGCGATTCAAAAAGCGAGTAGGAGACGATTCTCACCTCTCCAAGAGCGCTCACTCCAATCATGGGGCGAAGGATAGTCTCTCCAAAGATATTTTTGGATTCTCTTAAGGTGGGAAGAAGCATGAGGCTTCTCTCTTGACCTCCTCGCAAAAACTCCACCTCGATCTCTCCTTGGCTTTTGGAGATGAGCTCGCTCATCTCGCCCCATGTGCGGACTTTTTGTCCATCGATTCGGATGATCTCATCACCTGAGCGCATCCCTGCTTTAGCGGCACTCAGGCTGGGATCGGGCTCATTGATAATGGGGGCAAGCGCTTGGGAACCAAGAAGGGCGATGGCAACATAGAGCAAGAAGGCGAGAAAGAGGTTGGCTAGCGGTCCAGCGGCAAGGATGATGAGTCTCTGCCATGGTTTTTTGGCGTTGTAGCTATCTTGATCGTGGCTAAGGAGAGAGGGATTGGCATCATCTTGTCCCTTCATCTTTACATAGCCCCCTAGCGGAATCGCGCTTAGTGCGTATTCGGTGTCGCCATAGACCTTTTTGTAGATTTTGTGACCAAAGCCGATGCTAAAAACTTCGACCTTCACCCCAAACCATCGTGCCGCAAGGAAGTGGCCTAGCTCATGAAAGAAGATGAGAAAAGAGAGAACTAAGAGGGAGACAAGAAAGCCCATGTGATTCCTTTTTAGGCCTTGGAAGATTCCATGTAGGCTTTGGTGTAGTCATATCCCGAATAGAGGGTGATGAGAGTGGCAAGCCAAAGCAGAATCTCTCCGGGGAAGTAATCCATCAGCAAGAAAGCGACCGCGGTGATTTGAAGCCCTGTCTTCCATTTGCCAAGGGAGCTCGCTGCAACATTCATCCCTTGGCTTGCGGCCACCACGCGAAGCCCTGTGATGAAAAACTCTCTAGAGAGGATGAGGAAGACCGCCCAAGGGTTGGCGCGCTCCCATACTAAAAGACCGACAAATCCCGCTAGCATCAACATTTTGTCCGCCAAAGGGTCAAAAACTTCTCCAAAGGTGGAGGTGATTTGATGCTCTCTAGCGATGAATCCATCAAAAAAATCGGTGATGCTGGCGATGAGAAAAAGCACGCAAGCGGTGTAGTTGATCCATGTCGGATGAATAGGGGGAGGGAAGAGAATCCCGCCATAAAGAATCACGACAAGGAGCAAAAAGGAGAAGACGATTCGAGAGAGGGTGAGGAGGTTTGGAGCCAGTCTCACTTGAAGCTCGTTCCCCCATCAATGATGATGGTCTGTCCTGTGAGCCAAGGGCTAGCACTCTCATCGCAGAGGAAGAGGCACGCACCCACAAGATCTTGAGGCTGCCCCATGCGACCCACGGCGGATTGTTTCTCCACGATCGCTTTGATCTCTTCGTAATCAGGAAACGCTTTGAGTGCATCGGTGTCGATAGGTCCGCCACTCACGCAGTTGACGCGAATTCCCCACTCACCAAGATCGCTAGCCGCATATTTGACCATGGTTTCGACCGCGTTTTTGGAGCTTCCATGGCCCGCGTAATTGGGAGTATAGACAAGATTTCCTGTGGAGCTAAGCGAGATGATGCTGCCTCCACCGCTCTCCTTCATTCGCTTGGCCGCCTCTTGGGCTCCCACGACAAAGGCGAGCACAGTGGCGGTGTAGATGTTGTTAAGACCCTTGGGCTTGAGTCTCATGAAGGGGGCAAATCCCCCCACGACAGAGCGACCTGAGATGATGGCGTTGCTGATGAAAAAATCGACTCGATCAAAATCCGTATCGATCTTGGTAAACAGCTCTTTGTATTGCTCAGGCTCTAGGATATCCAGCGGATAGCAGCGGGCTTTGATTCCATAGCTCTCTTCTAGCTCCTTGGCGATCTTTTGTGCTTCTTCGGCATTTTTATTGTAAGTGAAGGCGCAATTGACCCCTTTTTGAGCAAATCCATAGAGAATTGCCTTGCCAATACCACGAGTGGCTCCACTGATGACTAGAGTTTTTCCTTTCACGCTTTCACCTCATAATCTTTTAAAGTTTCTTCAATCATTCTCATATTTTCTTGGCTGGGGGACACTAGAGGGAGACGATACTCTAGGGTCGGGGTGAGCCCCGCTAAATACATGGCCGCCTTGATGGGAATGGGGTTGCTCTCCACAAAGAGGGCTTTATTGATTTTGTAGAGCGAGTTATTGATGCGGCGACTCTCATCTAGCTCCCCTTGGAGCGCTTTATGAACGAGCGCAGAGATTTTATCAGGGAGAAGATTCCCTATCACGGAGATGACGCCTACGCCGTGATTGGCAAGGACGGGGTAGTTGATCGCATCTTCGCCGCTAAGAATGGCAAAGTCGGGAATCTTGGTATTAAGCTCGACAATCCTCTCCATCGAGCCTGAGGCTTCCTTGATTCCGTAGATATTTTTGACTTCATTAAAGAGTCGTTGAATGGTGCAGGTCTCTAGATTGACCCCCGTGCGTCCAGGGACATTGTAGAGCATGAGGGGAATTCCAACGGATTCAGCGACCGCCTTGTAGTGCTGGAAAAGCCCCTCTTGACTGGGTTTGTTGTAATAGGGTGTGACACACAAAATCCCATCAGCC
Organism: Wolinella succinogenes DSM 1740; assembly: GCF_000196135.1. Classification (NCBI taxonomy): domain Bacteria; kingdom Pseudomonadati; phylum Campylobacterota; class Epsilonproteobacteria; order Campylobacterales; family Helicobacteraceae; genus Wolinella; species Wolinella succinogenes. Next base: position 2,103,438 of record NC_005090.1, on the reverse strand, counting down.
CCCATCTTCTCGGCAAATTTGGCCAAATCAATTGCCTCTAGTGTGGAGTTGCTTCCTGCACCCGCGAGAACTTTGATGCCTGTGCCTTGGCAGACCTTCACGGCAATCTCAATGCACTCTTTGTGCTCTGAGTGCGAGAGAGTGGCTGATTCGCCTGTGGTTCCCACAGGAACGAGAGCATCCATGCCATGGCGGATCTGTCGCTGTATTAATTTTTCGTAGGTTTCAGTGTCCAGTCGCCCATTTCTAAAGGGCGTGATTAGGGCGCTCATCGCACCCGTTACAGTATTCATGAAGAGGGCCTCCCCTATTTTTTGAGAATGAGTGTGGTGGAATTATCAGGCTGGAAGTAGCGATTCGCCACTTCGATAATCTTCTCTTTTGTAAGTGTAGAGAATTTTTCTTCAAACTCCAATAATGGCGATAGATCGCCTCTAGCGAGATAGCTTCCAAAGAGGCTTGCAACGCTGCTACTGCTCTCAAGCTGGAAGATAAAATCGGCTTTGACATTGATTTTGATCTTCTCAATTTCACTCTCTTTGATTTTGCCCTCTTTGATCTTCTCAATCTGCTTGAGGAGCTCCTTCTCTAGCGCTTCGCCGCTCACTCCTTCATTGGCGATTCCCATGAAGAGAAAGACCCCCTCATCCACCAAGTCCATACTGTAGGCATAGACCTGATTGGCGAGGCGTTTTTTGTCGATGAGGTTTCGTTGCAATCGACTGCTCTTGCCACTGCTTAGAATCTCGCTGATGGCGCTTAGTGCCACCTGATCTTCGTGGGTGAAAGGAGGAATCTTGTAGGCGAGGGCCAGCATCTCCACTTCGCTCTCTTTTTTGACAATGACGCGTCTTGCCCCGTCTTGTTTGGGCTCTAGAGTGTGCACTTTGGGAATCTCGCAACAATTCTCTATCCTCTCAAAACGCTCCTTGGCTGCCTGAAAAACGCGCTCAGGCTCAATGTCACCTGCTACGATGATGATAGCGTTTTGGGGCTGGTAGTAGGTCTTGTGAAAGGCGTGAATGTCTTCGATGCTCCAGTTTTTAATGTCCTCCATGAAGCCAATGGGCGTCCAGTGGTAGGGGTGGTAGACATAGGCACTGTTAAAAAGGCGGAAGTAGAGATAGCCCATTGGGTTGTTGTCGGTTCTCCAGAGGCGCTCCTCGGCGACCACATTGCGTTCAGGCTGGAACTCCTCATCTTGGAGTGAGAGGTGCTCCATCAACTCTCCAAAAAGCTCCAAAGATTTCTCTAGGTTGAGTTCGCTTGATTTGATGTAGTAGTGGGTGTAGTCAAATCCCGTGGAGGCGTTGGTCATGCCGCCAAAGCGCTTGACAATCTCATCAAACTCACCTGCCTTGAGATTCTTAGTCGATTTGAAGTTGAGGTGTTCCAGCATATGGGCGATTCCACTCTTGCCCATTGTTTCGTTGCGGCTTCCCACTTTGTAGAAGATATCTGTCGTGATGACTCCCGTGCCGTTATGAAGGGGAATGGCGACAACTTTTAGACCATTTTGAAGGGTCTGCTCATGATAGGCGGGGAGTGAATTTCCCATTAAAACTCCTGAAAGGAAGATAGAAAACCAAAGGAGAATCTTCACGCGTTCAGATCCGATCCGATAGCTTGAGTGAGGTGAGAGTAACCCTCCTCTTTGAGGCACTCTAAAAGCTCCTCATTGATTTTTTGGCAAATAAAAGGGCCTTTGAAAATCATCGCCGAGTAGATTTGAACAAGGCTAGCGCCTGCCTTGATGCGTCGATAGGCCTCTCTACCCGAATCGATTCCCCCCACGGAGATGAGCGTGGTCTTTCCATAGAAGGCTTTGCCAAGCTCTTTAAAGAGTGCGTAACTCTTCTCTTGGAGTGCTTTGCCACTGATTCCTCCAACCTCTTTGGGGTGTTCCACTACAGAGTAGTCGATGGTGGTGTTGGTGGCGATGATCCCCTTAGCGCCGCTCTCAATCGCTCTAGAACAGAGCTTGATTGCCTCCTGGGGCTTCATATCAGGCGCAATTTTGAGGAAGAGGGGCTTAGAGGTGATCTCCGTAGCAAGAGTGAAGAGATCATGGATGAATGCCTCATTTTGCAAATCTCTCAGGTTGGGCGTGTTGGGAGAAGAGATGTTGATAGCAATATAGTCGGCGATATCGCTGAACTCTTTGAGCCCTATCTCGTAATCCTTGAGCGCCTCTTCTTGAGGGGTGAGCTTATTTTTACCGATGTTCATTCCCAAAGGAATCGCATAGGGATAGAGCTTTTTAAGGCGTTTAGCGACCTCGAGCGCTCCATCGTTGTTAAAGCCCATGGCATTTTGAATCGATTCCTCTTTGACATGGCGAAAGAGTCGAGGCTTGGGATTTCCACTTTGAGGCTTGGGCGTGATGGTGCCAAGCTCTAGATGCCCAAAGCCAAGGGCGGTGAGAGCGCGAATCATGGTGGCATTTTTATCAAATCCCGCGCCAAGACCGACGGGGTTATAAAAGGTGAGTCCTTCAATCTCCTGAGAGAGGGCTGGATCGATGACGCAAGCCCTCTTGGCGATAGGCTCTAGGCTCATTGGCCAAGCCCCACCCAGCTTAAAGAGTGTCTCAATGATGGCGTGGGCGTGCTCAGGGTCGAGTTTGAAGAAATATTCCCTTAGGTTTTCGTAGCTAAACATCGCTTTTCCTTGTTAATGGGGAAATGGTGTAGCCAATATTACTCAAAGATTGATAAATTTTCTATTGGGAGCACCTTGGGGGCTATTTGGAGCCTAGAGTGGTTCCTAGGGGGATTTTCCCATAACCGATGAAGCGAGTGGAGGTGAGGCAGGAGAGGGGATTGGCGTTTTTTGGGCAACGAATAATGTAACTGTTGACCTCTTTTTCTCCTAATTTGTGAAGGTTGGGAAGGCGGAGATTCATGAAGCTCTCTTGATTGATTCCTGCACTGTTGTGAAAGAATCTCACCGTGCCATCCTCGGCGACCTCTCGCACGATTCCTACATGAGTGATGTTCTGGTCGCTCTTTTTACGATTGAAGGTGCCCTTGAAGGTATTGACAAAAAAGACGAGGTCGCCCTTTTGGGGGACTCCTTCGGTGAAGGTTTTGCCATTTTTCTTGTAGAGGTTGTAGATGGCTTGAGACTTGTTTTTGGTCGTGAAAAAGGAGTTTAGGAGTGCCTCATCAAAATAGAGATTCCCATTTTCTTTATTGATGAGAGAGACAAACCCTGAGCAATCTTTACCATCCCGCTTGTTGAGGTAGCGATCGAGTGAGAGAGCAAGGGGATCGACCTTGGGTTTCTCCTCTTTGAGAGGAGGGATGATGACATTGCGCTCGGTGTATTGATTTTTGTCGGCACATCCAGCCAGCGCCAAAAGAATCAAACCCATCCCGCCCAAACGCCAAATCAGTCTCAAATGCATCACTCCTGTGTGATTGTTGGATTTTGGATTATAGCAAAGGATTCCTCGCTTTTTAGGCGAGGGCAGGGGAAAAATTGGATAAAATGCGCTTAATTTTCTTTAAGGATTCTATGATGATCGTCACACGATTCGCCCCCTCTCCTACGGGGAATCTCCATATCGGCGGCTTGAGAACCGCTCTTTTTAGCTATCTTTATGCCCGAAAAACGGGTGGAAAATTTTTGTTACGAATCGAAGATACCGATTTAGCCCGCAACTCTCATGATGCCACTAAAGCCATCATCGAAGCATTTGATTGGGTGGGGCTCAGCTATGATGGCGAAGCCATCTACCAATCGGAGCGATTCCCTCTCTATAAAGAGTATATTGATCGCCTCATCCAAGAGGGAAAGGCCTACTATTGCTACATGAGCAAAGAGGAGCTTGATGCTTTGAGGGAGGAGCAGCGCTCTAGAGGAGAGACGCCGCGCTATGACAATCGATATAGAGATTTCACGGGCACTCCTCCTAGCGGGGTTGCGCCTGTAGTGAGAATCAAAGCGCCGCTAGAGGGATACATTGAGTTTGAAGATGGCGTGAAAGGGGAGATGAAAATCGGCGCCAAAGAGATGGATGACTATATCATTGCTAGGAGTGATGGCACCCCCACCTATAACTTCGTGGTGAGCATCGATGATGCACTTATGGGAGTGACGGATGTGATTAGAGGGGATGATCACCTCACTAATACACCCAAGCAAATCATCGTCTATCAAGCGCTTGGATTTCCGATTCCTAAGTTTTATCATGTGCCGATGATTTTAAACCCCGAAGGGCGCAAGCTTAGCAAACGCGATGGAGCGATGGGAGTGATGGATTATAAGCGTGCAGGCTATTTGCCTGAGGCAGTGCTCAACTTCCTTGTGAGGCTTGGGTGGAGCCATGGGGATCAGGAGATCTTTTCGATGGAGGAGATGTTGCGATTCTTTGATCCCAAGGATCTCAATAGCTCCGCTTCCGCCTACAATCAAGAGAAGTTCCTTTGGCTCAACCACCACTACATCACCCAAACCCCAAATGAGCGCTTAGAAGAGTTGCTTTTGGAGTTTGGCTGCCAACCCCTCTCTTTGGGGGTGAGAGAAATTCTCTACCCTGCCCTCAAGGAGCGGGCCAAGACATTAGCGGAGTTGGCGCAAATGCTCCAAGAGATTGTGCAGACCCCAAGCGAGCTTGATACCAAGATGCTAGAAAAGGTAGGAAATAGCGAGAATGGCGAGATTTTAGAGAACTACGCCCTCTTTTTGGAGAGTCTAGAGAGCGCGGGAGAGAATCCCAAGATTCTTGAAGAGGAGACACAGGCTTTCCTTGATATTCACGGGCTTAAAAGCGGCAAACTTTTCCAGAGTGTGCGCCTTGCTCTCCTCGGAAAAGGTGGAGGTCCGGGGATTTTTGAGATTATGGCGGCCATTGGAAAAGAGGAGAGTATGGCTCGAATCCAAAAAGCTTCTGAAATTTTCAAGAATAGGAATTAAAATTTTAATTTCAGTTGGGTTGGTTTATACTGCCTTTGGGGGAGATGAAGATTTTTCATCTTTGGTCGGGTGTGTACCATCCAAAACACAAGGAGTCTGATATGATTCAAAAAATTCTTCTATCCATTGCCGCCCTTTGGGTGGTGTCTCTTCCTTTGAGCGCACAAGAGTATCTCGTGGACAAAGCGCACTCCTATGTGGGCTTTTCTGCCAAGCACCTCATGATCACAAAGGTTCGAGGGGAGTTTGCAGACTATGATTCAAAGCTTGCCTTTGATGAGAAAAAGAGGCAGATTCTCGCTCTAGAGGGCAACATTAAGGTCAAAAGTATTGACACGCAAAATGGTAAGCGGGATGATCATCTAAGGAGCGCAGACTTTTTTGATGAGGCAAAATTCCCTGTGCTTAGCTTCAAAATGACCAAATTTGAGAGCAAAGGCGAAGGTGAAGGCAAACTTCATGGTGACCTCACGATTAAGGGAATCACCAAGCCTGTCGTATTAAAGGCTGAAATCACCGGCCCAATCGCTGATATGGGCGGCAAGAAGCGCATTGGAATCGAGCTTGAAGGCAAGATTGATCGCCGAGAGTTCGGACTCACATGGAACAAAGCTCTAGAGAGTGGCGGAGTTTTAGTGGGTGAGGAGATAGAGATCAAAGTCGAACTTCAAGCCATTGAGGGGTGAGCCCCCTCTTTGGGCTCTTTCTTTGCTTTTCTTCTTTCGTGACTCCATGAATCGCTCTAATTTAGCTACTATTACACTTTTAAAACACCTTCGATTCTTTTAGCCACAGATTCAATTCTCAAGGAGCTATTTTGTTACAAACGATCAATCTTGGCATGCAGTATGCCACCAAAAAACTATTTGAAAGTGTCACCGTCAAGCTAGATAAGGGCAAGCGATATGGGCTTATTGGAGCTAATGGCGCGGGAAAATCGACTTTTCTTAAGATTCTCTCTGGCGAGATTGAGCACACTAGCGGGGATATTATTATTGAAAACGGTCTGCGCCTAGGAGTGCTTAAGCAAGATCAATACGCCTTTGAACACTTGAGCATTTTTGATGCAGTGCTCGTGGGCAACAAACGCCTCTATGATGCTATCAAGGAGAAGGAGCGTCTCTATAGTGAGGGTGATTTGAGCGATGATAAAGTCAATGAGCGTTTGGGTGAGCTAGAGATGATTTGTGCTGAAGAGGATCCCACCTATGAGTATGATGTGATTATTGAGAAGATTCTTGAAGACCTAGGATTCCCCTCTTCTTCTCATCAAGAGCCCATGAGTACGCTCACAGGCGGGGATAAATTCAAAGTCTTGCTTGCTCAAGTGCTCTTTCCTAAGCCCGATATTCTTTTCCTTGATGAGCCAACCAACAACTTGGACATTCACACCATCGGCTGGCTAGAGGAGAATCTCAAACGACACGAAGGGACCATGGTCATCATCTCTCACGACCGTCACTTCATCAACGCCGTTTGCACGCACATCCTTGATCTTGACTTCCAGACACTAAGAGAGTTCACGGGCAACTATGACGACTGGTATATCGCGGCCAATCTCATCTCCAAGCAACAAGAAGCGGATCGTAACAAAAAGCTCAAAGAGAAAGAGGAGCTTGAATCCTTTATTCGGCGATTCTCTGCGAACGCCTCTAAGGCCAAGCAGGCCACAAGCCGCCAAAAGCAGCTCGAAAAGCTCAATATCGAATCGCTCAAAGTCTCTTCAAGACGCGATCCTAGTATCATGTTCAAGCCTAGACGCGAGATTGGCAATGAGGCGCTAGAGGTGGAAAAGATCTCCAAAAGTTACGGGGATCATCAGGTGTTTGCCGAGCTTAGCCTAAAGATTCTTCCCGGGGATAAGATCGCGCTCATTGGCCCCAATGGAATCGGAAAGACCACCTTCTGCAAGATCATCATGGAAGAGCTAAAACCCGACACAGGAGCCATCAAGTGGGGTGCAACCGTGGAATCGGGCTACTTTCCTCAAAATGCGGCTGAGACGATTGAGGGCGAAGAGACGCTCTATGAGTGGCTGAGGAGTTTTGATAAGCGAGCGGATAGCGGCGAGATTCGCAACTGCTTGGGACGGATGCTCTTTAGCGGAGAGGAGCAGGAGAAGAGCGTGAGCGCGCTAAGTGGGGGCGAGAAACACCGTATGATTCTCTCCAAGCTCATGCTAGAGGGAGGGAATTTCCTCGTGCTGGATGAGCCCACCAACCACCTTGACCTTGAGGCGATTATCGCTATGGGTGAGGCGCTCTACAACTTCAAAGGGAATGTCATCTGCGTGACCCATGACCGTGAGCTCATTGATGCTTTTGCCAATCGAATCATTGAGATGCGAGAAGGAGGCGAGGTCATCGATTTCCGAGGAACCTACGAAGAGTATATGGAGAGTCAGGGGAAAAGCTACTAGCGCTTTGTGAAGCCTAGCGACGGCGATAGGAGAGCGCCTCAAGGAGGTGCTTTTTTTGAATCGCTTCTGAGCCTTCAAGATCGGCTAGAGTGCGACTGACTCGCTTGATTTTATCCATGGCGCGCGAGGAGAGTCCAAAGCGTCTAGCGGCCTCCAGAAGCGTCTCGCTATCCTCCTTTTGAAGGGGGCAGAAGCGCTCTGTCTCGCGTTCGCTAAGTTTGCCATTCAAGACCTCTTGACCGCGCTCTTTTTGAGCCTTGAAAGCCTTGAGAACCTGTGCATGGAGCTCCTTGGAGCTTTGAGTGCTTTGGGCTTCCCCCTCGTTTTCTTGCATTCCTACAAAGAGATCGATTCGATCCAAAAAGGGCTCTGAGAGGCGATTTTTGTAGCGAGTAACCTCTTTTTCGTTGCAGCGGCACTCTTGGAGGGGATTGAGAAGATTTCCGCAAGGGCAGGGATTTTGGGCGGCCACGAGTAAAAACGAGGCCTCAAATTCGACTTTGGCCTGAGCCCTAGAGACGACAAAGCTCTGATTCTCCAAAGGCTCCCTCAGTGCTTCTAAAACACTCTTTTGAAAGTGAGGGAGCTCATCAAGAAAGAGAATCCCTCCATGGGCAAGAGCGATTTCTCCTGGTTTTGGCTCGCCGCCTGCTCCAATACTTCCCAAAATCGCCGCCTTACTAGAGGTATTATGAGGAGTTCGGGCATTTCGCAAAGCCTCATAGCGAAGTTCTCCTTGTTCATGAAGCCTCGCCTTGGCACTCTTTAAAACCTCTTCTAGGCTCAAAGGGGGGAGGATATATCGGAGGCGCTTGGCGATCATGCTTTTGCCCACTCCAGGGCTCCCCTCCATGAGAAGATTGTGAAAGCCAGCCGCAGCGATAAGCGCAGCTCTTTTGGCGATCTCTTGACCTTTAACATCCAAAAAATCAAGCTCATATCGCTCCTCGTAATAGTAGGGAATCCCGCCAATCTCTAAAGAGCTAAAAGGGAGATTCGCCACTTCAAGAGGAGATTCTTGGGGGGAGAGGATGAGGTTGATTCCCTCTTGGAGGTGATTGATAAAGTGAAGTTTGAGGCGTGGGATAGAGCGATAGAGCGTCTCATTTTCCTTGGGAAGGAGGATGTCACCCGCATAACCTTGCTCGGCTAGGGAGAGGAGGATGGGATAGATGTTTTGATTCTCCTTCACGCGCCCCTCTAGTCCTAGCTCCCCCAGGGCAAACCAAGAGCGTCTTGAGTTTGGAGGAATCTCTCGATCATAGAGGGCAATGAGAAGGGCGATGGGGAGGTCGAAGTGACTTCCTTGCTTGGAGAGGTCAGAGGGGGCAAGATTGATGACAATTTTTAGGGGAGGGAAGTGAAACCCAATAGCGCAAAGTGCGGATTGGGAGCGGTGGCGAGCCTCTTGGATGGAGGCTTGTGCCATCCCTGCAATGGTGAAAGAGGGGAGGCCTTTGTTGAAAGCCGCTTCCACCTCAATGATCTTCGCATCCAATCCTAAGAGGGTGGCGGAGTGGATTTGGTGGAGTCTCATGGGAGCGCTAGAGGGAGGCTCTCTGTCGTTTTTTGAGCTCTTTTTCAAATTTTTTTCGCTTGATGAGGGAGAGCTTATCAATGAAAAGAATGCCATTGAGGTGGTCGATCTCATGCTGTAAAGCCACGGCGAGGTAGCCCTCTGCTTCGATTTCGTGCCGCTCTCCGTAGCGATCTTGATAGGTGAGGCGCACTCGGTCAAAGCGTGTCACATCTTCGTAAAACTCAGGAACACTCAAGCACCCTTCATTGAATTGAATCTCCCCCTCTTTGGAGAGGAACTCAGGATTGATAATCTCTAGGAGATTCTCTCGCTCTTGATTCCCCTCTTCATCGGGAATATTGACGATGAGCGCACGGATGGGATTGCCCACTTGGACGGCGGCGAGTCCGACACCATTTTTGGCAAGCATCGTGATATACATCTCATCAAGGAATTGCCGAAGCTCTTCGTCAAAGAGAGTCACGGGCTCGGAGCGTTTTTTAAGCAGGGGATGGGGATAGGTGATGATGGGCAACATTCCAGAGGACTCCTAATTCTCTTCGTCTTCTCGGCACACGGTGTAAGGGATTTGAGCTAAATTGGCCGCTTCCATGGCATTTAGGGCGAGATTGAGTGTCTCTTCAGCGCTTCGATCGGGAAGGATCTTAGCGATTCCGATAACCACGCCTAAGTTGACTTCGGTCTCCCCGATGAAGATATTGGTTGACTGGATCAGCTCCACCAAACGATCGCAAGCCTTTTTAGAGCTAAATAGATCAGAATGCTTAAGGATTAGCGCAAAGGTTCCACCACCGTAGTGAGCGATGATGTCGCTTCTTCGAGAGGTTTTAAGAATCAGGCGGGAAATGGTGCGCGTCACGAGCAAAAGCGCCTTTTCACTCGGAATCTTGCGAATCTTACTATCGGGAAGTCTAGCTAACAAAACGGTGGAGGAGTGGCCAAATTGATCCATGATTTTGGCCTCTTTGTCAATTTGTGAGAGGAGGTGGCGGCGATTGTAGATACCGAACTGGGAATCAAAAATGGTCTCACTATCAATGCTATTGACGATTTTGGCGCTATCTTGATAAAACTCTTTAAGCTGGAGTGTCTGCTTTTGGGTGATGGCGTTGAGCTTGCTCACCTCTTGCAAGAAGAGATTGAGAATACTTTGAAAGACCATCGAATTTTCCGCTTTTTGGGCATCTCCGAGACGCTTTTGGATGATGTTTTGAAGGAGGGTGAGGTTTTTGTAGAGGACGGCCACGTGCTGAAGGATATTCTTCATGTTTTTGAAGCTGTCCTTGATTCTTTTCTCAAAGTCGATTCGACGCTCATCGTCGCTATTGTTTTCGAGGTCAAGAACATGAAGAATACTCTTCTTAAACGCCTCAGGCTTCTCCTCTAAAAGGCGCTCAAAGTAGAGCTGAAAGTTGTTGGGAATGGGGGGGATATTATCTTCCTCCAGCTTGCTTAAGACCTCTTTGGAGAAGGATTCAAGGGTGTCCACCTTGGGGGCATCCAAAGCATCAGGCGTAGTGAAGTCGCTCTCATAGTCATGGGGAGCCTCCGAGCCAAAGGAGAAATCATCGGCTAGGAGCTTTTCTAGAGAGGGAGAGTCGCTTTTAGACGAGAGGGAGCTAAGGCTGGTGAGCTTGGTTTTAAAGCCCTCGTCTTTTTGGAGATGAACCATGAACGCTCCTTAAGGGGACTATTTAAAACTTTTTTCTAGGACATTGTCGATGAGTCCATACTCTTTGGATTCTTGGGCGCTCATGAAAAAATCTCTATCGGTGTCTTTAGCGATCTTCTCTAGGGGTTGCCCCGTATTGCTGGCCAAGATTCCATTGAGAATGCTTTTGAGGCGCAGAATCTCTTTGGCTTGAATCTCAATATCGGTTGCCTGCCCCTGTGCACCTCCTAGGGGTTGGTGAATCATGATTCGACTGTTGGGCAAGGAGAATCGCTTCCCTTTGGTGCCACAACTAAGTAAAAAGGCGCCCATGCTCGCGGCCTGACCGATGCAGATAGTGCAGATGTCGGGCTTAACATAGTTCATGGTGTCATAGATACTCATACCGCTGGTGATCACACCGCCAGGGGAGTTGATGTAGAGATAGATATCCTTCTCAGGATCCTCTGCCTCCAAAAAAAGCATTTGCGAGACGATGGAGGAGGCCACTCCATCGTTGATTTCGCCGCTTAGCATGATGATTCGATCTTTGAGAAGTCGTGAGTAAATATCATAGCTTCTCTCGCCCCTGCCTGTCTTCTCAATGACATAAGGGATATAGTTCATGGCTTAGCCTTTGATTTTTTGATCGAGAAGATGAGTGAGTAGTTTATCCTCTAGCATCGCCATTCTGACGGCAGGAAGGAGGTTGTTGTTTTTATAGTACTCAAGCATCGCTTTAGGGTCTTGACCCATTGCCATTGATTCGTAGTAGATGGTCTGGATGAGTTCGTTGTCTTGAACCGCAATTCCCTCTTTTTTAGCCAGTGCATCCACGATGAAAGTCACCTTCACGCTTCTAGTTGCGCTCTCTCGGTGCTCCTCTCGTTTAGCCTTGACCGCCTCTTGATCGTTACGAAGGGCTTCGATCTCCTCTTTGGAGAGAGAAGAGAGGGTGTTTCTAAAGACGAGGTCGATCTCTTGCTCCACTACAAGCTCAGGAAGATCAAAAGCGAGGGCTTCCACAAGATTGTCCACGAGTTTGGTTTTAAGCTCGCTGTTGTAGAGCTCAACCTTCTTCTCTGTTGCAATTTGCTCTTTGATCTTCTCTTTGAGGAGATTCAAATTGGCCTCAGGCTCTTCGGGGAGCACGCTCTTGGCGAATTCATCGCTAGGCTCTTGGGGGGCTTTGACCTGAATCTCTTTGAGGGCAATTTTAAAGGTTGCCTCTTGACCCGCGAGTTTTTCAGAGCCATAGTTTTCAGGGAATTTCACTTGAATATCGCGCTTTTCACCCGCTTTCATGCCGATGAGTTGATCTTCAAAGCCAGGAATGAAAGATTTGCTTCCAATTTGAAGCATATAATCTTCCGCCTTTCCTCCTTCAAACGCCTCTTCACCTAAGAATCCTTCAAAATCGATCTTGGCAAAATCTCCATTTTCAAGCGCTTTGCCCTCAGGAGCGGGAGCAAGGGGGGCTTTGGCTTTGGCAAGCTCCATAAGGCGTGTGTTGATCTCCTCTTCGCTCACGCTAGGGAGCTCGAAACCAGGGACATAAGTGAGGCTCTCTTGGAGGGTGATCTCAGGCGCTAGACCGATTTTGACCTCTACATCAATTCCATTGTCGTGCTTGTTGTATTCGGTGATTCTAGGGTCGCCAATGAGTTGGCTAGGCTCTGCACCGAGATCTTTAAGCGCGGCATCTAGGAGCTCTTGGAGTGCCTCTCTTTCGGCATCTTCTTGGAGTTTTTCGCCATATCGAGCTTTGATGACGCCCGCGGGGACTTTGCCTTTTCTAAAACCATCGACTTTAAGATTTTTGGCGGCATCCTTGGATAGCTTATCAAGCTTCTCCTCAAGGAGGGCTTTTTCTAGGGTTCCCTTCGCCGTGGCGTTGGCACTGTTGATTTTTTGCGTCTGAAGATTCATAAAATTCCTTGTAAGGGTAAAATTAGGTCAATAAAATTGGCTAGATGGTATCAAAAAAATTCTTTATAAACCATAGGAGGATGGCGCTCCTTTATGCCTTGGCAAGCAAAGGAGTGTTATTCTTGAATTTCATCTTCACTCCCTAGGAGCTTGTCCTCTATGCCCTTGTATGCCCTTCGTGAGAAATTGGGGAAAAAGTCCCTCTCTCCCACCTTTGGAACAGTTGTCAAAGTCTCTTCGGGGGCGATTGTGGTGGTGGGGCTCAGGCCCTCAGTGGGAGACATTGTGCGAATCATTCAGGGCGAGAATCACCACGAAAGCATGGGCATGGTGACGGTGGTGGAATCAGAGAGCTTCACCGTCTCGCCTTTCTCCTTTATCGAGGGGAGCAAGGTGGGTGATCGAGTCTATCTGAATAATAGAGGTCTTCAGATTCCTGTGGGAGCGGGACTTCTTGGAAGGGTGGTTGATCCATTGGGACGACCTATTGATGGGGCGGGGGAGATTCTTGGCACGGAATATGCCCCCATCATCAAACCTCCCATTGCCGCGATGAAGCGAGGAATGATCGATGAGGTCTTTAGCGTGGGGGTGAAGAGCATCGATGGGCTCCTCACTTGCGGTAAAGGTCAAAAATTGGGAATCTTCGCGGGAAGCGGCGTGGGGAAGAGCACACTTATGGGGATGATCGTCAAAGGAGCGAGTGCACCCATCAAGGTGATTGCCCTCATTGGAGAGCGTGGGCGAGAGGTGCCCGAGTTCATTGAAAAGAATCTAGGGGGGAATCTAGAAAACACGGTTTTGGTGGTGGCCACTAGTGACGATTCTCCTCTTATGCGTAAATATGGAGCTTTTAGTGCGATGAGCGTGGCGGAGTATTTCAAAGCACGCGGAGAGGATGTGCTCTTTATGATGGATTCGGTCACTCGATTCGCCATGGCGCAACGCGAGATCGGTCTAGCTCTAGGCGAGCCCCCCACGAGCAAGGGCTATCCTCCCTCTGTCCTCACGCTTTTGCCTCAGCTCATGGAGCGCGCGGGCAAAGAGGAGGGGCATGGTTCGATCACTGCTTTTTTCACCGTGCTGGTGGAGGGGGATGACATGGGCGATCCTATCGCTGATCAGAGTCGAAGCATCCTAGATGGACATATTGTCCTCTCTAGGGAGCTGACTGATTTTGGAATCTATCCTCCCATCAATATCCTCAACTCCGCCTCCAGGCTCATGAATGACGTGAGCACCAAAGATCATGTGCTAGCCGCTCGCAAGTTTCGACGCCTCTATTCGCTCCTCAAGGAGAATGAGGTTTTGATTCGAATCGGCGCCTATCAAAAGGGCAATGATAGAGAGTTGGATGAGGCGATTGAGAAAAAAGAGAGGATGGAGGGTTATCTAAAGCAGAACTTCGATGAGAATTGGGAGTTTGAAAAGAGCGTCAGTGAGCTGGTGACGCTCATGGGATAGGGTTTAATTTGTTTCAAAGTTTTTTAGAGTAAATTCCTTGAAAAAATAGACTAAAGATAAAAATTATCTTTTAACTATTTTTGTTTACTTTTAATATCGATTCATTTACTAAAAATCGAATAAACTTTCAAAAATTATCGCGATGCTAGGAGCTATGATGCAAGAGCCTAAGATGTCGGTCTATCTCGACAACAATGCCACGACCTTGGTCGATCCCAAGGTTAAGGAGCTGATGGATCCCTACTTCTGTCAGATGTATGGGAATCCAAACTCCCTCCACCGATTCGGAACAGAGACGCATCCTGCCATTAAAAAGGCACTTGATGATCTCTATGAGGGAATCAACGCCGCCGATGAGGATGATGTGATCATCACCTCCTGCGCCACCGAGAGCAACAACTGGGTGATCAAAGGAGTCTATTTTGATATCCTGCGCCATGGCGTGAAAAACCACATCGTCACTACCGATGTAGAGCATCCCGCTGTGCGCGCCACCTGCGCTTTTTTGGAGACGCTTGGAGTCGAGGTGACCTACCTGCCCATCAATGATCAAGGCACGATTAGTGCTGAGCAAGTGAGAGAGGCGATCACTGAGAAAACGGCGCTAGTGAGTGTGATGTGGGCGAATAATGAGACAGGGATGATCTTCCCCATCCAAGAGATTGGAGAGATATGCAGAGAGAGAGGAATCCTTTTTCACACCGATGCGGTGCAAGCCATAGGCAAGATTCCTGTGGATGTGCAAAAGGCCAAGATCGATCTCCTCTCTTTCTCTGCCCATAAGTTCCATGGACCTAAGGGCATGGGAGCCCTCTATATTCGCAAAGGAGTTGAGCTCACTCCGCTTTTTCATGGAGGCGAGCACATGAGCGGAAGGCGTTCTGGCACGCTCAATGTTGCAGGAATCGTGGGCATGGGCGAGGCAATGAGGCTGGCGGTGCAGTATCTTGATTTTGAAAAAAGCAATGTTAGACGGCTAAGAGATAGGCTGGAGAATGCCCTTCTGGAGCTTCCTGATGTCTTTGTTGTGGGCTCTAGGGAGAATCGTGTTCCCAACACGGTGCTCATCAGCGTCAAAGGAGTGGAGGGCGAAGCGATGCTTTGGGACCTCAATAAGGCAGGAATCGCCGCGAGCACTGGAAGCGCTTGCGCGAGTGAAGACCTAGAGGCCAACCCCGTGATGATCGCTATTGGCGCGGATAAGGAGCTGGCTCACACAGCGATTCGTCTTTCACTCTCTCGATTCACCACGGAGGCTGAAATCGATTACACCATTGAAGTGTTTAAAAAGTCCGCAGAGAGGCTAAGAAGCATCTCTAGCAGCTACTAGGATTAGGAAGGAAAAAATTATGGCAAAAAA
The DNA here is from genome assembly GCF_000196135.1 of Wolinella succinogenes DSM 1740. NCBI lineage: Bacteria > Pseudomonadati > Campylobacterota > Epsilonproteobacteria > Campylobacterales > Helicobacteraceae > Wolinella > Wolinella succinogenes. The sequence goes on along the minus strand of NC_005090.1, from coordinate 2,088,155 downwards.
TGATCTTTTGGGCGGCGCACTTTGGGATGCCTACTCCAATAAAGTGGCCGCGCGCATGGACAATCCCAAATATCTAGGAACCCTCTCTCAAGAGGATGCAGACGCTAAAGGAGCCAAGCTCATCATCGCTGATTATGGCGCCGAATCGTGCGGGGATGCGGTGCGACTCTATTGGCTTATCGATCCTAAAACCGATCGAATCATCGATGCTAAATTCAAGAGTTTTGGCTGTGGGACAGCGATTGCGAGCTCAGATATGATGGTGGAGCTCTGCCTTGGCAAGACGGTTGATGAAGCGATCAAGATCACCAACATTGATGTCGAAAAAGCCCTCCGTGATGACCCTGAAACACCCGCCGTGCCTGGACAAAAAATGCACTGTTCGGTGATGGCTTATGATGTGATCAAAAAGGCCGCTTCCCTTTACAAGGGTGTGGATATGGCGAGCTTTGAGGATGAGATTATCGTCTGTGAGTGTGCTAGAGTGAGCCTTGGAACCCTCAAAGAGGTGATTAGAATCAACGACCTTAAAACCGTCGAAGAGGTGACGGCCTACACCAAAGCAGGAGCCTTCTGCAAAAGCTGTGTGAAACCTGGAGGCCACGAAGAGCGCGAATACTATTTGGTCGATATTTTGGCGCAAACTCGTGCTGAGATGGATGATGAGAAGCTCAAAACTCAAGCGGACAAGAGTGCCAGCGGAGAGCTTGGCTTTAATGAGATGAGCATGGTGCAAAAGGTCAAGGCGGTCGACAAAGTGATCGATGACAATATCCGACCGATGCTCATGATGGACGGGGGTAATATGGAGGTGATTGATATTCGAAGCTCTAGCGATGGGCATACCGACATCTACATCCGCTATGTAGGGGCTTGCGCAGGATGCGCAAGTAGCTCCACGGGTACTCTTTTTGCCATTGAATCGGTGCTCCAGCAAAAGCTTGATAGCTCCATTCGCGTCTTCCCTGTTTGATTTTCTCTCCTAGCCTCTTAGGCTAGGAGCTTCACTAGCCCTAACCCTCCAAAGAGTAACACTCCCCACAAAATCGCCCCCAAGGCGAGCGCCTTGGCTCCTACGCCTTGAAGCTTAGAAAAATCACTCACAAGCCCTAAAGCTCCCATGGCAAGCGTCAGAGAGAAGAGTGAGCCACTTTGAAGAAGAGAGCGGAGCCAAGAGGGAAAAAAAAAGAGACTCCCTAGAAGAATCGCTCCTAAAAAGAGTAAGGCAAACCAAGGAATCGCCACCTCGTTAGAGCCCTTTTCTCTGTGCTTTAGAATCGTGAAAGAGAGAAGGAGCAAAAGAGGCACCAAGAGGATGACGCGAATCATCTTCACGATCACCGCCGCCTCTTGCGCCTCCTTGGGGAGGTTGGCACTCGCTCCAATCACATTGGCCACCTCATGCAGGGTGGCTCCCGTGTAGATTCCCTCTTGTAAAGGAGAGAGAGGGATGAATCCTGCCTCATAGACAAGGGGGTAGAGGAACATTGAGAGGAGCCCAAAGAGCACCACCACGCCCACGGCGATGGCGGTTTTGTGAGCAGGAGTTTTAGAGAGTGATTCTAGAGCAAGAATCGCTGCCGCTCCGCACACCGCACTCCCGCAGGCAATGAGCATAGAGGTCTCTCTATCTAAGCCTAAGAGCTTCACGCCCAAATAGCTTCCCAGGGTGAAGATTCCTGCCACGACCAAAAGGGCGATCAAAAAGCCCTCCACTCCAACTCCTAGCAGGGATTGGAGGGTGACTTGAAATCCAAAGAGGACAATTCCTAGGCGCAAGAGTCGTTTACCGCACCACAAGACCCCTATGATTCCGATCTGTCCACTCTTTTTATACCAAGGAGCAAGCGCCATGCCCACCAACACAGAGAGAATCAAGGGGGAGAGGTGGAGCGAGAGGAAAAAAGGGATTTTGGCCAGCCCAAAGGCGACGATTCCAATAAGGGTGCAGAGGGCGATTCCAAGCACAAAAGGGCGAATGGAGAGCTTCAAAAGGGACTCCTTTTTTGCTCGAAAGGATACTCCAAGCGAATATAATAAGTAAAATAGATGATTTGAAGTAAAATCATTCAATATTTCGATTTGGAGTGGATATGCGACTAAGGGAGCTGGAGCTTTTTTTGGATCTTTTAGCCACAAAGAGTCTCACGCAGAGCGCAGAGCGACTGGGTATGAGCCAGCCAAACGCCTCCCATCTGCTCTCTAAGCTTGAAGAGAAAGGAGGCTCGAAGCTCTTTGACCGTTCGGGTAAAAGACTCTTGCCCCTCTCTTCAGCGCTCTTTTTGGAGCCTAGGGCTAAAGAGATTGTGAGACTGTGGCGTGAGGCTCAAGAGGAGCTTCTTGATCAAAGCTCTTTATGCGGAGAGCTAAGAATCGCTGCCACGCATACCATCGGGGAGTATCTTCTCCCTGAGATTCTCTTTGAGTTTCGCCAAACCCACCCCAAAGTCCATCTCCAGGCACGCATTCATAATACCGCCGAGTGTCTAGAGGCGCTTCTTGGGGGTGAGGTGGAGCAGGCCTTCATTGAGGGAGAGACAGAGGATAATCAAGGGGTTATGAAGCGATTCTTGCGAAGGGATGAGCTCGCTGTGGTCACCTCAGATGAAGGATTGGCCGCTAGAGCGCGCTATATTGATGAGCTTTTTGATCGACCGTGGATTTTGCGAGAGAAGGGTTCGGGCATGAGGGATGCTTTTTTGAGGGAAGTGGTGGATGTGAAGGAATCGTTCCCTCTTTTTTTGGAATTGGATCGAAGTGAAGCGATCAAGAGACTCATCCAAAGCCATGGAGCGCTGGGTTGCCTCTCACTTCTTAGTGTTCAAAGGGAGATAAAAGAGGGGAGGCTCTTTAGGGTGGAGATCATCGGGAGGGAGTTTTGGCGCCACTTCTACGAGGTGCGACGCGAGGGAAGCTTGGGGAGGCTCGCCAAGGTTTTTGGCGAGTTTGTCTCCGTTAGGCTTAGTGAGAGTGATTAGCTTTGGCGAGCTTTTTATCCCAAACAAAAAGGGAGATGGCTTGAAGTGAAGAATCGTCTAGATCTTTTCCGCAGATATCGCTGTTTTTCACCATCGCTTTGAATTCGGCAATGGTGTGAACATGGAGCTTCTCTAGGCGAGATTTGTCACACGATTCGTTATAGAGTTTTTCGCCCTTGGGGTACATCCCTGTTTCGCGTTTGTTTTTAATCATTGCAATATCTTTGGCAAACTCCGCCTCACCTACGGCATAGGCAGATTTATAGTCCATCACCTCGCCCCCGTTCTCTTTGGCGAATGCTTCGGCTTTGGTACGATTTTTGAAGGCGTATTGGCTGGTCATCGTCATGGTTCCGGGTTTTTGGCTACCCACGACATAAAAAGCCTCTTGGGCGGGGATGAATTTGAGACTCTCCACATCAACCACTAGAATCTGATCGATGAGTCCTTGTTTGTCTTTAAGATAGCCACTCCCTTGCTCTTCGATAAGGCAGTGAAGGCTGCAGTATTGACGTACTTCGCCATCCTTGAGCTTCACAGCGTGGTTGGTTTTATAGAATTTCACCAAATCCATGCCGCAATTGGGGCAGTATTGAGCCTCAGGGCCTTTTTGTAGCAGAGTCGCTTCCTCTTTGGAAACGCTCTGAAACATCGCAGGGGGTGCAGCCCAAAGCATAGCAAGCAGCGCTCCAAACATCCAAAATAGTGCCTTCTTCACCTCTTCTCCTTCTTGATTAGTGTTAAAGATTTGATAAGTGAGATTGTAGGATTTGAGTGTTAATGGAGCGTTAAAGTGAAATTTTTGTGTTAATCTTTCTTCTAAAGTCGCCAATAAAAGAAGGATGGTTCTAGAGGATGAGCTCGCTACTATTGCTAGAGGATGATGCGCTTTTGGGCGAGACGGTCAAGGAGTTTTTGGAGGAGGAGGGCTTTAGAGTGGAGTGGGCCTTGGATAGAGCAGGGTTTGAGCGCTTCACTGGCGAGAGGAGCTTTGATCTCTATCTCATGGATGTGAAACTTCCTGATGGGAGCGCGTTTGAGCTCCTTAAACATCTGAAGAGCGAATTTGACGCCACGCCAGCGATTTTCATCACCTCTTTAAGCGATGGAGAATCGCTCCGCGAAGGTTTTTTAAGCGGGTGTGATGACTATCTCACCAAGCCCTTCAATCTAGAGGAGCTCCTTTGGAGAATCCAAGCGATTCTTCGGCGTTCCAAAGGAGATTTTGCAGGGGTGAAGATTGATGCTAAGAGGCTCTTCTTTCCCAAGGAATCGAGGCTCATCATCGAAGGAGAAGAGATCGTCTTGCCGCTTAAGGAATCAAAGCTCTTGGAGCTTTTGGTGGAGAGCCGAGGGAGAGTGGTGGGCAAAGAAGAGATCTATGACCATCTGTGGCCAGAGGAGGAACCAAGCGGGGGAGCGCTTCGTGTCTATGTCAATGCGCTCAAAAAATATTTGGGTGAGGGGAGCATCAACAATATTCGCGGAGTAGGGTATCGCTTTGAGCTCTAAGCATTGGAACGAGAGGGTAGGGCTGTGGCTGAGTCTCGCCCTTGCTTCACTTAGCGCCCTTCTTTTCACCATGCTCTTTTTGCAAGGTTCTCTCCATACAAAAAACGCCATTTTTTGGTTTCCGCTCTTTTTTGTTCTCTCAGGAAGTGCGGGGTATTGGCTGGCGGGGAGCTTTTTGAAAAAGAGTCAAGAGAGAGAGGAGGCGCTAGATCGACTACTCAAAGAGACGATTCATGAGCTCAATATTCCCCTAGCGACCATTGAAGCCAATATTGAGCTTCTGAGCAAGAATCAAGCACGCGAGGAGAAAGAGCGACGGAGGCTAGAGCGAATCAAGCTTGCTTCCAAGCAGATTCATCGGCAGTTTCGTGTAGTGGATGCCTTGATTCGCCGTGAGATTGGCAAAGATAGGCGAGAGAGGGTGGAGCTCAAAAGTATAGTCGAATCGGCCATTGAGCTCTTTTTAGAGAAGTCTGGAGGCGAAAGGCTAAGGAGCGAGATCTCCTCTGGCGTCTGGGGGGTGTGCGATGAGTTCCTCTTCGTCAAAGTGATAGAGAATCTCCTCGCCAATAGCCTCAAATACTCCTCCAAGGGAGAGGTGTGGGTGAGGCTTGAAGAGGGGCGATATTTGAGTATCGAAGATGAGGGGATTGGAATGGAGGAGTCGCAGATTTGGCGTGTCTTTGATCGATATTTTCAAGTGGATGATTCTTCTGAAGGGTATGGGGTGGGGCTGGCGCTGGTTCAGCGCTTCGCCCAAAGTCATGGAATCAAGGTGAGAATTCGCTCTCAAAAAGAGAGAGGGACGAAGATCACACTAGATCTTTATCCTCTCCTTCTGCAAAATGCTTTGGGATCTCCATCCACTCTGCCGCCCCTCGCTTGACCACTTCTAGGACGGCGTTCATTCCGCCTGCAAGGGAGAAGAGCCAATATTTGTGAGCGTAGAGCCAATCGATCTGCTTGGCTTTTTTGTAGATATCTTCAGTGGTGAATTTCACGACAATTTTGGCAATCTCTAGCTCTTGGTGGACGATATAAGATTGAACCGCGTCTAGGAATATTTGCAAAAACTGAGGCTCATGGAAGAAGTCTTTGATGTTGTCAATCTCTTCCAAGAGTTTGCCAATGGCTGCAAAGTCGATCTCTTCAAGGCGATTCTCTTTGTTGAGGCGTTCAAGCTCCTCCGTCATCCCGACTACTCCCAAAAAGACTCGCTCCACTTCGGCCTTTTTGGTGTGGCCAAATTCTAAGAGATCGAGAATCTTTTGGCGCGCCTTGGTGAGATTCTCTTCACTCTCTTTTGGGGTGGGAAGCTCTAGCGTGATGGGCTGCTTTGCTTGGCTTCTATCAAGGCTTTGGGCGAGCTCAATAAAAGGCATCTCAATCGTGCCATGGATTCTCGCTCCCCCTTCGGTGCAGTTGATCACCTCGATCTTGTAAGGAGTCTCGGCAATATCACGCTCAAAGAAGTTGAGGAACATCTTCCAGATAGTGGTGGTCTCCACCTCTCCCTCTCCGCCATACTTCTCCACGAGCACTCGATCGCCAAGGGTGGAGGGCTTGATCTCCTCCTCGCCATAGACCGCCCCTTTGGAGTGGCTGGTGCCATCTTCGCCAAAGGCAAGGTCTTGTCCGATAAAAACACATCGTTTGAACCTTGAGTGGACGGCAAGCTCATAGGCCATATTAGCCGCACTCATTCCAATCCCCAAATAGCCATAGGGGCTTAGGTCAAAGTATTTGGTGTAGCCAAAAGGGCGCATACTAAATTGTTTGATTCCTCTAGTGATGGCTTTTTTGAGGTCCTCATGGACAATGGAAGTGATGGCAAAAACTACGCCCTCTTGCGCCTCTAGGGGGGTTTCTTGGTAGAACTTCGCACTCTCTTTGACCCTCTCAAGGCTCAAAACAATATCGGGTTTGATTCCATGTGCATGGAGAATTGGAAAAGAGGCATCGATACAAAGCAGCGTCACATAGGGGGCGATCTCTTTGAGGAGCGGGAGTTGTTTGTAGAGAGAGGGGCCCGTAGAGACGATGATAGCGGTGTCGGTGTTGGCGCTTTTGCGAACGAGCTCGACCACATGGGGCCCTTGAAGCATATCAGGAAGATTCTTGACATGGTGCTCTAGACCCAAAAGAGCATCCCTAGAATCGTTGCCAATGGAGATGATGGAGTGCTCAATCGCCCTCAAAAAGAGTTTGTTCACCCTCAGATAGTCCTCGGCGTAGGCATTGTAATAGGGGGTGAAGAGGTGTAAATCATAGAGCTTGCAATAGAGTGGAGAGTCTTGATAGCCAATATAACTCATGGCTCTAGGGGCGCTCAGATCAATGCTAAGCACAAAGATGATTCTTCTCTCGCTTATCTCTTTGGAGAAGTCAACAAAGTGGAGTGCGACGAAGAGAATCTCAGGATCAGGCTCAATCACCAAGACCCTCTTGAGCGATTCGTTGCCAAGGAGAAGTTTATAAAAGATTCCATTGCCCGCTCCGTAAAAATAGAGGTAGGGATAGTAACTAAACTCCGTCATGGCCTCGATCTTCTTTAGCGTCTCCTCTACGGGCTTGGAGGTGTAGAGGGGTTTGTTGTGGCGCTTATCGATGATGTTCACATTGGCGGGATCCTCGTCGGCATAGACTTCAAAAAATTGGTTAGGGGTAACAAGGCGCATTTTGGCGACTAGAATCGGATCGACTTTGTCGAGGGCTTGGAGGTTTTTTTCAAAGAAGTTGTTCATCCCGTGACCTTCATGAGTAGGGTTGGTTGGAGAGTAAGGATAGCTTTTTTTGGTTTAGCCCACCCCCAAAAGAGGGGCGGAGCTTGATTACTGGAGGAGTTTGAGAACGTTTTGTTGGACGGTGTTGGCTTGTGCCATGGCAAAGCTTCCCGATTGAGCGAGGATGTTGTGTTTGCTGAAAGTGGCTGATTCCTCGGCGAAGTCCACATCTCTAATCTCTGATTCAGCCGCAGCGACGTTGACCTGAGTGACGGTGATGTTGTTGATGGTGGAGGTGAGCTGGGCTTGAACCGAACCTAAGTCGGCACGGATTTTATCAAGTTGAATTCGAGCCGATTCGGCCATATCCATGACAATCATCGCCCCTGCGAGGCTAGTGACGCCCGCTCCAATTCCATTGGCGTTAGCGCTTGCGATGGCAAGGTTGGCGTTGGCTCCTGCGGCAGAGGCGATATTGGCATTCATCTCCCCTCGAAGGTCACGAAGGTTGACGGTGTATTCGGCGATTCCTTGGGCAGAGTGGAATCCTACGTGGCTGAAGTTGGTTCCGCTAATGAGAACATCTCTGGCGTTGAGTCGAGTGAGAGTGAGTCGTCCCACGATGGCATGAGAAGAGCCAGAAGTTCCAATAAAACTTCCCCCTCCAAGCACACCCGCCCCGCTTACTGTGGAGACGCTGATGGCTCTTCCATCGGTGCTTTTTAAGGTCAATCGGCCGCTAATGTCAGTGTAGGCTTCAACCCCTGTTGCCTCTTTGACGGCATTGATGGCATTGATGAGCTTTCCATCCGCATCATTTTTTTGGATATCGTTGATGGTTCCGATCGTGACGCCGTTAATAACAAGCGTGTTGACAGTCCCTGATTGGATAGGGAGAGAACCCGTTCCCATGACCTCATAGCTGGCTCGCACCCCTAAGACGTTGGAGTTTTTGTTGATCACTTCGGCAAGCGCTCCAATTCCTGTTCCTGCGGAAGTGGAGATTTTGACGGTCTCTAGCTGGAAGCTGTTTTTGCCATCCACCTGAAGCACCTTGAAAGCAACCTCAGTGAGATTAGAGCCACCTGCAGAGGCAAGCATACTGGAGGCTGAGATGGAGGAGGTTTCAAGACGAACATGGCCTATTTTATTGGATGAAGTTGCTCCAATGGAGGCTTTAATGGTAGTGTTGGAGTAGGCACCGATTTGGAACTCTTTATTGACAAAGGAGCCAGAGAGCATCTCCTGACCGTTGAAGCTTGTGGTGTTGGCGATGTTGTCCAACTCTTCAAGAAGTCTTAGGATGTCGCTTTGGAGCGCTTTTCTTGTTTCGGTGGTCTGTCCATCTTGAGCGGCTTGAACCGCTTTGGTTTTGATGGTGTCTAGAATCTTGATCTGTTCATCCATCGCCTTGTCGGCGGTCTGGATGATGCCAATGGCATCATTAGCGTTTCGCGTGGCCTGCCCTAAGGAGGCGGCTTGCGATCGCAAACTATCAGCGATGGCCATACCTGAAGCATCATCGGCGGCCTTATTGACTCGCAGACCTGAGCTCAACTTCTCTAAAGAGCTGTTTAAAGAACGGTTGTTTTGCACTCCAATCGCGTGAGCGTTGAGGGCGGCCACATTTGTGTTAATCCTGTAACCCATTTCGCATCCTTTGCTAAATTTCTTAATGGTCAATAAAGCAAATGGTGTTCCAATTTTAATCAAAGGTTTTTTGGTCGATTTAGTGCCAAGCTAGAAGTTTCTTGTATAATGCAAAGAAGCAAAAAATAAAGGAAAGAGGCTTGGTTGAGGCGCTAAAAGAGCAGGCGGAACAATGCAAAAGCAAGCACGAGCTAGATCGATTTATAGGTCGTTTTTCTCAAAGGGAGACGCTAGAGGCACTTAAAAAGGCGAGCAAACCATCAAGGGCTGATTTGGCCAATGTGATCCGCGAAAAGGTGCTGGAGCTCATTTTTTCTAAAGGGGATGTAGCTGATCGTGCCTACCTCTATCTCTATGGACTTATGGAGGAATTGGAGATTGAGCCAGAGGGGCGTTTTGATGGCTATGTAACATTGGCGGATCAATATCTCTGCTCTCCAGAGCTTGGAATCGTAGAGAAGATTCTTCTCTCTGAGCTCAAAGCCACCGCCCTCATTCTCAAAGGCGAGCCCCAAGAGGCTATTAAAGAGCATCTCAAAGTCCTCTCCACTCTCCATATTCACGAAGCAGCCAATGTTGGAGTCGATGTTTTTGTGAAGGATTTTTGCCAATTTTTCTCCATATCTATGGATGAGCTTTTTGAGGCATTGAGTGAGAGCCTAACCCTAGAGCACTACCTTTCGCTTGATTTTGTTGCAAGACGCTCAATTTTTAACTGGTCACTCCATATCTTTTGGAATATCCCAAGCTTCTATAATAATCCTCGCTGGATGGAGCTTTATCCCCTGTGGCGAGCGATCTTTGAGGCGCATCTTGGGCGGGGTGAGCTGGATGAGGCGATGTATGTGCACTTCTATATCTATCATAAGATGGGGAATCACTTCCAAAGCCAAGAGGAGTGGAAGCGTTTCAACGAGGAGATCGTGAAGGTCGCTGAGCCTCACTATAAAGCTTGCACTGCTGCGCTTCCCTCTTGCAAGGAGCATACTGGGGGGAGTGGTAAGAGGCTCATTGGGTTTTTGCGCGATCGAGTAGTGGAGAATTCGCCCTACAAGGTGGAGTGGTCGCTCCTTAAGGCGCTTATGCAAAACGAGGAATTTAGAGAAAAGTATGAAGTCAAACTCTATTTGATGGGGTATGTGGAGAAGAGCGATGATGACCCCCGAATTCTTCAGAGCTATAGGGAGATTGGCATAGAGGTGGTCGATGTGGTCACGCCTCTGATACAGGGGGCAGGTTACTATCACTCGCATCTCCAAAAAGCCCTCGCCATCCGAGAGAGAATCGTCCGTGATGGGGTCGATATCCTCATCTCGCCCAACAATGGCTATGATATCAGCGACTTTATTTTCATCTCTCGTGCCGCACCCACTCAAGTCTATTGGAGTCATGGAAACTATGTCTATGATGTGGAAGGGATTGATAAGAGAATCAGTCATTGTGGCGTGGATAAGTATGGATTCTCTTTTGAGAAGTTTGCCGTGCCCATGGATAGGGAGCGATTCTATAATCCGCCTATAGCAAAAAGCAAAATCGAAGCCGAGCGCGCCAAATACCCCAAAGATGCTTTTGTGCTAGGGGTCATTGGGAGGCTGATCAAGGTGGATAGCGATGAGTATCTAGAGACCATTGCTCAAGTGATGCGCCAAAATCCTCAAACGATCTTTATCGCAGCGGGCAGTGGCAATGCCGAATCGATTCGCGCCAAGGTGGAGAAGCTCGGAATCTCGGATCGATTCTATATGCCGGGCTGGGTCGATCCGCATCTCTATGGGCATATTATTGATTTGTGGTGTGATACTTTTCCACTAGAGCAAGGGGAGAGCGCGAGGGAGTATACGGCTAAGCACGAAGCTCCCTTGATGGTTAGATTAATTCGACTTTCTCGCGTAGAACGATCTGCAGAGTTAGAAGAGTGGCTTGAGGAGTATCGAGGGGTTGCCATGGAGGTCTGCGAGAATAGGGGTGCTGCTGTAGAAGGGCTTTATCGATTCATAGAATCAGAGCAGAGAATCCAGCCCTTGGACACCAAGGGGTATATAGAGGCGATCCACTGGTCGATCAACGAGGGCTCTTCAAAAAATATTCGAGATAACAAAGCCTACTGGATGAGGATATATCGTCAGGTGGTCGCTCGAAAACTGTCTCAAGATCTCTTGAGCGTTTTTGCTAATTTGTAACCCATGAAGAATAAAACTTATATTTATCCCAAAGGGCGCAATGGGCTTGCTCTGCAAGAGGCGAGAAAGTTTTTGGGTGAAGAAGAGGCTGATTTTATTGATGATTCGGATAGTGCACGTTCCTTGATTCAACTCTCCAAGCAGATACAGGAAGAGAAGGCAACCGTTTTGATCGCCTCCAATTGGCTGCATGATCAGCTGAAGGATAAACTTCAAAGCCAAGGAATCACTCGGATTGAAAATGGAGTGAAGCTTTATGGAGAGCGACTTAAGGAGTATTTGAAAAGTCGATGGGATATTGAGTTTCGTGAAGGAATCAAGGGAATGCCACCCCTTGTGGGGTATATCTTGGGGGGATTTGCCAAAGAAAAGCACCTGGGTGACATTGATCAGCATCTCCTCCAAATGGGTGCGCAGGTGGTCTATATCTGTCTGAGTCAAGAAGCCTTGGAGAAAAATAGAGATCGTGTAGCCAAACATCCCCACCTTGTGGCCAACTATGATTTGATTGCAGAGTTAGAATTTCCATTGATTTTGGGGTCAAAAGACTTTCTCTCTGGTCACAAAACCATAAGTGCATACACCGGGCATGCCTGTTGCGGACTTTTGATGATGTACTTTGGGCAGTATCGCCTTCAAATGAATGCAGCCGTGGAAGCCCTTATGGCAAATTATGACATCTTATTGGCGCCTACTCGAAGAGTGGCTCGATTTTATGAACAGCTCAAAGAGGAGAGGGGTCTTGGCTCGCCCCTTGTTGTCGAAGCAGGATATCCAAGTTTGGATTTGCAGATTCTCGATTATGAAGATTATTTAAAAAATCACTCTATTAATTCCACCGATGTTATTGTCACCGCAAATGCCGAAACAGAGATATTGACGAGTTTGTTTGATGCTCTTTTGAACATAGGGATGAATATTATTTTTCGCCCACACCCGCTAGATTTGGATAGTAAGACGGTTTATGATATGGAAAGACTATACAAAGGAAACGAGAGGGTGCTTATAGATAAAATGCCAACACTAAGTGCTGAGCTCTTGGCAAGGAGCATTACTTTGATCAGTGACTGGTCTTCTTTGGCCTATTCTTACCCCTTTACTACACTAAAGCCAGTTATTTTGTTTGACCCCTATGGAGAATTTATCCAATACGATGGTTATGGCTCAAAAATTAAGTTTTTTGATGAAAATATACATATTGTTTGCAGCAAAGATACAGAAGTTGTGCATCAGGTTGGATGCATCAAAAAAGAGTTAAGGCACTGGAATGAATCCATTGGGCGCTATCGAAAAGAAGAGCTTCTAAACTTTTTATCTTCTTCTGAGAAAATTGCAGAATTTTTGTTTAATCATATAAAATAATTAAAGGGAGTCGTTGTATGCATTACTATATCTATCCAAAAGGGGCATTTGGGCAAGAGATTGCCACTTTGCTGGACTATTTGAGTAGTCTTGAAGGGGAAGTGAAATATTCATATGAGTTCATTGATGATTTTGACCCAAGTATTTCCCTTGAACTACTCTTGGCGCGAGGATTGGGGAACGGTGAGATCATGGTAGCCTCAGAGAAATTTTTTCATCAACTGGTCAACAACTTGCTTCTGCATGGAATCAAAGACTATGTTAATGGAATCGAATTTCATGATAAAAAAATGAAAGAAATTGCCTCCAAGGGAGTTGCTGGATACTGGAGCGCGCACATGATTGCTAGCAATAATTTTGAGACTGCAGAAGAATCATTAAAATTTTTTGAACATTGTAATGACTTGTATGTTGATTATAGAAAATATATTTCTGTGAGTGGACTTGATGGCAAGGTGGTGCTTGATTATGGGTGTGGTCCGGGCAATGAAATGACGGGAATCTTAACCCACTCAACCCCTAAACGTCTCATTGGTGCCGATGTGTCCGCCCCTGCTATTGAACGTGCCAAGAAGCGAATCGCCCTGCATGGAAAAACAGCAGAATTTTTGTTAATTGATGAGAAGACGAATCGAATCGATCTCGAAGACAATAGTGTGGATTATATTAATTGCCCTGGTGTTTTGATGAATGTCTCCGACTTGGACGCTGTGCTAAAAGAGTTTTATCGAGTGTTAAAGCCAAAAGGTAGAGCCTCGATCATGGTGTATCATTATGATAGTATTTGGCTACATCTCTATGCTGCGTATATTTTTCCGATGGAAAATCCAAAGTATAGAGGAATGCGTGCCTTGGATGTTTATAAATATACCACGGATGGGGAGCATTGTCCTGTATCAACATGTTTTAAAACGGATGATTTTGTGGCTACAATGGAAAGGCATGGATTCAAAGGAGGCCTTCAGGGGGTCGCCATATCTGTTGATGAGCTCATGTGGCTACCAAGGCGTTTTGAGGCAATCAAGGATCGAAATTTGGATAAGGAACATCGCGAGTTTTTGAGTAATTTAACATTTGACAATCGAGGAATTCCCTACTACAGGGGACATGTGGCTGGAAATGATGGATGCTACCTTTTTGAAAAACTATAAGAAATAAGGAAGATGTTGTGACACAGGAGGCCATTTTTAAGGCAATTCGCGAGCGTGAGATGAAAGTCTTGAATATTCAAGTGACTTCCAGCTGCAATTATGCTTGCGGAATGTGCCCTTTTCATGGCGATGGATATAGTGGGGAGTATTTTGATGAGAGACCTACGATTCGACGGGATATGTCGCTTGATGAAATTAAATTGATTTTAGAAAAAGCTTCTATGGAGGGATTTGAATGGATAGATTTGACTCCCAATGGAGAGTTTTTTACCCATAAGCAGTGGTATCAAATTTTGTCTCTTATCAAAGAGTTTGGTCTTAAGATAATGATCACATCCAATGGCGGTCTTTTGGGCGAGGAAGATATAAAGAGAGCTTGTGAGGTTGGGGTTGATCACATCGTCATCAGCGTGGATAGTCTGAGCTATGAGAGTTATAAAAAAATACGAAAACCAGCTACAAAGCTAGCCTTTGAGCGAGCGATTCATGCTCCACTCTACTTCAAGAAATATGGAGGCGATTCAATCTATGTCCAAATTCAAATTACAGAGCAGCCCGAATTTCCCCATGAAGCCCTAGGGGTGCTAGATTTTTATAAAGATAAGGGGCTAAACCAAATATCTCTAAAAAAGATGTTTGTCACGGGCGAGGATGGAATCGGGCATATAGGTGTGGAGAAGCTGGAGTATACTCATGGCAAATGCAAGGCGTATGGGAGTCCTATCGTGATGACAGATGGCACCGTGCTCCCTTGTTGCGGGGCGTTTTACTTTTACCCTAAGCTTGGAGAGAAAATCCCAAATATTTTTAATCATACTATTTTTGAATCTGCGAGAATACTTGATGATCTGTATGAGAGAGATTCGCTATTTGGCTCCTACTGCCGTAATTGTTCTCTGTATGACTCTAGCCGAAAGGCTGCCCCTGTGAAATTTATTTTTGGGGACTATTACGCGGAGCAGACGCTTTTTGAGACAAGATATTTTATTTTGCCAAAATATCTTCGATTCCTGCCAAGCTTAGCTATCTTGTGGCTCTACAAGAAAGGATATGCTAGAAAAATCAAACAATGGCTTGTGGCGGCTCAATAGAGGAGAGGGTGTGTGTGGAATCTTAGGGTATCTTAGGAAGGGTTCGGCTGGACAAAGTCAGCTCTCTTGTGAACAATTCAATCAAATCCTCTCAAAGATTGCCCATCGTGGTCCAGATCATCAAGATTTTGTGTGGTTTAATGAGCCAGAGTATCAGCTCTATCTAGGGCATGTTCGACTCTCAATCATTGATTTGGATGAGAGGGCCTCCCAGCCGATGCTTTTTAAGGATCGCTATCTTCTGGTGTTCAATGGTGAGATATATAACTACAGAGAGCTCAAAGAGAAGCTTTTGCTTCAGGGGTATGGCTTTGCCACTCAAAGCGATTCAGAGGTGCTTTTAGCGGCTTATGACTTTTGGGGAGAGACTTGCGTAGAGCATTTCAATGGAATGTGGGCTTTTGCCATCTACGACAAAAAGAGACACAGCCTTTTTTGCAGTCGAGATCGTTTTGGGGTGAAACCTTTCTATTTCTATGAAAATGAGGAGATTTTTGTTTTTGCTTCAGAGATCAAAGCCCTATTGCCATTCTTTAAGGAGGCCAAACTCAATCCTAAAGTGATTCTTCCCTACCTAGCGAGAGGTTTTCTAGATGGAGGCAGTGAAACCTTTTTTGACGGAGTTTATCGTCTTGAGGCTTCTTCTAATTTGTTTTATGATCTGCGCGGCAAGCAGAAGAGTTTTCAGACCTACTACTCGATTCTCCTCAATCCATTATCTGCCAAAGAGAGAGAGATTCCAAGTAGTGCCAAAGAGCTTTTGTCACTGCTGAGGCAGTCGGTTTCCCTGCGCTTGCGCTCGGATGTTCGTGTGGGAGCGTGCCTGAGCGGAGGATTGGATAGCTCTGGGGTGGCGGCACTGGCGAGCCAACAATATGATTTTGGTGAGAAGCTTGTGGCCATTCACGCCAAATCAAGTCTTAAAGAGAGTGATGAGAGCTCCTATGCAATCGAGGTGGCTAACCATTTGGGGTTGGATTTGCATATGGTCGAGCCTAGCTTTGAAGATTTTTGTGAGAGCTTGGATGATCTATTCTACACCCAAGAAGAGCCTTTTGGTAGCACCTCTATGTTCATGCAATATTTTGTCATGAAAAAGGCCAAGGAGCTTGGGTGTAAAGTGATGCTGGATGGGCAGGGGGCTGATGAGGTTTTTTTAGGATATGAGCACTATTTTCACAATATTTTCAAAGACTTGAGAGATAGAAAATTCTTTTTAGAAAATGATTTTTTTAAAGATTTGAAAACTTTTCGATATACAAAAGAGCAAATATTAGAAGAGTTAAAAAAAGCAGATGACGCAGGGGTGGCTTGGGATGTTATTAAGAATCGGGGGAATATTTGCTCAAGGTATCTTTGCAGGGAGTGGCTTGATTCGTATATTGCTCCCGTAAAGACGATACAAGAATTTCAAAAAAGAGAAATTTTTTATAATCATTTGCCTTCACTCCTTCGATACGAAGATAGAGATTCGATGCGATTTGGCATTGAGACGAGATTGCCCTATTTGGACTATCGAATTGTAGAGTGGGTGCTAGCCTTGCCCACGGAGGTGAAATTTCAGCAGGGTTACTTGAAGTTTGCTCTAAGGGAGGCACTGGAGATCTCTGGGCTGTTGCCCAAGAGTATTGTATGGCGATACAACAAGATGGGCTTTGAAAGCCCTCAAAAACTTTGGATCGACCGATATAGATTCGAGATGATGAAAGTCATTGAAGGCTCGGAGATTATTAGGGATATTTTTTTCAAGGTTGATATTCGGAGAGATGATTTTTTGTGGAAGCTTTTTAGCATAGCCAAATGGGAGAAGATGTTTAATGTCAAACTTTAACAGATTGAGGGTGGCGACTGTCTGCGAGGCTAATCCCGCCAAAAACCCAAGACCCAATCGAGTGATTCAAGCGCTCCAAAAGGATCATGAGCTCACCGCCATAGGTCGCCATGCCACCCAGATAGAAGGCGTTGAAGTCCTCTCTTATGATAGTCCGAAGAAGCGGAATTTTTGGCAGGAGATCGGACTTTATCGAGATGTTTTTTTGAGGCGCTATGAGCGTCTGGTTTTTATCCCCACTAGGCTCAAAATCGCTGAATATCTAGATCAAAGGGAGTTTGATCTCATCTTTTGTCATGATTTGGTACTTTTGCCTATAGTGCTAGCTCACAAGAAAAGCGCCAAAGTGATCTTTGATGCGAGGGAGTTTTATCCTAAGCAGTGCGAAGATGATTGGCGCTGGAAGATTCTATTTGCCGATTTTAATGATTGGCTCTGCCGAACCTTTTTAAAAGAGGTGGATTGTGCCTACACGGTTGGCGAGGGAATCGCTCAAAAGTATGGGGAAGAGTATGGGGTAAAGATGTCGACCCTCATGAGCTTGCCACTTTTAAGTCATTGTTCGCCTGCCTTAAGGGGAGAGAGGGAGAAAATTCGGCTTATTCACCATGGAGTGGCCAATTCTAATCGCCAAATTGAGCTTATGATAGAGATGATGGATCATGTCGATGATCGATTTGTGCTTGATTTGATGCTGATGAAGAGTGGGCGAGAGAGCTACTACGAAAGCCTGATGGAGCGAGTCAAAGAGCGCCAAAATGTGCGTCTCATCCCCCCCGTGACTTTTGAAGAGATTATCCCCTTCATCAACCAATATGACATCGGGCTTTACCTCCTTCCACCCACTGGGTTTAACACCAAATACGCCCTCCCCAATAAATTCTTTGAATTTATCCAAGCAAGATTAGCCATTGCCATTGGCCCCTCTCTTGAGATGGCTAGAATCGTCCAAAAAGAGAATCTAGGAATCATCTCTAAAGATTTCACTCCTTTAAGTATGGCCAAGGCGCTCAATCAACTCACCCATGAAGAGATTCTTGCCTACAAGCAAAACGCCGATCGTGCCGCTAAGATTTATAATGCCAAGGAGAATGAGAAGATTCTGCAAGAGGTGATGGAGAGGGCGTTGTGTCAAAAATCCTAATCCTCCACTTTCATAGTCACAAAACCCAGCCAAGAGCCTATCGAGAGTATGAGGCCTTGCGGGGGCTTTATGAGCTAGAGGGCATGGGATATGAGAGAGGGGATTTTGAAGGGATCGAGTTTGTCGCTCTCAAAAAGCCAAAATGGGGATTGGCCAAGCGCCTGCTTCAGCGATTTTGGCTCTTATTGCGCCAGTATGAACGAGTCTATTGGAATCTTCCTCAAGTGAAGCAGGCCATCGTAGCCCTCCATGAACGCTCTTTTGACCTTATTATTGCCCATGATGCCGAAGCGATTCCTGTGGCATTGCGATATGGCAAAGGGGCAAAGGTGGTGGCCAATATGCACGAGTATGCGCCAAGAGAGTTTGAGCATGATTTTTGGTGGAGATTCTACTTTGCCCCCTACAAGCGCTATCTATGCAAGCGCTATCTGCCAAAGGCTGGGGTGGTATTGGCCATTGGCGAGGGAATCGCTCATGAGTATCAAAAGAATTTTGGGGTGAATCCTAAAGTGTGGAGCAATGCGGCTAAATATTTTGAGATCAAGCCAGCCCCTCTCTCTGGCTCTGCGATTCGTCTCATTCACCATGGACTTGCCAATCCCGATCGCCAAATTGAGCTCATGATTGAGATGATGGATCATGTCGATGGTCGATTTGTGCTTGATTTGATGCTAGTTTTTGTGAACTCCAACAAAGAGTATTATCAAAAGCTTGAAAAGATGACCTTGGAGCGCCAAAATGTGCGTCTCATCCCTCCCGTGGCACCCGAAGAGATTGTCCCATTCACCAATGCCTACGACATAGGTCTATTCCTGTGCCCGCCCACCACCTTCAATCTAGAGCTCTGCCTCCCCAATAAATTCTTTGAATTTATCCAAGCAAGATTAGCCATTGCCATTGGCCCCTCTCTTGAGATGGCTAGAATCGTCCAAAAGGAGAATCTAGGAATCATCTCTAAAGATTTCACTCCTTTAAGTATGGCCAAGGCGCTCAATCAACTCACCCATGAAGAGATTCTTGCCTACAAGCAAAACGCCGATCGTGCCGCTAAGATTTATAATGCCAAGGAGAATGAGAAGATTCTGCAAGAGGTGATGGAGAAAGTCCTAAAGGAAGATCAATGAAGGGGATGACGATTCTTGGGGCTAGGCCCCAATTCATCAAATCAGCTTGCATGAGCCTAGAGTTGAAACGGCGCGGAGTGCAAGAGGTGATGATTCACACAGGACAACATTTTGATGCCTCGATGAGCCAAATCTTTTTTGAGCAGATGAACCTAAAAAGGGCGGACTATTTTTTGGATATTCACTCCCTCTCGCATGGGGCGATGACAGGCAGAATGATGGAGGAGATTGAGAAGATTCTACTTCTGGAGCGACCCGATTTTACGGTGGTGTATGGGGACACCAACTCGACTCTAGCGGGTGCACTGGCTAGCTGCAAGCTGCACATCCCTGTGGTTCACATCGAGGCGGGGCTGAGGAGTTTTGATATGAAGATGCCCGAAGAGATCAATCGAATCTTGACCGATCGAATCTCTTCGCTTCTTCTTGTGCCAAGCCAAGCTGCCCAAGAGAATTTGGCTCGCGAGGGTTTTGAAAGCTTTGATTCTCAAATCACTTGGATTGGCGATGTGATGCTTGATAGCCTACTGCACTTTAGGCCCTTTTCTACCCCTCCCAAGGGGATCCCTAAAGAGAATTTCATCCTTTGCACCCTCCATCGTCAAGAAAATAGCGATAACAAAGAGCGTTTGATGGAGATCATTGGAGCGATAGAAGAGGCAGGAGAGCTTATGCCTGTGGTTTTGCCTCTGCATCCTCGCACGAGAGCACGATTGGAGCACGAGGGGTTGAAGCTTGATGAATCCAAAGTTTTAGTGATTGATCCTGTGGGATATCTGGAGATGCTGTGGTTGTTGGAGCATTGCAAAATCGTGATGACTGACAGTGGAGGGGTGCAAAAGGAGGCCTATTGTTTTGGCAAGCTTTGTCTTACGCTCCGTGATTCGACGGAGTGGGTGGAGTTGATGGCGCAGGGAGCCAATTTTCTTGTTGGAAGCAACAAAGAGATGATTCTTGGAGCGCTGCATCAGCACCTAGAGGATTCCATCATTCCTGATCTTGATATCTATGGAGGGGGCAAGGCGAGCCAAAGGGCTCTTGATGCCCTCTTAAATTTTTTTAAGGAGACCCCATGATTCCCTTCGCCCTCATCGGAGCCGCTGGCTACATCGCCCCTCGTCACATGAAAGCCATCAAAGAGAGTGGCAATGAGCTGGTTTGCGCTCTTGATCCTAATGATTCGGTAGGAATCATCGATAGCTATTTTCCTAATGCCGACTTTTTCATTGAGTTTGAGCGATTTGATCGCCATGTGGATAAGCTGCGCCGTCAAGGAAAGGGAGTAGAGTATATGGGAATCTGCTCTCCCAACTATCTTCACGATTCTCATATTCGCTTTGCTCTTCGCAGTGGAGCTCATGCGATTTGCGAGAAGCCTTTGGTGCTCAATCCTTGGAATATTGACGCCCTCAAAGAGTTTGAGAGAGATTATGGCAAGCGCGTCTATAACATTCTTCAATTGCGACTCCACGAGAGCATCATTGCCCTCAAAGCCAAGGTGGAGCAAGAGCTTAAAGAGCATCCAGGGAGGGTCTATGATATTGATCTCTCCTATCTCACCTCTAGGGGACACTGGTATTTCACCTCTTGGAAAGGAGACATCACCAAGAGCGGAGGAGTGGCTACGAATATCGGAGTTCACTTCTATGACATGCTCACTTGGATATTTGGTGCCCCAAGACTCAATCAGGTTCATCTGCTCAATGCCCATAGTGCAGGAGGATTTTTAGAGCTAGAGCACGCTAGAGTGCGATGGTTTCTCTCTGTCAATGCCGACTACCTGCCCGAAGAGGTCAAAAGAGGCGGCAAACGAACCTATCGGAGTATTAGTGTGGATGGTGAGGCATTTGAGTTCTCTGAAGGGTTCACTGATTTGCACACTCAAAGCTACATGGATATCTTAAGAGGGGGAGGATTTGGACTGGAGGAGGCGAGAAGAAGTATTGAGATTGTGCATGCTATTCGCACGCAGACTCCTCTAGGCTTGGTGGGAGAGTATCACCCTTTCTGCAAGAAGGCGCTTGGATGACCTACTTCCTCCATGAATCAAGCTATCTGGATGAGGGCTCAGAGATTGGCGAGGGGACAAAGATTTGGCACTTCTGTCATATTCTCTCTGGGGTGGTCATAGGAAAAAACTGCTCTTTGGGGCAAAACTGTGTCATAGGCCCTAAGGTGCGCCTTGGCAATGGAGTCAAAGTCCAAAATAATGTGAGCGTCTATGAAGGGGTAGAGATTGAAGATGAGGTCTTTTTGGGTCCTTCGATGGTCTTTACCAATGTCTATAATCCTAGAGCTTTCATCGTTCGAAGGGATCAATTTCAAAAGACTCTGCTCAAGCGAGGCTGCTCTATTGGGGCCAACGCCACGATTGTTTGTGGAATCACCATTGGTGAGTATGCCCTCATAGGAGCAGGAGCGGTAGTGAAGCAAGATGTCCCTGCTTATGCCCTAATGGTGGGGGTGCCTGCTAGAAGGATTGGCTGGGTGGACAAGGGGGGAGAGCGCCTCTGTTTTGATGAGAGTGGAGTGGCTAGAGATAGCTTTGATGGAACCCTCTATAGAGAGATTGAGGGGAGAATCGTGGAGATTAACGTATGAAAATAGACTTTGCCAATTTAGCTCTGCAGCACCAGCTCTACAAAGAGGAGATCGAATCGGCCATCCATGAGGTGATCTCAAAGTGCAATTTCATCATGGGAGAGGAGGTCGAACTCCTAGAGAGGGAGCTAGAAGCCTTCACGGGTGCAAAGCATGCCATCACCTGCGCTAGCGGAACAGATGCCCTCCTTTTGGCTCTCATGGCCTTAGGAATCAAAGCAGGAGATGAGGTGATTACCACTCCCTTCACCTTCATTGCCACCGCAGAGATGATTGCTCTTTTAGGAGCCAAGCCTCTGTTTGTGGATATTGAAGAGGAGAGCTACAATCTTGATGTCACTCAATTAGAGAAGAAGATCACCCCTAAGACCAAAGCGATTCTTCCTGTCCATCTCTATGGTCAGCCAAGCGACTTAAAAGAGATCATGGAGGTCGCTAAAGCGCATGATCTTAGGGTGGTTATTGATGGAGCCCAAAGCTTTGGGAGCACCTATGAGGGGGTGAGCGATAGTGCTTTGGGAGATATCTCCTGCACGAGCTTTTTCCCCGCCAAACCCCTTGGATGTTATGGAGATGGGGGGGCGCTCTTCACCTCCAATGAAGAGCTTGCCGCCAAAATCAAGAGCCTAAGAATCCATGGTCAAACCCAAAGGTATCATCACCAATATATTGGAATTGGGGGGAGGCTAGATACGATTCAAGCCGCCGTGCTAAGGGTGAAATTGCGTCACTACTCTAAAGATCTTGCCCAAAGGGTGGAGGTGGCCAAACGCTACTCTTTGGCTCTCTCTTCTAAAGAGGGAATCATCCTCCCCCAAATTAAGCCAAATCGCACCTCAGCCTTTGCCCAATACTCCATAAGGGTTAAAGAGCGCCCTAGAGTGCAGGCTAGACTCAAGGAGGCGGGAGTCCCCACGGCAGTGCACTATCCTATGCCCTTGCATCTTCAAGGGTGCTTTGCCTATTTGGGGCATCAAAAGGGGGATTTCCCTGTGGCGGAGCAAGTGAGTGAGGAGATATTGAGTCTGCCCATGAATCCCTATGTGAGCGAGGAAGAGATGGAGTATATAGGGGGGTGTTTTTAGCGATGTGTTCTATTTGCGGAGGGACGATTAAGCCAAGCCTCATCCAAAAAGCCTCCGACACTATGAGGCATCGTGGGCCTGATGCGAGGAGTTTTTGGAGCGATGGAAAAATCTCGCTAGCGCATAATCGCCTTTCGATTTTGGACTTGAGTGAGGCGGGGAATCAGCCTTTTGGGGATGAGCGCTACCGCTTGATCTTTAATGGTGAAATCTACAACTTCCAAGAGCTCTCCAGCGACTATGGTTTGAGACTTCAAAGCTCAAGCGATACAGAGGTGCTTTGGAGGCTTCTCATTCTTGAGGGAGAGAGGATTCTACCCCGTCTTAATGGGATGTTTTCCTTTCTTTTCTATGATGGGCACAAAGGCGAGATTCTCATGGCGAGGGATCGCTTTGGAAAGAAGCCTCTTTTTTACTTCCATGAAGGCAAAGAGCTAGGAGTGGCTTCGGAGATCAAGGCGCTCAGGGCTATTTTGGGCGAGAAGGGGGCTCTTGATCAAGGCGCTCTGCTCGATTACTTAAGCTACCTTGCGCCTTGCGGAGAGAAGAGCTTTTTTCCGACCATCCATAAGCTCCCCGCAGGTTGTTTGGCGCGTTTTAGCTTGAGCGAGGGGAGGCTTGAGAAATCCTCTTTTTACTCTCTTCCCTCCGCTCCTAGCCGCGAGAATATAGAAGAAAAGGAGGCGCTTAGGAAGATCGAAGAGCTTCTTGTGGAGAGCGTGCGCTATCGACTTCTTAGCGATGTTCCTGTGGCCTCATTCCTTTCTGGAGGAATCGATTCGAGCCTCATTAGTGCGCTATACGCGAGGCTTTCTCCTTGCTCTATTGAGACCTTCTCCATTGGATATGATGAATACAAACACTATGATGAGCTTCCTTATGCTAGAGAGGTGGCCTCCCATATTGGCTCGATTCATCACGAAAAGATCGCGACTCGAAAGGATTTTCTGGAGGCATTTGAGGAGGTTTTACCTATACTGGATGAGCCCCTAGGCGACCCAGCGATCATTCCCACCTATCTCCTCTCTAAAGAGGTGGCAAAGAGCGGTTTTAAGGTCGTTCTGAGCGGTGAGGGGAGTGATGAGATATTCTTTGGATACGATGGATATTTTGACTCACTGAAGCTTTTATGGCTTGAAAACTCTCTAGGGCTCAAAGAGAAGGCCATTCTTCTTGACTACCATCGCAAAAGCGAGCATGGGGGGAAAGAGTGGGAGCGCCTAAGAAGGCTTTTGATGGACGAAAAACCCTATTTTAGGGGAATTAATGAGTCATGGACTCCTGGGCAAAGAGCGCGACTTTTCAAACAAGAGCCCGCATGGAGGGACCCTATTTTGGAAACTTTTCAGGATTTTCCCTCCAAAGAGGGGGAGGGCTGGTATAGCTATATTGATTTGAAGCACTGGATGGCGGAGGTGCTCATGAGTAAGATGGATCGAATGAGCATGGCGCACTCTTTGGAATCTCGCGCTCCCTTTTTGGATTATCAGCTAGTCGATTTTGTCCTCTCCCTCCCCTCCTCTTTGCGCACCGGAGAGATCACCAAGAATCTTCTCAAAAAGATAGCTTTGGCCTACCTCCCCGATTCGATTGTGAATCGGCGTAAGAAAGGATTCTCATCGCCGATGTTTGAGTGGTATTTTGAGGCGTATCAAGGGAGAATCTTGGAAGATTATCAGCGCGTCAATAGAGAGCTTGGATGGTTTGAGGATTCGTATCTCAAATTTTTGTATGAAAAAGGTAGAATGGGTGAATATAAATCGCAAAATTGGGGGATGATTCTCTTCTCTCGATGGTTTTTGATCCATTGTGGGTGATTTTTTGAGAAAAGGCGGATGAATGACATGGTTTGATCTGGTGACGCCCAAGAGCGTCATGTTCTTTAAGCCTTTCATTGAGGAGCTAAAACGGCGCGATAGAGAGGTGTTGGTTACAGCGCGAGAGGGAGAGGGGTACAGCGAGGTGGTGGAGCTGCTCAATCTCTACAAGATTCCCTTTTTCAACCGGGGAGGTTTTGGCGGGGCGAAGCTTTGTGACAAGCTTAAAGCCTCGATCCATCGCCAGCTTGAGCTGATGGAGTTTATCGAGCAGCACAGCATCAAGCGTTTGGTCTGCCTTTGCAGTGTGGACGCCAATCGTGTCGCTTTTGGGCTTGGGATACCTATCGTCAATTTTTATGACATTCCCCTCTCGGACTACAAAACCGATTTTCGGCGTGCGCTCCCTCAGGCACGACTCACGCTTCCCCTCTCCAACAAGGCCTTTCGCCCTTTCATGGTGCCTGAGGAGATCTTCTTTCGCTTTGGATTAGAGCACGATCAGATTTTTGAGTATGGATTTTTGGATGTGGTGGCGTGGCTCCGAGATTTTCAGCCCTCAAGAGAATTTTACGAGAAAGTGCTCAAGGATTACGGTCTAGACACCTCTTTGCCTACGATTGTGGTGAGAGAAGAGGAGTATAAGGCGAGCTATGTGATGAAGAAATACCCGATTCTCTATGAGGGGCTCAAGGTGCTCAAGGAGCGCTTGAGGGCTAATATTCTTGTGATTCCTCGGTATGAGCCTGAAGCCGTTGCGGAGCTTCTTCCTTTTGCGAAGGTGCTCAAAGAGAAGATAGTTATTCAGCATATTCTGGCCTACTGCGATCTCTTTATCGGAGGGGGTGGGACGCTCAATTCTGAGGCTTGTTTCTTTGGGACACCGACGATCTCCACGCGCTCTTTTGTCTCGCACTATGATAAGTTTTTGATGGATTTGGCTCTCATGGATAAGGTGGATAGCATAGAGGAGTTGATCATTAAGGCGGAGAGAATCATTGGCAATCGCAATGGCTACGCTAAGCAGATTTTTGATCGGATGGAGTTTGATGTGGGCTCCATGGTGGATGAGATACTCAAAGAGAAGGAGGGCGCATGAGCCAACAGAAATTTTTAGAGGTAGAGTCAAAGATTGAGGCGTATCGAGGGGCTCTTGTGGACAAGGATCAAGCCACAGAGGTGATCGATTTTGGGGCGGGGTCACCCGATTCGAATCGAAGTGAAGAGGAGATGGCGCAAGGCGTGAGGGTCACGACCACCACGCGTTCTGTGGCGGCGGTGGGAATCAAAGGAGATCGAGCGAAGGGAATCTTTGAAATCGTCTCCAAGGGAGAACCTAAAGTGATTTTAGAGCTTGGAACTTGTTGCGGATTCTCTAGCTCCTATTTGAGCCATGCTGCTCCTAATGCCCAAATCTACACTATCGAAGGTTCTCCTGAGCTAGCCAAAATCGCTATCCAAACGAGGGAAGATTTGGGATGTTCTAGTGTGGTTCAAAAGGTGGGGAAATTTGTCGATGTGTTGCCCGACCTGCTTCCTGCCATCGCGCCGATTGATTTTGTTTTTATTGATGGGCATCACGATAGAGAGGCAACTTTGGCTTACTTTAGGCAGATTCTTCCCTTTATGGCGCCTAGGGGAGTGATGGCATTTGATGATATCACTTGGAGCGAGGGGATGAAAGAGGCGTGGAGAGAGATATTAGAGGCGGGCGTGCACCAAAAAAGCGATGATTCCTTTAAGATAGGAATTTTGTGGCTCTAGAGGGAGAATCGCCCCAAGGATGGGTGATTTGGATCACGGGATTAGCAGGTAGCGGCAAGACAACCTTGGGAAGGGCGGTTTATGAGGCCCTAAGAAGAGAGATTTCCCATGTGGTCTATTTAGATGGAGATGGTTTTAGAGAGATTTTTGGACATAGTGGGTATGACAGAGAATCAAGAATCGAAATCTCCAAAAAGCGCTCGGCTTTGTGTGCCTTTTTGGCCTCTCAAGGGATTCATGTGGTGGCCACAGCCATCTCGATGTTTGATGAAATCTATAGGCTCAATCGCCAAAACATCCCTCGCTATTTAGAGGTCTATGTGAAGTGCGAGATGGAGGAGCTGATACGGCGCGATCAAAAGAATCTCTACACCAAGGCACTTAAAGGGGAGATCCAAGAGGTGGTGGGAGTTGATATTGCTTTTGATGAGCCATCTGCCCATGTAGTGATTGACAACACTCTTTGGGGGAGTATTGATGAGAAGCGAGATCGAATCTTGTCAGAAATTTATATTCAAGGAATTAGATGAAGCAAGGTGATTTTACTGAAGTGGCGAAACACTATCACCATCGCCCCGCCTATAGTGATATTCTGCTGGAAAAGCTCTTCGCTTGCGTGAACAGTCAAGGGCGGAGTAGAGGGGATTTTCGAGTGGCTGAAGTTGGGGCTGGAACAGGAAAGTTGACCAAGATGCTTTGTGATATGGGTCTTGGGGTTGATGCTGTCGAGCCCAATGAAAATATGCGTCTTGAGGGAGTGGCTTACACCAAAGATTGTGCTGTGCAGTGGCACGAAGGAAGTGGGGAGGCAACGGGGCTGAAATCGAGTGCATACGATTGGGTTATGATGGCGAGCTCTTTCCATTGGACTGATCCTGCCAAATCTCTACCAGAGTTTTCTAGGATACTCAAAGAGGGGGGATATTTTACGGCTATATGGAATCCTCGTGATATCAAAGAAGGCTCTATTTTTCAGGAGATTGAGGATGAGATTAAGCAGATGATTCCATCACTTAATCGCGTCTCAAGTGGAGCTCAAAACACTAAGAATTGGACAGAGATTCTAGAATCAACAGGACACTTTAAAGAGTGTTTTTTTATGGAGATTCCCTATTTTGAACATATGAGCAAAGAGCGATATATGGGGGCTTGGAAATCGGTCAATGATATTCAGGTGCAGGCAGGGGAGAGATGGAAGGATGTACTGATGATGATTGAAGCTAAAATAGAGAAATTAGAAACCATTTCGGTGCCTTATAAAATTAGAGCCTGGAGTGCGCAAAAAGTAGGATAGAGCAAGGGGAGAGTGTATGGGTGGATTGGGCTTTCAGGGCAAAGCGAGGAATCTTCAGAATCTGCAGGGTATCTTACGGGGTGCCAAGATTTTGGATCTGCTCATTTTTAAAACATCCGAGATCAAGCGCGATGCGCTAAGTGTAGCCAAGAGCATCACTGCCTCTTTTAGCGATGAGGTGATTATCCGCAGTGCAGCGCAAAATGAAGATGAAGAATCGGCCTCCAATGCGGGGGCATTTCTCACGATTCCTTGCATCCACTCCCAAGCGATCGATTCTCTTCTATCGGCGCTAGAGCGAGTTTCAGAGAGCATGGGCGAGGGAGAGCATGAGCTTTTGGTGCAGCCCATGCTCCAAGGGATCACTCTAGGCGGCGTGGTCATGAGCGTGGATAAAGAGGATTCGGCTCCCTATGTGGTGGTCAATTTTGAAGAGAGCGCTAAAAGTGATGGAATCACGAGCGGTTCTAGCACCAAGCATCAAACCTTCTACCATTTTCGCCACGCCTCTCTCCCTGATCAACCTCGATTGAGGGCGCTCATAGAGACTATTTTTGAGCTGGAAGCCATTTTTGATTGTGAATACCTTGATGTAGAGTTCGCCTTTGCCAAAGAGGGGGAGAGTGAGCAGCTCTACATCCTTCAGGTGCGCCCTATTGCCAAGAGGGCAGAGATTTTACACCAAGAGGTTTTTGAAGCGCTGGAGAAGATTCGAATCAAGTTTGAGAAGCTCAATCGCCCCCATCCCAATCTGCTAGGCAATCGGACGATTTTTGGAGTGATGCCCGATTGGAATCCTGCCGAAATCATCGGAATCAAACCTCGCTACTTGGCGCTCTCTCTCTATAAAGAGCTGGTCACCGATAGCGTTTGGGCTTATCAGCGCAGTAACTATGGATACAGAAATTTGCGCTCTCACCCGCTCTTAGTGAGCTTTGTGGGGATTCCCTACATCGATACTCGAATCTCTTTTAACTCCTTTATTCCCGAAAACCTTAACAGCAAAATTGCCACCAAATTGGCCAATTTTTACTTGGACAAGCTCGCCAATAGCCCTGAAAATCACGATAAAGTCGAGTTTGAGATCATCCTCTCTTGCTATCATTTTAATCTTCCCCAAAAGCTCGGTGAGTTGCAAAAAGAGGGCTTTAGTCAAGAGGAGCTCAAGCGCTTGGAGTTTGCTCTGCTTGAACTCACCAATGCCATGATTGATCCTATTGGAGGGCTCTATAAAAAAGATTTGGAGAAGATCAAAAAACTAGAAGAGAAGTTTCAATCTATCGAATCAAGCGAGTTAGCCGACATCGACAAAATTTATTGGGGCATTGAGTATTGTAAGCGCTATGGCACGCTTCCTTTTGCTGGGGTCGCTAGGGCGGCCTTTGTCGCGGTGCAGATATTAGATTCTCTTGTTCAGATAGGATTTTTAAACTCCCAAGAAAAAGAGGATTTCTTGGCCTCTTTAAATACGGTCTCTAAAAAACTGAGCGAGAGAATCCACGAACTCTCATCGGGTAAAATCTCCAAAGAGGAATTTTTAAAAGAGTATGGGCATTTGCGCGCGGGAACCTACTCGATTCTTTCACCCTCCTATAAAGAGGCTTTTGAAAGCTATTTTGGGGATATAAAAGCGTGCAAATCTCCCTTGAAAAAGGAGTTTTGCCTCTCTTGTGAGAAAAAAGAGATTTTGGAAAATCTTCTTGTGGAGCATGGCCTAAGAATCAGCGCCCAAGGGCTTTTTGATTTTATCAAAGAGGCCATAGAGGGGCGAGAGCTGGTGAAGTTTGGTTTTACAAAGGTTTTGAGCCGAGTGCTTGAGATGGTTGAGGCCTTTGGAGGGCGACTTGAAATCCCCAAAGAGGAGATGGCTCACCTTGATATTAAGATTCTTTTAGGGCTCTATGCCAATCTTGAGGGAATCACGGCTAAAGAGAGGCTTTTGGAGGATATTTTATTCCACAAAGAGGAGTTTGCCCTGGCTAGGCTGCTCAAACTTCCGCCTATTATTTTAGATTCAAAGGATATCTATTCCTATGTTCTACCCTCATCCCATCCTAACTTTATTGGTTCGGGTAGAGTTCAAGCAGAGGTGGTGGATGAGAGCATGGAGGGATTAGGAGGAGAGCTGGAAGGTAAAATCGTCTGCGTCAAGTCGGCTGACCCCGGCTATGATTTTCTCTTTACCAAGGGAATTGCGGGGCTTATCACCTGCTATGGAGGAGTCAATTCCCATATGGCGATACGATGCGCTGAGGCTGGAATCTGCGCCGTGATTGGAGCGGGTGAAGAGTATTTTGAGAGATGGAGAAGGGCTCGATTCTTAGAGCTTGATAGCGCTTCGTGCAAGGTGGAGATTTTATGAGGCGCATAGGAATCACGCAGCGACTTTTGGAGACTCGCGAATATATTGAGACAAGAGAGGCGCTGGATG
Source organism: Wolinella succinogenes DSM 1740 (assembly GCF_000196135.1). Classification (NCBI taxonomy): domain Bacteria; kingdom Pseudomonadati; phylum Campylobacterota; class Epsilonproteobacteria; order Campylobacterales; family Helicobacteraceae; genus Wolinella; species Wolinella succinogenes. Next base: position 2,058,414 of record NC_005090.1, on the reverse strand, counting down.
TTCGATGGGGGGAGCTTTTTTATCATCTCTCTTGGGGGATGATTCCTCTTAGTTATGCGGTGCCTTTGGAGGTCTATATCAAGGAATTCGCGCTAGAAGGGGTGATTTTAAGCGGAGGGAATGATCTGAATGATTTCGTCTCCTCACCCCTTAATAAGAAGCGCGATGCGTATGAGAAAGAGATTCTTCGATATGCAAAGCAGTATGCATTTCCCCTGCTTGGGGTTTGTCGTGGGGCTCAGATGATTGCTTATGAAGGGGGCTCTCTTCTTGAGTTCTGCGAGGGCCATGTGGGGAGACATGAGATTTTTTGGGAAGAGGGCGAAGGCGAGATAATCGGCTCTGAGCACCAGCTTGCCATTAAGGAGTTGGGGGCAGGATTGATTCCTCTAGCACGCTCCTGCGAGGGTTTAGTAGAGGCATTTAGAGGAGAAGAAGCCCCTCTTTTTGGCATGATGTGGCACCCTGAGCGTCAAGACAAAAGGAGCGCAGGAACACTAAAAATGGTGGAGTTATTCAGCCAAGCACTCCAAAAAAGGGATTAGCCATGAAAGCATTGATTTTAGCCGCAGGAAGAGGAAGCCGATTGGCTCCCCTAGCCGATCATGTGCCCAAATGCCTTGTCCAATATCAGGGCGAGCCTATCTTGAAGTATGAGCTTGATTCTCTTCTTCAGTGCGGGATTGATGAGATTGGAATCGTAGGTGGGTATCGTTTTGAGGTGCTCAAGCACTACATAGAGAAAAACTACTCCAAAAAAGCAAACTTCAGCTTTTTTTTCAATGAGCTCCACAGCTCGACCAATATGGTGCACACTTTTTTCTGTGCACGCGATTTTTTGGATGAGGAGCTTATCCTCTCTTACTCAGACATCTTATACTCTCCCCCCATCGTGCGAGCCCTCCAAAAATCAGAGGGCGAAGTGAATGTGGTGATTGATAAGGCATGGCAAAAGCTGTGGGAGCAGAGATTTGAGAATCCGCTAGAGGATGCCGAGACGCTAAAAATAAGGGAGGGGCGAATCAAAGAGATAGGCAAAAAGCCCCAAACTTTAGAGGAGATTGAGGGGCAGTACATGGGATTGCTCAAGTTCTCCAAGGAGTTTTTGCCACGACTCATTTGCTATTATGAGGGGCTAGATAGGGAGCGGCTCTATGATGGAAAAGATTACTCCAATATGTATATGACCAGCCTATTGCAGGGGTTGATCGAAACATTTGATAATGTTTTGCCCGTGCTCATTGAGGGGGGATGGGGGGAGATTGACGCCCCTAGCGATTTGGAGATTGATTTGCGATTGGCTAAATAGACCCTATTATTTCTTGGTTGCGTCCTCTAGCTAAGTGCGGCTATTCTATAATGTCACCCAAAATCTCTTCACTTTCCAAGGAAAAACATGAGTTCCCTTCCTGAAACCTTGATGAATCGCTTGCATGATCATGAGAGACTCACCCAAAATGAGGGTGAAGCTCTCTATGATCTCGACCTATTCACGCTTGGGCGTGAGGCGGATAGGAGGCGGGTCAAAAAGCATGGCAAAAAGGTCTTTTTTAACTCCAATCGCCACATTAACCCCACCAATATCTGTCAAGATATTTGCAAATTTTGCGCCTTCTCCTCTCACCGCAAAAACCCCAACCCCTATGCCATGAGCATTGATGAGATTCTAGAGATTGCCAAAGAATCGACTGCGCTTGGCGCGCGCGAGCTTCATGTGGTGAGCGCCCATAACCCCAACTATGGCTACCAATGGTATGGGGAGATGTTTAAGACGATCAAAGAGGCGCTCCCCCATATTCATCTCAAGGCCATGACCGCAGCGGAGGTCGATTTTCTCTCTAGGCGTTTTGAGAAACCCTATGAGCAAGTCCTTGAAGATATGCTCTTGTGGGGAGTGGATAGCATGCCAGGAGGAGGGGCGGAGATCTTTGATGAGGAGGTGCGTGCGCGCCTTTGCGGCGGCAAGGTGAGCTCTGGGCGCTGGCTGGAGATTCATGGCTATTGGCACTCTTTGGGCAAACAGAGTAACGCCACGATGCTCTTTGGTCACATCGAGAATCGCACCCATCGAATCGACCATATGCTGCGCCTTCGTGAGCTTCAAGATCGCTATGGCGGCTTTAATGCTTTTATCCCTCTTCTCTATCAAAAAGAGAACAATTTTCTCAAGGTCGAGCGTTTTCCTACGGGTCAGGAGATTCTCAAGACCTTGGCTATCTCTCGAATCTTGCTGGACAATATTCCTCACATTAAGGCCTATTGGGCAACTCTTGGGCTCAATTTGGCGATGGTCGCTCAAGAGTTTGGAGCGGATGATCTTGATGGCACCATCCAAAAAGAGTCTATTCAGAGTGCGGCAGGTTCAGGCAGCGGACATGGCGTGAGCAAAGAGGAGCTTATTTTTCAGATCAAAGACGCGGGTTTTATCCCTGTGGAGCGCGATAGTCTCTACAACGAAATTCAAATTTATGCTTAAATTCATAGGGAGGAAGCGATGCTAGAAGGATTCTTCAAGCTCAAGGAGCACCAGACAAACGTCAAAACCGAGGCGCTGGCGGGATTCACCACTTTTTTGACGATGATGTATATCGTGCCAGTGAATGCCATCATTATGAGCCAGACAGGGATGCCCATGGATGCGCTCATTACTGCCACGGCGCTCATCACGATTCTCTCCACGCTCCTTAATGGAGTCTGGGCTAATACGCCTGTGGCAATGAGCGTAGGGATGGGGCTGAATGCCTACTTCACCTTTGGCTTGGTGCTAGGGATGAAGATTCCTTGGGAGAATGCCCTGGGGATTGTTTTCCTCTCAGGGATTCTCTTCCTGGTGGTCTCTTTCACTAACTTTAGGCGCTGGATCATGGAGAGTATTCCTCATGACCTAAGACGCGCTATTAGTGCAGGGATTGGCGCTTTTATCGCTTTTATCGGACTCAAGCAGATGGGAATCATCGCGGATAATCCCGCCACACTCGTGGGACTTGGGAACCTAGCTGATACCAATGTCCTTGTAGGAATCTTTGGGCTTTTGGTGGTTTTGGCTTTGAGCGCTTGGAGAATCAAGGGCGCCTTCATCCTCTCTGTAGCGATCACTTCGATTCTTGGCTGGATTTTAGGAATCAAGGCGATGCCCGAGGCAATCTTCTCTATGCCTGCTTCTATCGCTCCTATTATGTTTAAGCTCAATATTCTTGAGGTACTCACACTCTCCATGCTCCCTGTGATTTTGGCCTTTATGATCACGGATATGTTCGATTCTTTAGGGACGCTTGCGGGTGTGGGCTATCGAGCGGGAATCTTTAGGGAGAAGGGGAGCAAAGAGCTAGAGAAGACGCTACAAGTGGATGCGGTGGCCACGGTGGGCGGAAGTCTCCTTGGGCTCTCCACAACCACGAGCTTTTTAGAGAGCGCCAGCGGAGTTGAGGAGGGAGGCAGAACGGGCTTAACCGCTATTTTCACGGCATTTTGCTTTATCCTCACGCTCTTCATGCTCCCTCTATTTGGAGCGATTCCTGATAATGCGATCTATCCCGTGCTCGTAGCGGTGGGAATCTTGATGTTTGCCGAGCTAAGACATGTCGATTTTAGTGACTTTTCTATCTCGGTGGCAGCGTTTGCGATCGTTCTTTTTATGCCACTCACCTACTCCATCACCAATGGGTTGGCTGCAGGATTGCTGCTCTACTTTTTCATGAGGCTCATCAAGGGAGAGTTCAAAGAGCTAAGCGGGGGGCTGCTCTTTTTGGCGCTCATTAGTCTCATCCCCTTTGTATTCCACGCCTAAGGAGAAGCGATGCTCTATTATAGCTATGAGATGTTCCGCGATGATATGAAAGAGTTGGTCACAAGACTTGATTATAAACCCGAAGCGGTGCTTGGAATCACGCGAGGTGGGCTCACGATGGCGCATTTTTTGGGTATTGCGATGGATATGCGCGAAGTCTACACGATCAATGCCGTCTCCTATTTCAACAAACAGCAAGATGAGGATATCAAGATTTTCAACATTCCCAATCTAGGCGATGCCAAGCAGGTGCTCATTGTCGATGAGATTGTGGATAGCGGGAAGAGCATGAGAAAGATTCTAGAGGTGCTCACCGAGATCAACCCTGATGTAGAGTTCAAAACAGCGGTGCTTTTTCATAAGCCCACCGCGATCTATACGCCCGATTTTTATATTCGTGAGGCGACGGAGTGGATCGAATTTTTCTGGGAGGTGGATATCCTTGCCCCCAAAGAGGAGCGCTAAGGGCGCCCCTTTCCCTGCTAACAGTTATGCTTGATGAATTTGGGGCGATAGAAGAATCCTTGTACCGCCTTCACTCCCATCTCTTGGGCAAATTGCAGATGGTCTTCGTTCTCCACCCCTTCTAAAACCGTCAAAATCCTTTTGTGATCGCAAAACTCGATGAAGCTCTTCATGAGGATAAGATAGCTCGGATCGCTCTCTCTGAGCGTGAGCCAGTGGCGGTCAAACTTCATCACCTTGGCGTAATCAAGAAGCGAAAAAGAGAAGAGAGAGAAGGGATTCCCTATATCATCTAGGGCGATGGGAATATCGATATTAAGGAGGAGTGAGGCGAAGTTTTTCACTAGCTCAACATTGGAGGAATCGGTGTTTTCGATAATCTCCACGACAATCTTTTCATCTTTGAAGAGCTTTTCCCAGTGATTGATGTGCGCGCGTTTGATGCAAAGGTGGGGGTCGAGATTGAGAAAGAGGGTGGTATTCCCAGGGCGATGCTCTAGCTGGAAGCTCTTCACTGCAGCCTCTAGGGCAAAGAAGAGCCACTCGTCCTTGTGAGCGGCATCAAAGACAATATCGGGGGGCACAAGACTCTCTTTGAAGCGAAACCTCGCCAAAGCCTCGTAAGCAAGAATACTCTCATTGGAGAGCTGAATGATGGGTTGGTATTCGCATCCAAAGTGGCGCTGGGTGAGAATCGCTTCGATATCAGCAGGAAAAAGCAGCATGAACCTCTTTCTAAATGAGAGTTGTTATCAAAAGCGTCTATTGTATTGCGCTTAACCCCAAAAAAAATTTAACTTTTCGAGTTAGCGCCCTTTGGAGCGGCGCTTTTCTCGATAAAAGAGAAGATAGAGCGTAATGAGGGTGAGAGGGGCGATGAAATAGAGCATCGTGGTGCCAAAAAGGGGCAAGAGGTCGTGTGAGGTCGCATCCATGATGAGATAGAGTGTGTAGGCGATGTAGTAAAAGAGGAAGATTCCCCCCTCCCAGCGGTCGATGATTTGTCCTGTGAAGAAGATAGGGAGTGTCGCAAAAGCAACCACCACCATCACGGGGAGGTCAAAGCCTAGGGCGGCTGTGGAGATGGGAATCCCGCCGGGGACGAGGAGTGAGGTGAGACCTAGGACGGAGAGAAGGTTGAAGATGTTACTCCCGACCACATTGCCCACAGCGATATCTCGCTCTCCTTTGAGGGCAGCCATGATGGAGGTGGCCACTTCAGGCATGGAGGTGCCTGCTGCCACGATGGTGAGACCGATGATGAGCTCGCTGACTCCAAAGTGGCGCGCAAAAGCCACCGCTCCCCCCACCAACCATCCTGATCCAAGCACCAAAGCCGCTAATCCTGCGAGAATGAGAAGGAGTTGAAAAGGGAGTAGATCAAGCTTGGAGGGGATGGGGGAGGACTGAGAAGATTCTTGGGAATCGTTGGCTTGATTTTCGTGGCGGCTTTGTCGGATGATGAAGATGAGGTAAAAGAGCATGGAACCAAAGAGCAAGCCTCCCTCAAGAGTGCTTAGATTCCCATCTAGGGCGAGAAGATAGACCGCTAAAGAGGCAACTAACATAAGGGGAACATCGAGGCGAATCAGCTGTCTATCCACCAAGAGGGGCGTGATGAGTGCGGAGAGTCCTAGAATGAAAAGGACATTAAAGATATTGCTCCCGACCACATTCCCTAGCGCGAGATCAGGTTGGCCTCCAAGGGAGGATTGGATGTTGATCGCTAGCTCAGGGGCACTTGTGCCAAAGGCAACAACGGTGAGCCCCACCACCAAAGGGGAGATGCCTAGTTTGAAGGCGAGCTTTGAAGCTCCCCTCACTAGCCAATCAGCCCCAAAAATGAGCAGTAACAACCCGCCCAAAAAAAGTCCCGCATTCTCAAGCATCCCTCTGCTCCTTTGGGTTGGAATCAATTTTGGGGCGTATTATAACGCGCTTAGGGGGGAAGATAAAAGAGCGCTTCAGGGGAAAGCAAACCAACTCTTGGATAAAATAGCCCCCAAAAGAGCTCCCCCTTTCAAGGAAAAATCATGGTATTAATGATCGACAACTACGATTCCTTCACCTACAACATTGTTCAGTATTGCCTAGAATTAGGCGCAGATTTGAGGGTGATTCGTAATGATGAGATGAGCGTAGAAGCCATTAAGGCGCTCTCTCCGCAAAAAATCATCCTCTCCCCTGGACCTTCCACCCCCAATGAGGCGGGGGTGACGCTGGAAGTGATTGAAAAGCTCAAGGGAATCGTCCCGATTCTTGGGGTCTGTTTGGGGCATCAAGCGATTGGTCAAGCCTTTGGCGGGGAGGTGGTGAGGGCTGCTCATATGATGCATGGCAAAACCTCCACGATCAAGATTGTTGTACCTACGCCTATTTTTGAAGGATTGCCCGAAGAGTTTACAGCGACTCGATACCATTCGCTCATTGTCAAAAAGGAGAACCTACCTGATATTTTGGAGCCAACCGCCTACAGCACGGATGATGGCGAAATCATGGCGTTGCAGGTGAGGGGCTATCCTATCTATGGCGTGCAGTTTCACCCTGAATCGATCATGAGCCACTATGGACATGAGATTTTCAAAAATTTCCTTGAGCGGGGATAGAGAGCGTTGAAGCGGCTTTGTGATCACTGCCACCTAGAGTATGAGGAAGAGGCGCTCTTTAGCGAAGAGATAGAGGGGCAAAAACGCTACTTTTGTTGCAAGGGGTGTCAAGGGGTCTATCATCTGCTTCGCTCCAGTGGACTAGAGAATTTCTACGAAAAGGTGGGAGATCGAAAGCTTGCCCCCCCTAAAGAGAATTTTCTCGAATCGAGTCGCTTTGATAGTGAGGCCTTTGGGCGCAAGTATGTCAAAGAAGAGGAGGGGATGCGGCGCATCTCTCTTATTTTGGAAGGGATTCACTGCGCGGCGTGCGTCTGGCTTAATGAAAAGGTTCTCTATCAGCGTGAGGGAGTGATCGAGGTCTCTATCAACTACACCAACAACAAAGCGTCGATTCTTTGGGATCCTCAGAGAATCAAGCTCTCTGAAATCATTGATAGCATCCGCTCCATTGGCTATGACGCCTATCCCTATGATCCAAGGCTCCAAGAGGAGCGTGCCAATAGCGAGCGCAGGGAGTATTACACGCGTATGGTAGTGGGAATCTTCTGCACCATGAATATCATGTGGATTGCCGTGGCGCAATACGCAGGTTACTTTAGTGGAATGGATGCGACCGTTCGCCATATTCTCAACTTTGCCTCTTTCGTGCTTTGCACGCCTGCGCTCTTTTATAGTGGCTGGATTTTTTATCGAGGGGCCTACTTTGGCCTCAAACATGGCTTTGTGACGATGGACTTGCTGGTTGCCTCTGGGGCAACGCTTGCCTACCTCTACTCCATTTATGCGGCATTGAGTGGGATTGGAGAGACCTATTTTGAATCGGTGACGATGATCATCACCTTTGTGCTCATTGGTAAATTTCTAGAGGTTAAGGGGAAAAAGAGCGCCGTGGATGCGCTAGATAGCCTCAATTCACAGATTCCTGAGGCGGTCATCGTGGTGAGAGGGGAGGAACGAATCTCCTTAGCTCCTGAAGAGGTGGAGATAGGGGAGGTGGTCGAGATTCTTCCCGGAGAGCGCTTGGCTTTGGATGGGATGCTTTTGAGCTCCAAGGCTTTGATGGATGAGAGTGCGTTAAGCGGAGAATCCCTGCCTATTCAAAAAAGCATGGGCGAGATGCTCCTCTCGGGCGCCATCAATCTTCAATACGCCGTGCAGTACCGAGTAAGTAAGAGCCTCAATGATTCGCTCTTATCTAGCATTATTCGCTTGGTCGAAGATTCTTTGGGCAAAAAACCTCAGATTGAAAAGCGTGCCAATGAGCTCTCTAGGCGTTTTTCCACCACCATCCTCTCTCTAGCACTTCTCACTTTTGCCCTCTGGTATGGGGCGATAGAAGCGGGTTTTGAGCGCTCCTTGGTGGTGGCTATTTCAGTGATAGTGATTGCCTGCCCATGCGCTCTAGCGCTCGCCACTCCTATTGCTTCGCTAGTGGGATTGACCGAATCGATCAAGAAAAAGCTCCTCTTTAAAGAGGCGCGATTCCTAGAGACGATGGCCAAGGCCAATCTTCTGCTCGTGGATAAGACGGGCACGCTCACTTTGGGACGCCCTCAGGTGGTGAGAGAGCAGCAATGGGGCGAGATGGATCGCTCTCTTTGGCTCTCGTTGGTGCAAAAGAGCACTCACCCCGTGAGTGTTGGGGTCGCCTCCTATCTCAAAATGCAAGGAATCACGGGTATAAGGGAGTTTCTAGAGTTTGAGCAGATCGATTCCAAGGGGCTTAGAGGAGTTTTGGAAGAGGGAGAGATTCTGGGGGGGAGTCTAGAGTTTTTAAGAGAGCATGGGGTGGCGCTAGGAGGGTATGAGCCAAGCGAGAGGACGCTTTTTGCCGTGGCATTCCAAGGAGCGCTTAGAGGAGTTTTAGAGCTTGAAGACCCGCTCAAGCCTCATGCCAAAGAGTCCCTAGAGGGAATTAGGGCGCAAGGGATAGAGGTGGTGATGCTCACGGGAGATCATTTTGCCATTGCGGCAAAAGTCGCCCAAACTCTCGAGATTAGCGAGTTTCATGCAGCGATGAATCCGTTAGAGAAGGCGGATTTTGTGGAAAAGATGCGCCAAAGGGGACGTGTTGTGGTGATGGCAGGTGATGGGATCAATGACGCCCTCGCCCTCTCTAAGAGTGATATTGCCGTGGCGATGGGGCAGGGGACGGATGTGGCGATTGCGGTGAGTGATGTGGTGGTGCTGGATGATTCGCTTTTGGCTCTCCAAGAGGCCTTTTCACTATCGCATCGCACCTATCGCTTTATCAAGCAAAATATCGCCCTCTCGCTCACCTACAACGCCCTCACGATTCCTTTGGCGGCCATGGGATATGTGATCCCCCTAGTGGCGGCGGCTTCCATGTCATTTAGCTCTCTTTTGGTAGTGGGAAATAGTTTGAGGATCAAGAAGGGGTAGGCAGACGAGAAGTCTCGCCCGCCTAAAGAGAATCAATAAAGACCGTATTTGGCATCTGTTCTTTTGTAGAGAACCCTCATGCGACCATCCATGTCATTAAAGACAAAGAATTGCTGAGAGCTACTTTTGAGTCGCTCTAAAGCATCCTCAATTTCAAGGGGCTTGTGGAGGTCAAGATCCATAGGGACGATCTCATCATCGCTCCCATACGCCTCAAAAGCTTCATCTTTTAGAATCTGCTCGGCGCCCATCTCTTCGATGGGGGTGGCGTGTTTGTAGTTGATCTTGTCATGATGGCGGCGGAGCACCTTGTGGGCGCGTTCGATCGCCAAATCAGCGGCGGCATAGACATCTTTGTCTCGCTGTCGAATCACCACGGTGTTGGTCTTGGCCAAAGAGATGGTGAAATCCACTACAAAGCCCTTCTTGCCACGCTTCTCTTCGCCGGAAATGATCGCCCTGCAGTGCAAAATATCGAGGTTATATTTCTCTAGGGAGTAGAACAAGCCCTCAATATGCTCCTTGATAGGATCGGTCAATTCGAAGTGTCTTCCGACGATACTAATGTTCATGATGAACCTCCTAAATCTGAGATGTGATTGATTGTAGCAGAGCAAAGCTTAGGCGTATCCAAGGAGCTTGGGAGCGTTGGCTCCATCAAAGGAGGTGAGGTTATTGAGGGAGAGCGAGACGCATGAGAGAGTGGAGAGTGGAGAGGGAAAAGTGGTGCTGAGTGAAGTGCAGGGAGCTGAGAGCGGCTTGGGAAATGAGCATCTCTCTACCATCTTGAAATCGAGCTCCTTGGGCTTTGGCAAGGCGTAAAAAGGGGGTGGTTTTGCCATAAATCACATCATAGGCGAGCACGCCTGAATGGAGGAGTGATTCTAGCCAAGGGGCGGGAAGGGGGAGAGAATCATCGCTCAATCCAGCGCTGGTGGAGTTGATGATGAGATCATAAGAATCGGGAGCGAACTCCTCGTGGGTGAGAGTTTTAAAGCCCTGCTCGGCCAAAGGTTTGAGGCGCCCAGGGGTGCGATTGAGAATCGTCACAGGGATTTGATGGAGATCAAAAATCATAGCCAGCGCCTTGGCTGTGCCACCCGCCCCAAGGATGAGAACATTCTGGGGGCGGAGCTTGCCCTCTAGGGTTTGGAAAAATCCTTCAGCATCGGTGTTGTAGCCAATGACCCGCTCTCCCTCTTTCACCATAGTATTGACCGAGCCAATTTTTTGGGCGATTCCCCTCACCTCATCGCACTGCTCAAAAGCCACCTCTTTAAAAGGAACGGTAATATTGGCCCCCTCCAAGCCCAAAGCATGAAAACGCTCTAGGAGAGAGCTTGGTTCTTTGAGGTGGTAGCGCCCATAAAAGGCGGGAACTCCAAGCTCCAAAAAGACCCGATTGTGCAGAAGGGGGGATTTGGAGTGGGCGATAGGATCGCCAAAGACAGCGTATTGGCGCATCGCTAAGGGAGGGGAGTGAGAAGCTTGAGGTAAGCCCAACCCTCTTTGATCTTCACCCAATCTCCTCTAACTTCGCTCGCCTCAACCACTTCTCCGCGCTCTTTTTTCGCCGTGATGGGGGCGGTGGTGGAGGGATTTTCTCGAATATTGAGCACCTCGGTGTTGACGCTATATCGAATAACTTTGACATCAGGAGTGGAAGCCTTGGGTCTTGGGGCGGGGGTCGCTTTAAGGGGAGTGAGAAGCTTGAGGTAAGCCCAACCCTCTTTGATCTTCACCCAATCTCCTCTAACTTCGCTCGCCTCAACCACTTCTCCGCGCTCTTTTTTCGCCGTGATGGGGGCGGTGGTGGAGGGATTTTCTCGAATATTGAGCACCTCGGTGTTGACGCTATAAAGAAGCGTTTTGGTGCTAGAGGCGGAGGAATCTCTCTCCTCGCTCAGGTTTGGAGCAAGCGGCACCTCAGGCAAAGGAGCTTCAGGTTGGGGAATCTCAATAGGAACAAGAGGGGGTGCTTCAGGATTTTTATCCTCTTCAATGAGGGCGATTTTGTCCCTATCGCTGAGGTTCGCCTCCTCCTTTTTTTTGAGGGCGTGGGTGACTTCAAAGATGACATAATAGATTCCAAAGGCCAACACCACCGTCAGAAAGGGCAAAGAGTAGATTTTGAAAAAACGCAAGATCTTATAGATCGCTTCATTCATGCAGGACTCCCAAATCTAACGCCGCCATCTCGATAAAGCGGAGCGGCACGGTATCATTAGCCAACAGGGAAGGGGCATGACTCTCATAATGTTCGCAAATTTCAAACATCGTGTAACAGAGCTTGCAAAGCACCCTCAAATTTCCCTCGCTAAGCTTATATAATAGCGAATATTGTCTATTTTTGAGCCAAGGAAGCGATTCTTTTAGTCCATTTTGGGTCAATTTTTGAGTAATAAAAAGCTTGCTCTCCAAAGGAGTGAGCCCCTCTAGCTCCAAGCTCCCCCAAGTGCGTGAGACAAAGTAACTCTGAGCTAAAAGATTTTGGCGCTCTAACTTGTGGATGATGAAGATAAAGCGAAAAAGTCGCGTGTCTGAAAGCATCCGTATGATCTCTAGCTCTTCGTCTTTGTAGAGCTGAATCTCATCCACGATAATGGCGGGAATATAAGAGCCTGCTAGGTGCTCCTTGAAGGAGGCAAGCAAGCTCTCGCGATGGCAGGGCTCAGGGAGTGAGACATGGGGCAAAAAGTGGGAGTGAACAGCACTTAAAAAGCCCACCGTGGTCGCAAAGGGAAACTTTTGGAAGTAGGCTTTGCTAGAACCAAGCTCCTCGGTAAGATTTTCGGCAACATAGGTTTTACCCACGCCTGGGGCTCCTGTGAGCAGGAGAATCTGAAAAGGCTTGTGCAGGATATGCTCTTTGAGCTTCTCCTTGATACGAATATTGGCATCAAGCGAGATGAAGTCGTTAGTGCTGGCGCTTTCGGCAAAGAGCTGCTTGGCTTCCCCAAAGAGACTCATCCGACTAACTCGACCCCTTTTTCTCCCTCGACCACTTCGCCCACCAGCACTCCTCCGCTTTTCTCAAGCACCTCTTTGAGGTGCTCTTGGGGCACGCAAAGAATCATCCCTGTCCCCATATTGAAGGTGCGATAGGCCTCTTTCTCTTCCACATGTTCTTTAAGAAGGTCAAAAAGAGGATGAGAGGGGAGCTTCTCTTTTTGGATAAGAGCGCGCTGATTCTCTCCAAAAACACGCGGAAGATTCTCCACGATCCCGCCCCCTGTGATGTGGGCGAGAGAGTGGATTTTTCCACGAAGCGCTTTGTAGGTTTTGACATAGATTCGGGTGGGCTCTAGGAGCGTCTCGATGAGGGGACGACCCAAGAAATCATCCTCAAATTTCATGCCTCGTGTCTCAAAGAGAATCTTTCGAATCAGCGAGTATCCATTGGAGTGAGCCCCACTGCTGGGGAGCGCGACAAGCAGATCACCCTTTTGAGTTTGGGTCTCCCTCTCCACATCGCTTCTCTCAGCGATCCCCACAGCAAAGCCAGCGAGGTCAAAATCTTTGGCGTGATACATTCCTGGCATCTCAGCGGTCTCTCCGCCAATGAGTGCGCACTCTGCTTGCTTACAGCCCTCGGCAATCCCCTTGATGACTTGCAGGGCATTTTCCACTTCGAGTTTGCCCGTGGCGTAGTAGTCAAGGAAGAAAAGGGGCGTGGCATGGTTGCAGATGAGGTCATTGACACACATGGCGACTAGATCAATTCCCACGCTATCAAAACGACCGCTATCAATGGCAAGTTTCAGCTTAGTCCCCACGCCATCGGTCGCTCCAAGAATCACGGGCTCCTTAAAGCCTAGGGGAAGCGCGTAAGCGCCCGCAAAAGAGCCGATTCCGCCAATCACATTGGAATCAAAGGTCGATTTTACGATGGGTTTGATGCGCTCCACAAGCGTATTTCCCGCATCAATATCAACCCCCGATTCTTTGTAGCTGAGCGTTGTTTGGTTTTGACTCATGATGGATTCGCCTTGCCTGCGATGATGAAGCGTAGAGCGTTGAGCTTGATGAAGCCTTCGGCATCTTTTTGGTTATAGACGCTATCCTCTTCAAAGGTGGAGTAGGCGGTGTTGAAGAGCGATCGCTCGGAGGTGCGGCCCGCAAGGATGACATTGCCCTTATAGAGTTTGAGCCCAACGCTGCCCGTGACATTTTTTTGTGTCTCATCGATGAGGGCTTGGAGGGCGCGGCGCTCAGGAGAGAACCAGTAGCCATTGTAGATGAGGCTAGCGTAGCGTGGCATCATCTCATCTTTGAGGTGAGTCTCTTCTCGATCTAGGGTTAGCGATTCGATGGCGCGGTGAGCTTTGAGAAGAATCGTGCCTCCGGGAGTTTCATAGCATCCGCGAGATTTCATTCCGACATAGCGATTCTCCACAAGATCAAGCCGCCCGATTCCATGTTTGCCTCCTAGGCGATTGAGCTCGGCTAGGAGGGTGGCGGGAGACATTTTCACGCCATTAATCCCTACGGCATCGCCCCTTTCAAACTCAATGGTGATCCTCTCTGGAGCATCGGGTGCGTCCAAAGGAGAGACGCTCCATCTCCACATATCCTCCTCAGGTTCGCTGGCGGGATCTTCGAGGATTCCCCCTTCATAGGAGATATGCAGGAGGTTGGCGTCCATAGAGTAGGGAGATTTTTTGCCCTTTTTCTCGATGGGAATCCCATGTTTTTCGGCGTAGGCGAGGAGTTTTTCACGAGAGTTTAGATCCCACTCTCTCCAGGGGGCGACCACTTTGACATCGGGCATGAGCGCATAGCCTCCAAGCTCAAATCGCACTTGGTCGTTTCCTTTGCCTGTGGCGCCATGAGAGATGGCATCCGCTCCGACCTCTTTGGCGATCTCCACGAGGTGCTTGGCGATAAGGGGTCTAGCGATAGAGGTACCTAGAAGGTATTCGCCTTCATAAAGGGTATTGGCTCGAAACATGGGAAAAACATAGTCGCGGACAAATTCCTCTTTGAGATCTTTGATGAAAATGTTCTCCTCTTTGATTCCAAGAAGTTTCGCTTTGGCGCGTGCAGGCTCGACCTCTTCGCCTTGACCGATATCCGCCGTGAAGGTGACCACTTCACACTGATACTGCTCTTGAAGCCATTTCAAGATGACGCTGGTGTCAAGACCTCCCGAATAGGCAAGGACGATTTTGTTGATTTTTTTGGACATGACCGTAACCTTTTACAAGCAAGAATTTGGACGATTCTACCAAAAAAACGGTTAACTAAAAGCGCTTTTTTTTTGATTCTAAGACGAGCTCTTGCGCTTTTTGGAAAACCTCTTTAGCGATTCCATCATTTCGCTCTGCCACATCGGCGTTTTCTTGCGTAAGAGAATCGATATGGGAGATCGCCTCGGTGATTTGGGCGATGCCCGTGCTCTGCTCTTTGATGCTCTCTCCGATTTCGTTGATGGATTGGACGAGGGTGTTGGTGCTCGCGTCAATCTCTCCTAGGCTTTTTTGGGTGCGCTCAGCGAGCTTTCTCACCTCATCGGCCACCACCGCAAAGCCTCGGCCATGTTCTCCTGCTCTGGCGGCTTCAATGGCGGCATTGAGCGCAAGAAGATTGGTCTGATCGGCGATGTCACGAATGATTCCGATCACCCCTTTGATATCCTCGCTTTGGCGGATGATTTCGGAGGTTTTTTCACTCACAGCGTGCATGGAGGCGTTCATCTCTTCAAGGGCGCTGGAGCTTTCCTCTAGGCTGGCGGCTTGATTTTGGGCGCTTTTGGAGAGCGCATCCATCGAATCGTGAAGTGTTTTGGCTTGCGATTCGAGCATTTCGCCCGTTTGGAGTGATTCTTTGAGCATGGAGGCGATGGTGTCGCCTAGAAGATTGAGGCTTTGAGCGACCTTGCCCTCGGCCTCTTTGAAGCGAGGCGTAAAGTCTTGGCGGCGGAATGATTCCAGGAGGGAGAGGAGCTCTGGGATATTGTGGGTGATATTTTGCTCTAGGCTTTGCCGGGTCTGGAGCAAAATCTTAGCCAGCTCCTCTAGTTCAGACGATCGACTAGAGGCATTAAGCGTAGCTCGCAAATCGCCCTCACCTAGATTTTTTGCAAAGCGCTTGACTGCTTCGATGAATTTTGCATCCTCTTGGATTTTGGCTTGGATTTGAGCGATGTTGGCGTTGATAGAGCGCGCCATTTCTCCCAGCTCATCATGGCTCTCTAGGGCGATGGGGCGAGCCTCTTGGCTCTCTTTGTTGAGGAAAGAGAAAAAAGAGAGGAGCCCCTCTTTGATCACCTCAAGGTTGGCGATTCTTCGATTGAGGAAAAAGAGCGGAAGGGCGATAAAGAGGAGGATGAGCGTCACCATGCCCGCCAGGAACCAATCCAAGAGAGTTAGAGTGGAATCAAGCTCCTTTTGGCTGGCCTCAAACTCGGCGTTTTTGAGATCAACAATCTTTTTGAACGATTCTCTTGAGGCGGTGGCTAGAGGGGTCGCCTCGGTACGATACTCGGCGTAGAGTGCCATGCGGTGTTCAAGCGAAGGATCTTCTTTGATGCTTTGAACCTTTTGGATGCCATGATCAATGAAGGCGAGGACTTGAGATCTAGAGTGCTCTAGGGCTTGAAGCTTCTCCTTGTCTCCTGGTTGAATCGTTGTGAAAAGCCCAGCGAATCGCTCCTCGATTCTTTGGCGTGTCTCTGTAAGGGATTTCATGTTGTTCTCAAAGCTCGATCCTAGCATGATCTCACGAGTGTTTCGACTCACGAGGTTGAGGTCGGCATTGATCTCTAGAATGAGCATCTTCCCCTGCACGGCATTGTCGATAAAATCATCGTTGTTTTGGTGAATCTTTTGGCTAAAAGTGAAGGCGACGATTCCGATGAGCGTTGAGATGGTGAGCGAAGCAAACAGCATGAGTTTGATGGATTGGGTGATTGAGGCTTTGGACATGAACACTCCGTCTTTGGGATTTTGGCTTGCTAGAGGAATGATACTTCAAGATGTTTTAAGGTTCATTGGGAAAAAGAGATTAATTCCCATCGACACTTGTCAAAGCGTATCAAAGTGAGTAAAATCCGCCTCAAAAGAGCAAGGAAAAAGCATGAGAATCGATAAATTTCTCAATAGCGTCAATATCGTCAAGCG
This sequence comes from Wolinella succinogenes DSM 1740, assembly GCF_000196135.1. Classification (NCBI taxonomy): domain Bacteria; kingdom Pseudomonadati; phylum Campylobacterota; class Epsilonproteobacteria; order Campylobacterales; family Helicobacteraceae; genus Wolinella; species Wolinella succinogenes. The sequence goes on along the minus strand of NC_005090.1, from coordinate 2,042,029 downwards.
CCGCACTATTGCCCAAGATATGATCGCAAGCGGGGTGGTTTTCATCCAAGGGGTCGCGGTGAAGGCAAGTCGTGAGGTGAGAGTGGGGGATGTGATTGAGATTCGCTATTTGGAGGAGATCAAGCGCTATAGGGTGCTTCAGATTCCTGCGACCAAGACGATTCCTAAAAGCGCCAAAGAGCAGTATGTGATTGAGGCTTAAGCCCCCTTAGGGGAGCTTTGGAGCCTCTAGATCGCCTTTTCTTCCTCCAAGAAGGATGAGCGCAAAGGTGAGCGCCACGAGGTAGTAGAGGAAGCTAGGGATGGGCAGGGGGTCGCCTGCGGCGTAGGAGTGAAGCCCTGAGAGGTAGAAGTTCACCCCAAAATAGGTCATGAGAATCGAGTAGAACCCAAGCACGCTAAGCGAGGCGAGAACATAGGGCTTATCACCCCCCTTGATAAAGCGCACATGAAGAATCAGCGTGTAAAGAACAATAGAGATGAGCGACCAAGTCTCCTTAGGATCCCATCCCCAGTAGCGCCCCCACGATTCGTTAGCCCAAACACCCCCTAGGAAGTTGCCCACGGTGAGCATCGCTAGGCCAATTACCATGCTCATCTCGTTGATGGCGGTGATGGAGAGAATCGAGGCATCCAGCTGAGGTTTTTGAGGATGGCGCAAGGCAAACATTAGCAGTGCAATGAATCCGAGCATGAAAGAGAGCCCAAGGAATCCATAGCTAGCGGTGATGACTGAGACATGGATGTTGAGCCAGTAGGATTTGAGCACGGGCACAAGATTGGTGATCTGAGGATCCATGAATCCAAGATGCGCTACAAAGAGCGAGATTCCTGCGAGGATCGAAGCGGTGGAGAGGGCGAGAGAGGAGCGTCTAAAGAAGAGCGCCCCTGAGATAGCGGCCGCCCAAGCGATGTAGATCATCGATTCATACGCGTTGCTCCAAGGGGCGTGACCCGCGACATACCAGCGCAATCCAAGACCCAAGGTATGCAAAAGCACGGTGAAAAGGATGAGATAAAAGAGGCCTTTAGAGAGCCAAGAAGAGGCGCTTTTGGCACGAATGATTCCTATGAAAACCACCCCAAAGAGGGCTAAGCCAAGGAGGATGTAGGCGTAGCTGAGTCTTGCAAAAATTTGGGAGTGGTTGAGCCAGATTTCGGCTTTGATTCGAGAGGGGGGAAGGATGAGGTTGCTTCCATAGCGGGTTTGCAGAGCGACAAAGTTTCCTAGTGCTTTGGTGGCATCTCCCCACTCATTGTCCTCCACCCCTTTGTCAAAGGCGATGAAGTACTCTTGCAAGATTCCCTGGATAAAGGAGGCATCTCGCTCGCTAAAGGTCTGAATCGCCTCGATGGGGGAGTGCCACTTGTCGGTCATGCCCTCCATATCAGGAAAGAGCCGGAGGGCTTGGGCAGTGTAGATGAGATAGGCCACATTGAGGCGCTCATCCACGCTTTGCACATCTTTGTCAAATTTGTCCCGCATGGCAGGCTTTTTGCGGTTCGCCTCTTCGACATAATTGGAGAGCTTGTAACGATTTCCCTCAAAGACATCTTCAAAAGCGATATAGCCATCCTCTAGAGGCACACCAAGCACCTCTTTAAGGCGGGGGGTGGTGATCTTGATCATCTTCACCTGTTTCCACTCATTGGGGTACATGAGCATCCCAAGGAAGATTTGGGTGGGCTCAAGCCCTAAGAGTTTCTCTTTTTTGGTGATTTTATGAACATAGTCGCTCGCTAGGGTGTCGATGGGTTTGATTCGTCCCCCAAAATCCTGCACTAAAAGATTCCCAAACTCCTTGGCGTGAGCTTTGGAGTGAGCTTGGAGATTGCTTAGCATCCTCAAGGTGTTCTCATCCGCACTCAAAGAGGAGGGGTGGAGAGCTAGGGCCAAGAGAATCGCCACAAGAAAAGCCCCTATATTTTGGGAGCGCACAAAGCGTCCAAGCCGATAGAATCGACCATTTCTGGCGAAGAAATTCCAAAGAAGTCCAAGGGTGAGCATAGCGTATCCAATGTAGGTGGGGAGTTTGCCAGGGTCGTTGTTCACAGAGAGAATCGTTCCCTTCTCGTCGCGATCATAGGAAGATTGAAAGAATCGATAGCCGCCATAATCAAGCGTGTGGTTCATGTAGATGCGATAGGGCATCTCTATGTTTTTTCCTTCATCAATGACGATCACTTCTGAGGCGTAGGAGGAGGGGCTCATGGAACCAGGATAGCGCTCTAGCTCAAAGCGCTCTAGTTTAAGAGAGAAAGGAAGGGGAATCTCCTTGATTCCCCACTCCATTAAAAATTTTGCCCCTCCTATATCGGCGGGCACGGTGATTCCTCGAAGATCATTTCCCCCCTCTAAGGCCAAAGTCTGCGTCTCGCCCTTGTAGTGGGCTTTGATCTCTAGGGTTGCCTCAGAGCTCTTGGGGTTTTGGCTGGGCTGATAATCTAGATAGATGAGATGAAGAGGTTCGCCATTGATGAGCACCTTGTAGTCAAAATCCTTTTTGCCCAAGGGCGCCATGGGGAGGGGGAATTCGGCGTAGTATTTCTGGTCTCCCTCTAATGCCCTTACAATGAGATAGGGCTCTTGGGAGGTCATGCGGTTTTGGGTTTGCCCTTCGCGAATATGAAGTGTGCCTTCAAAACCAAAATAGCGCGTGATCCCCGCGCCTATGACGATCACTATCAAAGAGCTATGAAAGAGCAGGCTCGCCCACTTTTTCCTCTGCCAAGCTTGACTTAAAAAGAGCGTGGCGATGAGGTTGAGTGTGAGCAGGAGGTGAAGCGCATCAAACCAGCGAGTTGAATAGATGAGCGCTTTGGCTGAGGCCGTTCCGTAGTCATTTTCGATAAATGTTGCCACCGCACAGGCGAGCGCATAGAGGAAAAGAAGGGGCAGGGTGAGCCAAAAGGAGCCAAAGGTGTTTTTGAGCCAATTCATTACGGATTCTCTTTTGAGGTAGGATTTTTGGATGGTGACATGGTAGGAAATAGGAGTAAACCTTTCGTAAACCACGCCACTTTAGAGATTTTTCTCTTTGTAAAGAGCGTTGAGTCGGTGGAGAATCTCTTTCTCGTCATTTGCCCCTTCCCAGCTCTTTTGGGTGATGAAGCCTAGGGTCGCTTGGAGACGATCTTTGGGCATATAGCCTGGATAGGTGAGGATGGTTTTCCCCTCGGGTGTGGCAAAAATGAGGGTAGGGGTGGGTCGAACTCCATAGAGTCGAACTAGCTCTTCGGTCATCATCTCTACGCTCTTTTGGGCTGTGATGAGTTGGTGAGGCTTGCTGTAGCTTCCGTTGATGTAGTAGGGGCTGAAGTTTTCTTGGATGAAAGCTTTGATCTCAGGATTCTCTTTGATCTCCTGTTTAAGTTTTTCGCAATAGATGCAACCATTGGAACCAAAGACAAGGAGGAGATACTTCCCCTTGGGATCGATGTTTTTGTTGTCCAAAAAGAGATCAGCCAGCTCAGCGTAGGAGGCCTTATCGAGATTGTCTAGCTTCTCTAGCTCCTTGGGGGACATTTTGGCTCCTTGGCTAATGACGCTTGCATCAACCTTGGAATCATCGCACCCTCCAAAGAGCGCAGCAAGTAGAAGAAGGCATAAAAGAGAGAGACGAGAGAGGGTCATGAGATTTCTCCTTGGGAGATAAGTTTAATAATGGCGTGTGCAAAACGTGTGGAATCATTGAGGCAGGAGGCGACTCGATAATCGGTGATTCCTAGATGGGTCGCCTTCTCTTGATACTCAATGCGAAGTTCAAAGTCGGTTTCGGAGTTATCCAGCGTGAAGGCGATGGGGTAGAGAAGAATTTTCTCTTTGGCATGGAGCTTGAGCACCTCATCTAAGGAGGGTTCTAGCCACTTCATCGGTCCGACTTTGGATTGATAGGCGTGGGTGATCTTTTTGAAGGTGATTCCGCGCTCCTCTAGAAGCTTGGTGAGGGCTTGGATGTTGGCGTGCACCTCTTTTTCGTAGGGGTCACCCGCGTCAATCACGCTTTGAGGGAGCCCATGAGCCGAGAAGATGAGCGTGAACTCTTCGGGATTATCTCCTCCTAAGGCCTCAAGGATTCGATCGATGATGGCTTCATTGTAGTTGGAATCCTCGAAGTAGCGATCAATCTCTTTGGTTTTGGGGAAGTAGGAGAGGAGGGCGCACTGTTTGTGAAACTCCTCGATGGAGGAGAGTGTGGTGGTGGTCGAGTATTGAGGATAGAGGCTAAAGAGGGTCACCTCCTCAATCTCTTTTTGAGCTAGCTCCCTCACGGCCATGTCGGTCATCGGAGGGGTGTAACGCATGGCATAAGTGTAGAATCGCGAGGGATCAAGGGACTGGAGTTTTTGGATTAGGTTGAAGGTATGGCCAATAAGAGGGGATTTCCCTCCGATTTTTCGATAATTGGCTTTGGCGGTCTCGCTTCGCCTATTGGCAATAAAGCTTGCCACCAAAGAGCGAAAAAAGGGGCTTTTGATGGGTAGGATTCTCGGATCGTTGAACATATTTTTGAGGAACATATCCACTTCAAGAAGAGAGCTGGGGCCACCCATATTGAGAAGAATGACGGCCTTTTTCATCTAATGTAGCTCCTTAAGGTTTGGCTCTAGGGCGGTTATGATGGCATAAACTCAATGATGTTACAATAAAGGAAATCAAAAACCTTATAAGGGAGGGGTTCTCTTATGCCTCCAAGCGTGATTTCTGATTCTTTAGCGGTTCATCTTTTTTTCGCCTCTTTTTTGGCGTTGCCGCCCCTTCTTAATCTCTATTTTCTTTTCACGGAGCGCCGCTTTGTGAGATTGGCTAAAAAGATCAAACTCATAGCACCCGCCTACTATTTTTTAATGGCGGTCACCCTTTTTAGTGGAATCATTCTTTTGACCATGTTAGGGGAGTTGAGCTTAGGGCTTGGGATGATGGTCGTGGCGTGGCTTGGAATCTTTATAGGCGAGATCAAGCGCCATAAGCTTCAAAAGCCCATCTCTAGCCATGAAGAGGAGATGCAGGCTCACTTTGTGATTTGGGCGAAGCGCAAATACCTCCTTGACCTTCTTCTTTTTCTTTTGGCATTAGGGCTGGGATTGAAATTTTTCTAAAACTAAGGAATCTCCATGCAGTTTCTCTATCTCAAAGAATCGGGCGCTCCTCGCCTCAGAATCGAGGGGGAGGAGTTTCACTACCTCTTTAAGGTTCGACGAACCAAATCCGAGGAGCTTCCCCTCTTTCGCAATCTTGAGGATGGCAAACTCTACCGTTACAAGGCAGCGGAGATCGCCAAGCGCCATGCGGATCTTGAGCTTTTAGAGGCCAAAGAGGAGGAGAAGATTCCTTGTGCCTTCTTCCACTTGTTGTGGGCGGTGGTGGATGCAAAGACGATCGAGAAAAGCCTCCCGATGCTCAATGAGCTAGGCGTGGGCAAGATCAGCTTTTTCTATGCGCGCTATAGCCAGAGGGATATTAGACTGGATATGGAACGGCTTGGGCGCATTTTGATCCATTCATGCGAACAATCGGGTCGCACGCGCTTGCCCGTGATAGAGTGCTTCAAGAATCTCGAAGAGCTTTTGGAGTGTTATAGCGATTTTGGGGTGATGGATTTTGGCGGGGAGATTCTCCAGCCTAAAGTTTGCCAAGCCATTATGGTGGGGCCTGAGGGAGGATTTAGCCAAGAAGAGAGAGAGAAGCTAGTGGGACAAAAGCGCTACTCTAGCGGAGAGAATTTAATACTAAAGAGCGAAACGGCGGCGCTTTTTGCGCTCGCTCGCTCTATTTAAGAGAGAGGGGATTACTCCACCTCTTTCCAGATTTTATGCTTCCATAGATAGGCGAGTACAGAGAGGACCATCATGAAGAGAATCGCTTTGATTCCAAGGCTCTCTCTCTCGTCTTTCTTGCTATCTCCGATACTCTCAATATAACTCACCACCTGCTTTTCCGCCTCTTCGTTCAAGCCCACTCTAGGCATAGCGGTGCCATGAAGAAGTTTTTGAGGCTCATTGATGAAGGTGTGAAGATAGTGCTCTCCTTTGCTTCGAATCATCATGGAGAGGTCGGGAGCTTTGGAGCCCATGTAGTCTTTGAGGGTCTCTTCGGGAGTCTCGGCCAAAAGCTTGTCATACTTCATACTGTGGCATCGCTGACAAGCGTCTACAAAGACCTCTTGATTGCTCACTTTTTCTGGCGCGATACTAGCGAAGTAAGCCACGATATCAGCAATCTCTTCGTTGCTCATCCAATCATAGGCGGGCATAGGATAGGGCTTGCTCTCATTGAATTTATGAGTGAGATGAGCCGCTTTGGTTGGATTCTTAATGAAGTTGGCCAAATAGTTGCTCTCATAAATTCGCCCTGCACTTGAAAGATCAGGGGGAACCACTCCATAAGAGGCGCTAGCGCTCTCGTGATCCATGGGCGCATCAAAGCCCTGAGATTTAATGCCATGGCAGGCGACGCAGTTAGCCATCACCAGCTCCGCTCCTTTGGCGGCATTGCCCTTGGAGCTATCTATTTTCTCTAGGTCGCTAAAGCCATAGTCTGCGGGAGCCACAGCGGGGTGCATCACGCTGTGGGCGAGGGGCTCCACACCCCAATAAAGGATGCCCGTGATGGCAGCGACGATCAATAGTAGTTTGAAATCTTTCATGATGCTCTCCCTGCTTTTTTGGCTTCAATGGATGTGATGAAAGGCAGTGCCGCAAAAAGCCCAAGGAATGCGATGGAAGCGACAAAGCCGATATAGGCATTGACACCTGTGGGAGGAAGTTTGCCATAGACGGTGAGCACGATCAAGTCGGCGATCAGTGCCCAGAACCAAATCATGAACATGGGTCGCTTGTGCGCAGGGGCTACCACAGGACTTCGATCTAGCCAGGGCATAAAGAGGAAGATACCATTGGCAATACCAAAGGCGATGAGACCCAAATCAGAGCTAAAGAAGAATCCTCGAAGCACCTCATAACTCCACAAGAAGTACCACTCAGGATAGATGTGGAGGGGCGTTTTCATCGAATCGGCAGGCTCAAAGTTGATGGGATCCATTGCAAAGTTGAAATGGAAGAAGGTGAGATAGAAGAATCCAACCATGAAGACGCAGACAACAAAGATATCTTTAGAGAGGAACATAGGCCAAAAAGGAATCACTTTCGCCTCTTTTTTGTTGCCCGCTTTGTATTTTTCTGCCTCTTTGTCAAAGTCGATCTCTTCTCCAAGTTCGTTGCCCACGTGAGGGAAACGAAGTGTATAGAAGTGGAAAGCGATGAGCGCCATGATCACTACAGGAAGAAGAACCACGTGAAGCATAAAGAATCGAGTTAAGGTTGCATCAGAAACCACAAAGTTACCCCGAATCCAAACGACAAGCTCAGGTCCAATCACTGGAATCCCTCCAAAGAGGTTGGTGATAACGGCCGCCGCCCAATAGCTCATTTGACCCCAAGGAAGCATATATCCGCTGAAAGCTTCGGCTGAGAAGGTCATAAATAGAAGCATACCGCCAATCCAGATCACCTCTCTTCCTTGTTTATAGGAACCATAATAGATGGCGACAAACATATGGATGTAGATGACAAGAAAGATGGCTGAAGCCGCTACGGCGTGCAGGTGTCTCCAGAGCCAGCCATACTTCACCTCTTGCATGATGGTGTAGTTGACGCTATCAAAGGCGAGTTTCACATCGGGTTTGTAGTACATGAGCAAGAAGATTCCCGAGACAAAGAGAATCGCAAAGAGAACGATGAGTACGACACCCATCGCCCAAAGGAAGTTGATATTTTTGGGAATCCAATACTCCGTCATCATGACTTGCATGAATTTTTTGACCGCGAGGCGCTGGTCTAGCCAGTCGATGAAGCCCTCAGCTTTTTTAATTTGTGCCATTTTCCCTCCTCCTTCTTATGCTTTGCCCGAGAGTTTTTTGTACTCGGGGCCTTCTTCGCCTAGAACCAGCTTTTCGCCATCGATTCTAAAAGGAGGAATCTCCATAGGAGTAGGGGGCGGTCCAAAGGTATTTTTGCCACAGGCATCAAACTCTCCACCATGGCAAGCGCACTTGAATTTCATCTCTCCCTTGTCATAAGAGGGAATGCATCCTAAGTGGGTGCAGATTTGGATTCCCAAAGAGTAGTCGGCATTGCCCACCACCACATCTCGATCTTCACACTTTTTCATAGCCGCCGTCTTTTTTAAGACATAGACAGGCTTTCCTCTCCACTCTACGGTTTTAAACTCTCCCTCGGCCATTCCGCTCAAATCGACCGTGGTGAAGCCCGCAGAGATGACGCTAGGCAGTGGATCCCAGGCACCCTTCATAGCGACGAGTGTAGCGCCCGCACCTACAGCCGCCACACCGCCAAGGGCCATTCCCAGAAAATCACGTCGGTTCATGTTCTCTGACATTCATCTTCCCCTTCAATTCAGTGTTGTTGTTCAAAGTCGGGGGCATTTTATTCAAACTCGGCTTAAATATAATTGTAGTTTATAGCAGTAAAGGAAGTTTTAACTTTAGAGTTGAAATAAGAAAAAGTTATATATTAACTCAAGCCAGCTCCTTGGACTAGCGTCCAAGAAAGGATGAAGAGAGAGGATAATTTTGGGCAACAGAAGCGACTCTGCCCGTCCCAAGAAGAGCGTAGTCATAGTAATCAAGATTGTTGGCGCTGATGAGATGGCGCAGTAATTTACCGTATCGATCGCCAATTTCTGAGTAATTTTTAAGGTAGGCAACCGCCTCGCTACCGCTTAGGATGCCGTTTTGTTTCCTAGCCTTCTGCCTTGCCTCTCGAAATTCGCGATAGGCCCAATGGGTGTTGAGATTGTGCATATAGCTGTGAACCGATTCTTGGAGGGAATCAAAGACGCGAATGCGCTCCCTTTTCCCCGTGACTGCTCGGCTGGGAACTCCACTATAGAAAGTATAATGACCAAAAAGATTATTATATTTTTTTGTATAGTAGCTGCTTCCCCATCCGCTCTCTAAAGCAGCCTGAGATAGAGCTAAAGAGATAGGTATCACGTCAATTTTTTTGAGGTAGGATTCTTTGTCATAGAGATTAGAAATTTGATATTTCTTGGCAAGTTTAGCAAGTTTTTGGTGGTTTTTGCTTCCGATTCGCTGGTTGTAGGTGAGGAGAAAATCACGGGAAAAGTACTCTTCAACAAATTTTCGCTCTTCGATAAGGGTTTGATTTTCGGCGATAACAACGGGAAGGAGAGTTTTTAAGAACTCCTCTTTTTTCTGTTCAGGCTCTTCAATTTGATGGAAATTTTCAGGGAACTCATAGGCATAGACGCTAGAGAACGCCAAAGAGAGGAAGAGAAGGATTTGGGTAAGGCTTTTTCTCAAATATACTCCTTAGTTTGTGCTGAAATTAAGACTTTCTAAAGACGTAATGGTATCGCAAACTTTGTTGACTTTTCCTTTGAAAAAGATTTTAGATTTATCAATCCTTAAGGAAAGCCGTTCCTGACTGGCTGGAATCAAGGTGGCACTCTCCTTGACCCACCCCTCCTCTTTGGCACGCCAAAAAGTGGCTGCCATGCCTGTTCCGCAAGCAAGCGTCTCTGCCTCTACACCCCTCTCAAAGGTGCGTAGAGCGATTCCATCGGGAGTGAGTTTGGCGAGATTGACATTGGCGTTAAACTCCCACCGAAGCTTAGAGAGTTCTGCCGAATCAAGATCGATTCCTTGAGCAGCAAAGCTAACAAGATGGGGAACGCCTGTGTCGATGAGCCACCAAGTGTGCCCAGCTCGCTCTATCTCTTTTTGGAGGATGGAGGCCTCGGTGAGCTCAATCTCCACCTCTTTGTCTTCCACGGTGGCGCTAATGGGACCCGCTCCTGTGAGGAAGCGTTGCTCTTTGGGGGCGAGTCCCTGATGATAGGCATAAAGCGCCGCAGCTCTGGCACCATTGCCGCACATATCGGCGCCACTTCCATCGCTGTTGTAGAACTCCCATTCAAAATGAAAGAGAGAGTGAGGCAAAAGGACAATGAGTCCATCGGCTCCGATTCCTCGGTGACGATCACAGAGGATTTGAGCTAGTGCGCTCCTGTCACTCTTTTTTAGGGCATGAAAGAGGATAAAGTCATTCCCGCTGGCGCAATATTTGGCGCTATACATGAAAATCCTTCTTGATGGTTTCTATGAGGCGTTCCACCTCTTGGGTCAGGTCGTTTAAATTCCCCTCATTGGAGAGGATGTAGTGAGCCATGGGAACCTTCTCCTTGATGTCCATCTGCGCCCCTAGACGCGCCTCAATCTCCTCCATGGAGAGAGAATCGCGCTTTTTGATTCGCTCCACTTGAAGCTTTCTTGGAGCGTAGATTAAAAGAGTTTGGTTAACCATTGGATAATCGTCTCTTTTTTCAAAGAAGAGAGGAATATCAATGAAGTAGGGAAACGCCTTGGCTTCAAGCTTTTGGGCTTTTTGGAGAATCTCTTGGCGGATAGGGGGGTGAAGGAGTGCTTCGAGTCTAGCCCTCTCTTTGGGATCCCCAAAAACCCTTGCTCCTAGGCTTTTGCGATCGATTTCGCCCTCTTTTAAGATCCCCTCTCCAAAGAGATCCACGACCTCTTTTTGCTTCTCTTTGAGGAGTCGGTGGGCGATGGAATCGGCATCAATCACCTCAAACCCATAGAGTCGAAGCAATGAAGCCACGGTGCTCTTCCCTGTCCCGATTCCTCCACTTAGGGCGATGGCGTAGTGTAAAGATTCCATGTCAGTTTTTGATCGAACCTTGGAGGGAATCGGCTAAAAACTTAGGAAGCACAAACGCGCTCTCATGAAGCTCTGCATGGTAACAGTGCAGACCCTCTAGCATATCAGCCCTCTGAAGCAGGAGGTCGGCTTGGGGGTGGAAGCGGCGTGAGGCGAAGAGGAAATGGCTATCAGCATTGAGCGAAAAAGGAGAGACAAAAGGCATCGCAATGCTAAAGTGGTGAGCGATTCCTAGGAGATAGCGACGCATTGATTCGGTGTGGAGGAGGAGGTTTTCAAGGCGAGTGATAAAGATTCCATCCAAAGAGAGGGAGGCAAAAAGCGGAGCAATCTCCTCCAGAGAGAGGAGTGAAGTATGGATGATCACTTCATAGCTTTTCAAAGAATCGATCTCTTCAATCACGCGAAATCGCGGATGATGAAGGGTCTCCTGAAAGTGAGGAAAAAAGCTGATTAGAGAGTGAAGAATCTTCTCATCTTTTTGGAGAAAATCCACTTGGGTCTCTTCGTGGCGCAATGCTTCAAAGGCGACCTCCAGATTGAAACTTCCCGCGATAAGCACCCTCTTTGGAGTGGGGTGAACGCAAAGCGGAACATGCGCTAAAAGCTCGCTCTCTTGGGAGAGCAGGGTTTTAAGAAGAAGCTGTTTTTGATTGAGGAGCGCGATCTCTTCAAAGGCAGGGCTTTTGAATATCTCTAGCGTATTCTTTTCGCTTCGGGCATCCAAAATCTTGTTTTCGATGAGATACTCTTGCTGGAAATTCACACTATCTTGTCGTGTCACCCACATGGCGTTGATTCCTTGTTTAATGATATCTAGAGTCGCTAAATTTTGGGCGACTTGGCGAGAGTCTGATTTTTGGATTGGAGGGGATTGTAGAGGAAAAGAGTTTAAAGCAAGTTATAAAATTGGCAAGACCCCCCTTCAGATACCTGCGGCACATGAACCTCTGGAGGGCTCTGCTGTGTTCCCACCCTGAAGCATTGCTCCAAGGGCCCATTGCACAGGTCTAAAAGGAGGCACTCAATCCGCGCTCTAGCGGACTCAGTGCCTACTTCTTGGAAGTGAGGCGGGATTGTAGCCTAAAAAAGTTAAAAAGGAAGTAAAGAAGGGCTTTGGAGGCATTCTATCGGGAGGTTATCTGATTTTTTAATGCTTTTTCTTAAGTGCTTTTTCGTTAGAATCGCCCAATTTTGCCCCTTTTGGAACGACATCAAAACTCTAAGGTTGAATCATGCCCAAGCGAGAAGACATCAAAACCATCCTTTTGATTGGATCAGGCCCTATCATCATCGGTCAGGCGTGCGAGTTTGACTACTCAGGCACCCAAGCCGCCAAGACCCTCAAAAGCCTTGGCTACAAAGTCGTCCTCATCAACTCCAACCCCGCGACGATCATGACCGACCCTGAGTTTGCCGATCGCACCTATATTGAACCCATCACCGAAGAGATCGTTCAAGACATCATCCGCAAAGAGAAAGTGGATGCGATTCTTCCTACGATGGGTGGACAAACGGCGCTTAATATCGCCATGAGTATGCACAATAAAGGAATGCTAGAGGATGTGGTCTTTCTAGGGGCCAAGCCTGAGGCGATCAAAAAAGGTGAAGATCGCCAAGCCTTCAAGGAGGCGATGCAAAAAATCGGGATGGATCTCCCCCTCTCTCGCTACGCCTACAATATGGAAGAGGCGATGATTGCGGCCAAAGAGATTGGATTCCCGCTCATTATTCGTGCCAGTTTCACGCTTGCAGGGGGAGGCAGTGGGGTCGCCTACAATATCGAAGAGTTCAAGCAATTGGCTCAAAATGGACTAGAGATCAGCCCTATCCATGAGATTCTTATCGAAGAATCGCTCCTTGGCTGGAAGGAGTATGAGATGGAGGTGATTCGAGATAGGGCGGATAACTGCATCATTGTCTGTTCCATCGAAAATCTCGATCCCATGGGCGTGCACACGGGTGATAGTATCACGATTGCTCCTGCGCTCACCCTCACGGATAAAGAGTATCAGCGCATGAGGGATGCCTCTTTTGCGATTTTACGCGAGATTGGCGTGGATACGGGCGGAAGCAATGTGCAGTTTTCCATTCATCCTGAAACGGGGCGCATGATCGTGATTGAGATGAATCCTAGAGTCTCTCGAAGCTCTGCGCTTGCCTCTAAGGCGACAGGCTATCCCATTGCCAAGGTCGCGACCCTTTTGGCGGTAGGCTACACGCTTGATGAGATCAAGAATGATATCACCGGCACTCCCGCCTCTTTTGAGCCGACCATTGACTACATTGTCACTAAGATTCCCCGATTCACCTTTGAGAAGTTCCCCCAGGCCGATAGCACCCTCACCACTTCAATGAAGAGTATCGGCGAAGTGATGGCCATTGGCGCCACCTTCCAAGAATCGCTCCAAAAAGCGCTCTGCTCCATGGAGACGGGAATCTTTGGCTTTAATCCTATTAGCAACGATTTGGAGCTGGTGAAAAAAGAGATTCGCCGACCCAATGCGGAGCGACTCCTTTATGTGGCAGAGGGCTTTAGGCTTGGCTTGAGCCGAGAGGAGATTCATGAGCTTTGCAAGATTGACCCATGGTTTTTGGAACAGATTGAGCAGATCATCAAGTCCGAATCGAGCATCGATTTGGAGCTTTTGGCGGACAAGACGCGGCTTAGGGCGATCAAAGCGCAGGGCTTTAGCGACAAGATGATCGCCTCTCTCATCAGCAAAAAAGAGGGCATAGAGCTAAGTGAATCGGAGGTCTATGAGGCGAGAGCGCGTCTTGGAGTGGTTTTAGAATATCAGGAGGTAGACACCTGCGCCGCTGAATTTGAGGCTCTCACTCCCTATCTCTACTCCAGCACCAATATCATGGAGATTGCGGGTGCAGGGAGAGCACTAGAGGAGAATTCTTCTAAGAAAAAGGTGATGATTATTGGCGGAGGGCCTAACCGTATCGGGCAGGGTATCGAGTTTGATTACTGTTGCGTTCACGCCTCCTTTGCACTCGAAGATATGGGAATCACCTCTATCATGTACAACTGCAATCCTGAAACAGTGAGCACCGATTATGACACCAGCGATGTTCTCTACTTTGAGCCCATCGATTTTGAGCATGTCCGAAGTGTCATTGAGCGCGAGAAGCCCGATGGTGTGATTGTCCACTTTGGAGGTCAAACCCCTTTGAAGCTTGCAAAGAATCTCACGCGAATCGGAGCCAATATCATCGGAACGAGCGCCAAGGTGATTGATGTGGCGGAGGATCGAGAGAAGTTCTCCCGTTTTGTGGAGGAGAATGGTCTCAAACAACCCGAAAATGGGACGGCTTTCACCAAGGAAGAGGCCCACGAGATCGCCAATCGCATAGGATTCCCCGTGCTTGTGCGCCCCAGCTATGTGCTTGGAGGACGCGCCATGCGAATCGTCTACAACCAAGAGGAGCTCAAGCTCTACATGGAAGAGGCGGTGAGTGTGAGCAACGAATCGCCTGTATTGATTGACAAGTTTCTTGATAACGCCATTGAGCTGGATGTGGACGCGATCAGTGATGGCCAAAAGGTCTATGTCGCAGGAATTATGCAACACATCGAAGAGGCAGGAATCCACTCAGGCGATAGCGCCTGCTCACTCCCTGCGGTGAGCATTGAGCCTGCTTTGCTTAAGGAGTTGGAGCACCTCACCGCCAAAATCGCCCTAGCTCTTGGGGTGAAGGGTCTCATGAACACCCAATACGCCATTCACAAGGGGATGATCTATCTTATCGAAGTCAATCCTCGCGCCAGCCGAACCGTTCCTTTTGTGAGCAAGGCCACGGGAATCCCTCTAGCCAAAGTCGCCACGCGTGTCATGTGGAAGGGCGATTTGCTCGAAGCTCTCTCCTTCTATGATCGATTCAATATGGTGATGGAAGAGGAGGGAATCTATAAGCCCAAACCCACAAAGCATATCGCTGTCAAAGAATCGGTCTTTCCTTTCACCAAGCTAAGCGGAGCTGATCTGATTTTGGGGCCTGAGATGAAGTCCACGGGCGAAGTGATGGGAATTAGCCACAGCTTTGGAATCAGCTTTGCCAAGAGTCAGCTTGCGTGCAAAAACTCTCTCCCCCAAAAAGGGAAGCTCTTCATCTCGCTCACCGATTTGGATAAGGCGCATGGCGTGGAAATCGCACGAAAGTTTGAGACGCTGGGCTTTGAGATTTTGGCCACAGGCGGCACGCACAAGGCGCTTTTGGAGGCAGGCGTGAAGGCGCAAGTGGTGCTTAAGATCTCAGAGGGGCGACCCAATATCGAAGATATGCTCACCAATGGCGATGTGGCGCTGGCGATCAACACTAGCGACAACAAATCGAGCAAAGATGATGCCAAGCGCATTCGCCATCAAGTCTTGCGGAGCAATGTCCCCTATTTCACCACGCTGGCTGCCGCTAATGCCGCGGCACTCGCCATTAAAGAGATGCGAGAGGGCGAGGTGAATAGCGCGGTGGCGATCCAAGACTACCTCCGAGGTTAGCCTCGATGAATCCCCAATCGGTCTATCTGGTTCAAACCGATACGACCGTGGGGCTTTTGAGCCAAGACCCCCATCGCTTGGCTGCTCTCAAGTCCCGCCCTTCTCAAAAGCCTATCTTGCTCACGCTCGATTCTCTCTCCGCCCTCAAGCGATTCTCTCGTGTGCCCCTACTCTTTAGAAACCTTGTTCGAAGGAGCAATAAAAGCTCCTTTGTCTATCCCAATGGAGCGGGTATTCGTGTGGTCAAAGAGCCTAGGCATCGGCGTTTTTTAGAGCGTTTTGGTTACCTCTACTCCACCTCGGCCAATCCAAGCGGAGGGGTTTTTTCTTTGGAGTTTGGAGAGAGGGCTTGCGATATAATGGTGTTAGATGAGGCGGGATTATGCGAGGGGCAACCCTCTAAAATATGGCGACTAGGACGCTCTAGGCGCCGCAAACTTCGAGGGTAGTGCAATGGCCAAACTCTTTTCGGTGCTCTTTTTTGGACTGCTTTTCGCGCTCATTCCTACGGCGATTCTTTTGGCGGGGGTGATGGAGAGCTACCTCAAATATCACGGAATCCATGAATATTTCAATCCCTATTTCGCCTACACTCTTAATGGCTGGGGCTATCTCCTCTCCTCTTTTTTTGTGGGATATCTCCTCCTTTACGCGCCTTTATCCAATCTCTTTAGGGGGGCCTACCTTGCAATGATTTTTTTTGCGCTTCTTGCCTTTTTCCCTCCTGTTGGTCGGAGCATAGGAGAGATTCTCTTCTATCAAAAAGGGGTGAGTTTGACGCTCAAAAACGGGGAAAAAAGGGAGGTGGAGATTCTCTATGAGGGGCGGGAGGCGATCTATTATCGACTCCCCGGTGATACGCGAACGAGTCGCCTAGAGAAGACCCTCCCTTAAGGCCTCTTGGATATTTTGCTCCACGCCTTTTATGAGGCGTTCTCGACTCTCCTTGTAGCCCCAAGCGATGTGAGGAGTAATGATGAGACGCTCCTTTAGTGCTGGATTTTGGAGGGGGTGATTTTTTTGCATCGGTTCGCTCTCTAGCACATCGAGTCCCACCCAAAGATTCCTTTCCAGCATGAGACGAGAAAGCGCCTCTTCATCCACGATTCCTCCGCGCCCTACATTGATTAGAATCGCCCCCCTTTTAACCCTTTTGAGGCGCGATTCATTCAGCAGGTGATGCGTTTTTTCATTCAAAGGAGCATGAATGGTGAGAATGTCCGATTCTTCAAGAATCGCCTCTAGGGTGAGTGCAGGATAGGGCTGGTGAGTGTTGGCGCCGCTAGTGGAGTGGTAGGAAGGAATCGCTCCAAAGGCAGTGGCGAGCTTAGCGACCCTTTGCCCGATGGCTCCCATGCCGATGATTCCCCATTTCTTCCCCTTCAATTCATGCATCTCCTCATCCAAATGGGTGAAAATGGGGCTCTCCATCCATGCTCCTTTTTGAGTGTATTGGTGATAGTAGGGGAGCTTCCCTAGGAGCGCAAGGACAAGGAGCAGGGTGTGCTGAGCTACGCCGCTAGTGGAGTAGCCCGCGACATTTTTGACGGCGATTCCTCTCTTTTTTGCGTAGGCAAGATCCACATTGTTCATCCCTGTGGCGGAGATGCAAATGAGCTTGAGGTCGGGAAGCTGAGAGAGAATCTCTTCATCTAGCACCACCTTGTTGGTGATGAGAATCGTCTGGCCTTGAGAGTGCGCTAGGCGCTCCTCTTTGGAGGTGGTGGGATAGAGGGTCAACTCACCCCACTTAGAGAGAGATTCTAGGTCGCATCCCCCCAGGGTGAGGGCATCTAAAATCGCTATTTTCATGAGACTCCTTTTGGATTTCGATTGATTTTAGGAATTGGATTTGTCTATAATACACCATCTTTAAGGGCATAGGGGCGATCTTTGCTCTCTTTGCTTTAGTTTCTAGGTTTAGAAAACACCCTTTTATCCTCAAGCGGACTCAATCAAAAAGGAAATTCACTCAATGGAACACTACGGTCTCTATTTTTGGGGATTCTTGGCGATTTATGGAATCGTCATGTATCTCCTCTCTCCGCGCGCGCAAACCATTGGAAGCTTTTTCAATGGCGAGAGTGCCCTTGGAAAAAGCATCTCTATGCCCCTGCTTACAAGCAGTATTTTTATTAGTTGGATTTTTGCTAAGTCCATCACCAATGCGGCCAACTTGGGTGCGAAGTATGGGATTGTGGGTGGAATCGCCTATGCAACTTATTGGCTTTGCATTCCCATCGCTGGGCTAGCCATCTATCGCCTGCGCACCAAGTTTGGCGCTAGAGGGCTGGTCGAATTTTTGACGACCCACTATGGGCAGTGGGCTGCATTTGCTTTCAGTGCCGCGATTCTTATTCGCCTCTTTAATGAGGTTTGGAGCAACACAGCGGTAGTGGGGGGTTATTATGGGGCAAGCGGGAGCCAAGGATTCATCATCGCCGCGCTTCTTTTCACACTCATCACACTCCTTTACTCTCTAAGGGGAGGACTTAGAGGCTCTATCATGACGGATGTCGCGCAGGCGCTCATCTTTATCCTGCTCCTAGCCTGGGTGATGGGTGATATTTTGCCTCAAAACACTCTCCCCACTCTTCTTGGCACAGGGGATTGGAGATTGGAGGCGGGAGTCGATCTGCTCCTTGTGGCCGCGCTTCAGCTCTTTAGTTACCCTTTTCATGATCCCGTGCTCACGGATCGAGGGTTCATCTGTGAAGAAAAGACGATGTTGAGGGCGTTTGTGATTTCGGGGATTTTAGGATTTATCGCCATCGTGCTTTTTAGTTTTGTAGGGATTCATGCCAAGCTTATCGGGCTTACAGCCAGCGGAAATGTTCCAGCCGCACTAGCGGGTTCGATGGGGACGGGGGCGCTTTTAGTGATGACTGTCGTCATGGTGATTGCGGCGGGATCGACTCTTGATTCGACCTTCTCTAGTCTCTCTAAGCTTGTGGGCAGGGATTTGGCAGAGCTTTTAGGGAAGAATCTAGGCGCTAAGGCTATTGGGGTGGGGATGATCGCCATGGTCATTTTTGCGATTTTTGGGAATATTCCTATGTTCTTGGGGACGGATATTTTAAAAGCGACCACGATTAGCGGGACGATGGTGATCGGGCTAGCGCCAGTGTTCATGCTGCATGGCTGGATTCGTCCTACGCCTCTTGGATTTCATTTGAGCTTTTGGCTGGGTATTGCCCTTGGAATCTGGCTAGTGCTGGGGGGATTGCCTGAGTTTCTTAAGATCGGAGAGGGAGATTCGGCGATGCTTTTGGGGGTCAATTTTTATGGACTGATTCTCTGCGTGATTGCCTATTGGCTCCCTTCGCTTTGGAAAAATCGATGATGGAGTACTGTCCTAGCGACTACGCTCTTCAATTTTCTTGGGAAGAATCGCCCTCGTGTGAGACGCTCTATGTGGTCGGAGGGCTTTATGGGAATTTTCAGGCGCTTCAAGCCCTTAAATCCCTTGTTGAGCCTGAGGCTCTGGTGGTGTTTAATGGAGACATTCACTGGTTTGATGCAAGCGTTGAGTCATTTGTGAGAATCGAAGAGGGAATCGCCGACTATATTCTGCTCAATGGCAATGTTGAAGTGGAGCTGGCGCGCCAAGAGAAGAGTGAGGCAGGGTGTGGCTGCTTCTATCCTTCTTGGACCTCCTCGCTTACGGTTAAGTGGGCGAATGCGATTCATGAAAGGTTGCGCGAGAGGGTCGATTCTTCTTTGAGGGGGTATAAAGAGCGTTTGGGTGCACGCGCTAAGAATATTGGGCTTTGGGTCGGAGGCAAAAAGGTGGCGGTGACGCATGGGGATGAAAAGAGTCTAGCGGGCTGGATGTGCTCCAAAGAGAATCTTCAAAACCCCAAGCGACAGAGGGAGTTAGAGGATTGGCTCAAAGAGAATGAAGTGAGCATTTTGGCCTCCTCGCACACTTGCGGGGCGGCTTTGCTAGCCCTTCCTCATGGCGTGGTGATCAACAATGGGGCTGCGGGGTTACCCAATTTCCCCTCGCTTGGTTCGGGAGTTATTACGCGCATCTCCACTCAAAAAGCTCCTTTTCAAAGGCTCTATGGCACCTATTTTGAGGGGCTATTCATTGATGCCATCGAGCTAAATTACGATTCAGAGGCGTTCATCAAAGAGTTTCGCGCCATCTGGGGGGAGGATTCTCCTGCTTTTCTCTCCTATGGAGAGCGAATAGAGCGCGGAAATCCCGCCACCCCCAAGGAAGCCTTGGTGGTCTCTTATTCCGATTCCACTCCCTTTGGGGAGCGAATCTCTGATTCCTTGAAAGAGACCCAAAAGCTCCACACCATGCAGCTCAATCTAGGCAAAGTGTGCAACCTTGCCTGTCGCCACTGCCATGTGGAAGCAGGGCCCAACCGCAGGGAGCAGATGAGCCAAGAAGTGATGAAAAAGGCTTTAGAGCTTTTTGTTCGACACGGCTTTGAGACGCTGGATATTACAGGGGGAGCACCTGAGATGAATCCGCACTTTGAGTGGCTCATCCATGAGGGATCCAAGGTCGCCTCTCGCCTCATTGTGCGCACCAATTTGGTGATTTTAAAAGAGTCGCCATGGGAGCATTTGGCGGAGTTTTATGCCAAACACAAAGTCGAACTCGTCGCATCACTTCCTGAGGTGAGCGAGGAGGAGGTGGATAGGGTGCGAGGAAGGGGGGTTTATGGAGATTCTATTGAAGTGATCAAACGGCTCAATGCGCTGGGTTATGGGAAAAATCCCGACTTGAAGCTCGATTTTGTCTACAATCCAAGCGGTCCCTTTTTACCCCCTAGGGTGATGGAGCTAGAGCGCCTTTACAAGGAGCAGCTCTTTGAAAAAGAGGAGATTTTCTTCCATCGGCTTTTGAGCATGAACAATATTCCCATCGGACGATTCCGTGATTCTTTAGAGAGGTCAGGTGAGCTCCTAGAATATGAGACGCTTCTTAGAACCCACTTCAATCCAAGCGCCACCCCCCACCTCATGTGCCGCTCTCAAATCTCCGTCTCCTATGAGGGGCGAATCTATGATTGCGACTTTAACCAGATGCTCTCTTTGGAGGCGCAAGGGGCGAAGAGTCTAGAGGAGATGCTTATCCAAAAGTCGCTAAAGCGCCGTGTGGTTTTTGGTGAGCACTGTTATGCTTGCACCGCGGGGCTTGGCTCTAGTTGCCAAGGGGTGATAGCGCCAGAGCCTCTTTGAGGGGAGCGGCTCAATTCCCCTGTAAACCTGCTATAATAGTCCCTCTATTTACCCTGCAAAATCCCCCTTCTCAAGGCTTTTTGTCGGGCTTATAACAAGGGGATTGCCCCTTTAGCAAAGCGAGTCAAATCATGCAAAAGCGTTCCAAAATCGTCAGTATCCTCCTGGATTCTCTTCCTCATATCAAGCTCTTTAGCGGCAGCACGATGGTGATCAAATATGGGGGAGCCGCCCAGATTAATCCCACGCTCAAAGAGCAGTTTGCCATCGATATCGTCCTCCTCTATATGCTCGGAATTAAGCCTGTGATTGTGCATGGCGGAGGCAAGAAGATCACGGATCTTTTGGGAAAGCTAGGAATTGAGAGCAAGTTTGTGGAGGGGCATCGAATCACCTGCATTGATTCAATGAAGATCGTGGAGATGGTGCTAAGCGGCGATATCAATAAAGAGATCACCTCCTTTTTGAATCATCACGGAGTCAAGGCGGTGGGAATCAGCGGCAAAGATTCTTCATTGCTACGAGCCGAGCCTAAAGATGGAGGGCGCTTTGGCTACACGGGCGAAGTCAAAGAGGTGAAAGCAGAGATCATCTATAACCTCCTTGAGAAGGGCTTTGTTCCCGTGATCGCGCCTGTGGCCGAGGGCGAAGAGGCGGGACATCCGGGCTACAATATCAATGCCGACACGGCTGCGAGCGAGATTGCCAAGGCAATCAAAGCACGCAAAGTGATCTTTCTCACCGACACCCAAGGAGTGCTTGATGGCGAGGGGAGCTTGATGGAGAGCTTAACACTCAGCGAGGTGGAGGAGAATAAGCGCTCAGGCGTGATTAATGGCGGGATGATTCCCAAGGTGGACGCTTGCGTGGAGTGCGTCAAAGGAGGCGTAGAGAAGGCACACATCATCGATGGTCGTGTCGAACACTCGCTTCTTTTGGAGCTTTTCACTAGCGAGGGAATTGGCACGGAAATCTTGCGAGACTAGGAATGGATTCGCTTCTCTCTCGTCTTTTTCTCTACTGGCAGACGCGCTCCCTTGGAATCGGGGTCGAGCGCTTGATGGTGATTTTGCCCGTGGCGATCTATTTTGATCATCAGGTGCATGAAGAGGAGCTCAAAAAAGCCCAAAAAATCCTGCGAGAGAGAATCGAGCCTCAAAATCTTGCCGATAGTGTCTTTGATCGTATTCAATTGCGGCTAGAGGAGTATCAAAAGAGCTATGAGGAGTATATCACCGATCGTCAAAAGGCATTAGAGATTATCACTCAAGACATTCAGCTCTATGCGGTGATTCGAGAGATTTTTGAGTCTGATGGCGTGGTGGGCGAGAGCGAAGAATCGATTGAGGATATCATCAAAAAAAAGTTTGATGAGGCTTGGGAGCTTGATGATCCCAAAAAACGCCTCCTAGAAGAGCAGGAGAAGCACTATGAGCGGGGCTGGAAGATTGAGAATCCTCTCAAAAAACCCTAGAGTTTCCAGTTGAAATTTAATTTTTAGAAAAACCTTAATTTAAGTCTAAATAAAGTCAAATTCCCCTACAATTCCCCCACGTTTTGGCAAGGCTCTCCTTCGCCTAGGCAAATATACCCAAGAGGCATAATCATGAACATGACAAAAATGGCGAAAGCTAATGAAATCAAGCGCGAATGGGTCGTGCTGGATGCCGAAGGCAAGACTTTCGGTCGTCTCATGACTCAAGTGGCTACTCTTCTTAGAGGCAAGCACCGACCTGACTATACCCCTCATGTGGATTGCGGCGATTTCGTCGTTATCGTCAACGCATCCAAGGTGGTTTTCAGCGGTTTGAAACTCGAAGCGAAAGAGTACTTCACGCACTCTGGCTATTTCGGTAGCACTAAATCTCAAACTCTTCAAGAGCTTTTGGAGAAGAATCCTGAGAAGCTTTTCCGACTCGCGGCTAGAGGGATGTTGCCCAAGACCAAGCTAGGTCGAGCGATGCTCAAAAAGCTCAAAGTGTATGCTGGTGCTGAGCATCCCCATACCGCACAAGTAACGAAGTAAGGATAGAGAGAAATGGCAAAGATTTATGCAACCGGAAAAAGAAAAACAGCGATCGCTAAAGTATGGCTCACCCCAGGTAGCGGCAAGCTAACCGTCAATGGAACCACTCTCAATGACTGGCTTGGCGGACATGAAGCGATCAAAATGAAGGTCATGCAACCCCTTCTTCTTACCAAACAAGAGAAGAGCGTCGATATCGTCTCTGTAACACTTGGCGGCGGATATTCTGCTCAGGCTGAGGCTTTGCGACATGGAATCTCCAAGGCACTTTCTGCTTATGACATTGCCTTTAGAGCGATTCTTAAGCCCAAAGGCCTCTTGACTCGAGATTCCAGAGTGGTCGAACGAAAGAAATATGGAAAGCGAAAGGCGCGAAGAAGCCCCCAGTTCTCCAAGAGATAAGAATCTTATCCAAGGAGGGGGCTCTCCTCTCCTTTTTTCTCCTCGCTCTCCCCCTCTTCTCTTTTTGGGCAATCATTCAAAAGGTATTTTCTCATGTCATCCATCGATCTTTCACGCGATTCTATCCCTAAACTCTTCTTCTCCTATTTTTTTCCTGCGCTCTTTGGGCTCTTCATCCTCTCCACCTATGTGTTCTTTGACGGAATTTTCGTGGGGCGTGGCGTAGGACCTTTGGGATTGGCGGCGGTGAATCTCTGTGTCCCTCTCTTTTATCTCTTTATGAGCCTAGAGGTTCTTTTTGGCTTCGGGGGCTCAGCTCTCGCCTCTATGGCGCTAGGGCGGGGGGATGATGAGGAGGCGAGAGAGATTTTTAGCTCGGTGGCGCTTTTCATGCTCTTTCTCTCCTCATTGCTAGCCCTAGGGCTTTTTGCCTATCGCGATTCTTTGGCGCTTTGGTTGGGGGCAGGAGAGAAGCTGCTACCCTATGTGAAGGAGTATTTGGGGGTGATTGTTCTTGCTGCGCCTATTATGATGGTGCAGCCACTCCTAGAGGCTTTTGTGCGCAACGACCGCGCGCCCTATTTGGCGATGAGCTCAATGGTCGTGGGCTCTTTGAGCAATATTGTGCTCAATTATCTCTTTATCTTTATCTTTTCGTGGGGGCTTTTTGGCGCGGCGCTAGCTACGGTTTTGGGGCATCTTATTGGGCTTTTGATTTTAGGGGGGCACTTCTACTTGAAGCGAGGTAATATCTATTTTTCTTCGCTGAGGCTTCGATTCTCCTATGTCTTTCGCGCTTTTGCCAATGGGGTTGCTCCCGCTTTATCAGAGGCGGCCGCAGGAATTGTGGTGGTTTTGTTCAATCTCAAGCTCATGGAGATATCCAAAGAGGAGGGGGTGGCGATCTTTGGCGCGGTGAGTTACATTGGCGTGATGGCGGTGACCGCACTCGTGGCTGCTTCGCAGGGGCTTCAACCTATTGCAAGCTTCAACCATGGGGCGGGATTTTATGATCGAGTGAGGGCTGTTTTTCGATTCTCTTTTGGGATCACGCTTGTCCTTGGATTCGTGCTTTACGCCCTGTCATGGAGCTTTGCTCCTTTTTTAGCAGAGCTCTTTTTCCCTTTGGACGCCCCTTTGGCAAAAGAGAGCGCGGAGGCGATGCGAATCTACTACGCGGGCTATCTTTTTTTGGGATTGAATATTCTTAGTGCCGTCTTTTTTCAATCCATCGGGCGTTCTTTGGTCTCCTTTGTCATTTCGCTATCGTATAATTTCGTTTTCATCCTCTTTTGGCTGGAGCTACTACCTCGATTCTTCGGATTGCAGGGGATTTGGCTGAGCTATCCATTGGCAATGATCTCAGGCTTTTTGCTGGTGCTCTGGGTGATCGCTAGGGAGAGAAAAATTCAAACTAAGGAGCCTTTATGCAAAACACCCCTGTGATTCTTTTTGATCTAGATGGAACACTTATCGATTCGACGGAAGCAGTTTATGAGGGGTTTTGTGTCGCCTTTGAGAAAAACGGAGGAGCCATCCCCTCTCAAGGGAAGGTAGTAGAGCTCATTGGACACACTTTAGAGGATATGTTTTTGAGGCTTGGGGTCCCCGAAGTCAATATCACTCAGCATGTGCTTGACTACAAGGCGCACTATCGGATTATTTCCAAGCCCAAGACTAATCTTTTGCCTAAGGCGCGCGAAGCCATCCTTGAAGCGAGTAAATTTGCAACACTTGGAGTGGTTACGACTAAAACAGGACGATTTTCTAGGGAGCTATTGGAGTATTTTGAGGTGCTCCACTTCTTTAAAAGCATTGTCGGTCGCGAGGATGTGACGAATGCCAAGCCTCATCCAGAGCCCATATTTAAGGCGCTTAGCGAGATTGGAATCAAGGAAGTGAGTGCTTGGATGGTGGGAGATACCCCATTGGATCTTTTGGCGGCCCAAGAGGCGGGAATAAAGAGCGTGGCAGTGCTTAGTGGCTATGCCGAAGAGGAGATGTTACGCAAATACACGCTTAATGTCTCTAAAGACGCGCTTGAGGCGGTTTACTACATCCAAAGGGTAACTCAAGCTTAAGAAAAATCGTTACTTTTTGAAAAACAAAGGGGGTTTTAAGTCCCGCTTCTCTAAAATTGAAAAGCTTTAGCTTAAACATTTAGGAGAATCCGAGAAATGCTAGAAATAAGGTGGCATAGCCGCGCTGGTCAGGGCGCGGTGACGGGAGCAAAAGGTTTGGCTGACGTGATCGCTGGAACAGGCAAAGAGGTTCAAGCGTTTGCGTTTTATGGTTCGGCCAAGCGCGGGGCGGCCATGACGGCCTACAATCGAATCGATGATCAAGCGATTCTTAACCACGAAAAATTCATGAATCCCGACTATGTTTTGGTGATTGATCCAGGTTTAACCTATATCACCGACATCTGTGCCAACGAAAAGTCCTCCACCAAATATATTATCACCACCCACCTAAGCAAAGAGGAGCTCCTCGCTAAGAAGCCCGATTTGGCAGGCAAAGAGGTCTATGTGCTAGACTGTATTCAGATTTCGCTCGACACCTTGGGCAAAGCGATTCCTAATGCTCCGATGCTTGGCGCTTTCATCAAGGTCTCTGGAGCGCTTGAGCTTGACTTCTTTTTGAACGCCTTCAAAAAAGTCTTAGGCAAAAAGCTTCCCCAAAAAGTGATTGATGCCAACATGGTCGCCATCAAGCGCGCCTATGATGAAGTGAAGTAAGGAGATATTGTGAACTACAAAGGCTGGAATGAATTTGAAATTGGTTCTCTACTCTTTCCTTTTGAGAAAGAGGGTGAGAAAAATGTCGAAAAGCACGCCGAAGAGAGAGACTATAACTCCGATAACTCCTACACGGCAAGCACAGCGCACTGGCGCGTAGAGAAGCCTGTTTACAATCCTGAGGGCTGTATTCACTGCTACTTCTGTTGGCTCTACTGCCCCGATTCTTCAATTTTGGTGAGAAGCGAGAAGATGACAGGCGTCGATTATGTGCATTGCAAAGGCTGTGGTGTTTGCGTGAGCGTCTGCCCCACCAACCCTAAGTCCCTTTTGATGTTTAACGATCACGAGAGCGAGGAGGCAGCCCTTGCTTCTTGGCCTAAAAAAGAAGAGAAAAAGTAAGGATACCCCATGGCAGAAAAGATGGAATTGCACGAAATAGAGGTGTGGGATGGCAACATGGCGGCGACTCACGCCATGAGACAAGCGAGAATCGATGTAGTGGCGGCGTATCCTATCACGCCCTCCACGCCTATTGTGATGAACTACAGTAGCTTCTTGGCGGATGGCTACATTGATGGTGAATTTGTGATGGTCGAATCAGAGCACGCAGCCATGAGTGGCTGTGTGGGTGCAGCCGCAGCGGGAGGTCGGGTCGCCACCGCGACAAGCTCCCAGGGCTTTGCGCTCATGGTGGAGGTGCTCTATCAGGCTTCAGGGATGCGCCTTCCTATCGTACTGAATGTTGTGAATCGCGCTCTAGCTGCCCCTCTCAACGTGAATGGTGATCACTCTGATATGTATTTGGGTCGAGATGCAGGATGGGTCAATCTCTGCACCTATAACCCTCAAGAGGCTTACGACTTCAATCTCATGGCGTTTAAAATCGCTGAAGATTATGATGTGAGACTGCCTGTGATGGTGCATCAAGATGGATTCATCTGTTCTCACACCGCACAGACCGTGCGACCCTTGCAAGATGATGAGGCTTATGCCTTTATTGGGGACTATAAACCCAAGAATCCTATGCTTGATTTCAGCAAGCCTGCCACCTATGGGGCGCAAACTGAAGAAGACTGGCATTTCGAGCACAAAGCACGCCATCATAATGACCTTATGAATGCTTTCCCTGTGATTGAGCGGGTCTTTAAAGAGTTTAAGGAGCTTACGGGGCGAGAGTATAAGGTGATTGAGGAGTATGACATGGAAGATGCTGAAGTGGCTATCGTCGCACTTGGCACCACTGTTGAATCGGCAAGAATCGCGGCTAAGGCGGCTAGAGCTGGGGGAATCAAAGCGGGTGTGGTTTCACTTCGCGTGCTTCGCCCCTTTCCTTACAAAATGATTGCTGAGGCACTCAAAGATTGCAAAGCCGCGGCCTTCCTTGATCGAAGTCTTCCTGCTGGAGCGATGGGAATGCTCTTTAACGAGTGTGCCGCCGCTCTCTATCAATTCGAGGGCTCTAAAAGGCCTATCCTCACCAACTATATTTATGGCTTGGGCGGACGCGATATGAAGCAGTCAGACCTTTTGCAGATCTACAAAGAGCAGAAGCAAAACGCCGATGCAGGCAAGCTCACCGTTCCCACCCAGCAGTTTATTGGTCTTCGCGGACCTAAACTTGGCTTCAATTAAGCCCTAGCAAGGAAAGATAATGAACGAGATTAAGAATCTTAAACAATACTCCAAAGCCGCGGAGCGTTTCGAAGGAGCCCACCTTCTTTGCCCTGGTTGTGCGCACGGCATGATTGTCCGCGAAGTGCTCAACGCCACCGACGATCCTTTGATTCTCAGTAGCGCCACAGGGTGTCTTGAAGTGAGCACCGCCGTTTACCCCTACACCTCTTGGGATGTGCCTTGGATTCACATTGGCTTTGAAAATAGCTCCACCGCAGTCGCAGGAGCCGAGGCGATGTATAAGGCGCTGGAGCGCAAAGGCAAGCTCTACTCCGAGAAAAAGCCCAAATTTGTCGCCTTTGGTGGAGATGGCTCGACCTATGATATTGGGTTTCAGTACATCAGCGGCTGTTTTGAGCGCGGTCACAATATGACTTATATCTGTCTTGATAACGAAGTCTACGCCAACACGGGAGGACAAAGAAGCGGCTCGACCCCTATTGGCGCGAGTACCACCACCACCCCAGCGGGTCGTGTGAGCTATGGAAAGAAAGACAAGAAAAAAGACATTCTCCAAATTATGGCTGCTCATGGTGCTCCCTATGTGGCGCAAGTCGCTCCCAACAAGTGGAAGGACATGGCCAAAAAACTTAAAATGGCGCTTGAAACCGAAGGTCCTACCTTTATCAATGCGATGAGTGCTTGCACCACGGAGTGGAAATTTGAGTCCAACTTGACCGTAGAAGTGAGCGATTTGGCGGTTGATTCTTTGGTCTTCCCTCTTTATGAGATCATCAATGGCACCGAGCTTAATATCACCTATCGACCTAAAAATATTGTTCCTGTGAGAGACTACCTTGCCGCTCAAGGACGATTTAAACACCTCTTTAAAAAAGAGAATGAACATATCATCGAGCAGTGGCAAAAAGAGGTCGATGCTAGATGGGTCTATCTCCAAAAAAGGGAGGAGGCGAGGGTCTAATCTCCTCTCTTCCCCTCTTCTTCAAAGGGCGTGCGGATGAATGTCTCGTTGTTGCTGAACAGCTACAAGAATCGCATTGCCCTGATTATCTTCTTCTCTTTCCTCCCCTTTTTTGCCCTCGATTTTTATAAAAATTGGAACGCCCGCCAAAGCGCCAAAGATCGCGTGGTTGAAAAGACGGTGCTCTATGTTGATACGCTGGCCAAAGCACATGAGACGATGCTCTTTTCCGCCCAAAAAGAGATGACGCTACTCTCGAAGATCGAAGCGATTAAAGAGGCGAGAAACCCTGAGTGTCGAGAGCTTTTGCGTGAATTTAAAGCCCTCTCCTCTGCCTATGTCAATCTAGGGGTAGCCAACGCTCAAGGAGAGTTGATCTGCTCCCTTATGCCCCTTCAAAAAGTCTCTCAAGAGGCGATGGCGGTGATGAAAAAAGCTCAAAAAGAGGGACGATTCGTCTCAGGGGATGCGGTGGTCTCCTCTAATCATCAGCGCCCTATCATTCCTTTTGCCCTTCCGCTAGAGCCCGCTAAAGGTGAGGATTCTTGGGTTTTGATGGGGGGAGGGAGCTTGGAGTGGTTCAATGAGAGATCAATGAGGCAAAATCTGAGCGAGCACTCCTCTCTCTATATTGTCGATTCCAAGGAGAGTGTTATTGGGGTCTATCCTTATGATGCGACCCTGCTTGGCAAGCCTTTGGGTGAGAAGGGTAACTGGGAGAGCCTCAAAAGAGGTGTCTTAAGCGAGGGAATAGGGTGGCTCGAGGGGAGAAGCTCCAAGGGGGATCGCCTGATTCTTTTTTTGGAAAATTCACAAGGTCTTGAGATTATTGCTATTTTAGACGCCAAGGCGATTGAGCTTGAGGCGAGCCGTTTTTTTTGGCAGAGTTTTGGCTTTTTGGTGGCAATGATTCTAGTGGCGTTTGGTTTAGCCGCTTTCACCGCCAAGGAGTTGATTCTTAAAGAGGTCAACGCCCTTTTTAGACTCACCATCAGTCAGTCAAAATACACGGCCACTTCGGAGCTCCTAAGCAGTATCGCCCATCAATGGCGACAGCCCCTTAATGGTCTTGGACTTCAGATCGCTTTGCTCAAAGATTCACTAGAGAGCGGGAGTGGCAACGCCAAAGAGTGGTTGGGGTATCTAAACTCAATGGAACGTTCCATCCACTCTCTCTCAGAGACCATCTCCAAATTCTCTAGCTTTTTTAAAAAAGAGCGGACTAAAGAGCGTTTCATGCTTCAAGAGGCGATAAGAGAAGCCTTCTCCTTCTTGGAGAACTCTCTTTTGGCAGGGAAGATTCAAAAAGAGATTCGCGGGGAGGAGATTGTGCTCATGCAGCACAAAAAAGAGCTCATCCAAAATCTTCTGAGTCTTTTTCAGAATTCAATTGAGGCGTTTGAGGGAATCAAAGAGGGGTCGGAGCCTAAGCGAATCGAAGTGGAGACAAGACGCCTTAAGCAAAAGGCGCTCATCATCATTCGTGATAATGCAGGTGGAATTGATGAGGAGATGGTGGAGAAGATCTTCCAGCCCTATTCGACGACCAAGTTTCAGGGCGAAGGGGTGGGGCTGTCGCTTTTTATGGTCAAAAGTATTTTAGAACGCGAGATGGGGGGCTCCATCCATGCGAGGAACATCGCGGGCGGGGCGGAGTTCACCCTTGAGCTACCTGCGCTATAATGCGCGTCAAAAAAGGAGCCTAGAATATGCCATTACTAGATAGCTTTAAAGTGGATCACACCAAAATGCCCGCCCCTGCGGTTCGGCTAGCCAAAACTATGACCACCCCCAAAGGGGATGAGATCGCGGTTTTTGACCTTCGATTTTGTCGTCCCAATCAGGAGATTTTGAGCGAAAAAGGAATCCATACGCTTGAGCATCTTTTCGCTGGATTCATGAGAGAGCACCTCAATGGAGAAGGAATTGAGATTATCGATATTTCACCCATGGGTTGCCGAACGGGCTTCTACATGAGTCTTATTGGGGTGCCCAAGAACGCTAGAGTCCTGGAGGCATGGAGGAGATCAATGGAAGATATTCTGACGCTAAAGAGCGAGGAGGAGATTCCTGAGCTCAACATCTACCAGTGCGGCACCGCCTGCATGCACTCGCTCAAAGAGGCGCAAGAGATCGCGCGAACTGTTCTTGATCGAGGAATCTCCATCATGGATAATGAGGCGCTCAAGCTCCAGCTCTAATTCACTCTTTCACGGGGGTGATGGTCGTGCGGCCAAAGCTTTGGCAAAGCGGCATCACCTCAATTTCATTCACATTAATCCGCTCAGGGAGCGAGACTAGATAGAGAATGGTCGCGGCAATATCTTCAGGAGTGAGAGGCTCGATTCCTTCATAGACCTTTTTGGCGCGCTCTTCATCGCCCTTGAAACGCACAAGAGAGAATTCGCTCTCCGCCATTCCGGGCTTAAGAGTGGTGACCCTGATTCTCTTGCCTGCTAAGTCGCATCGAAGATTGCGTGAAAACTGCTCGATGAAAGCTTTGGTCGCTCCATAGACGTTTCCACCTGCATAAGGCCAGTTGCCCGCGATGGAGCCAATATTGATGATGTAGCCGCAGTTGCGCTCCACCATCTGAGGAAGAATCGCGCGCGTGCAATAGAGCACCCCTTTAATATTGGTGTCCACCATCCTCTCCCAATCCTCCAAATCGCACTCCCATGCCCCCTCTAGCCCTAGTGCTAGCCCTGCGTTGTTGATGAGAAGATCAATCGCAGAGAAGGAATCAGGAAGAGAATCGATCGCTTTAGAGACATCCGCCTGATGGCGCACATCCAGCTCCAGAGGATAGACCTCGGTGAGGGCTTGAAGCTCTTCTTGGAGATGAGTGAGTCTCTCAAGACGGCGAGCCGCTAGAATCAAGCGATAGTGAGGAGCCAAAAGCCTTGCGCTTGCCTCTCCAAAGCCAGAGGAGGCACCAGTGATAAGGGCAACGGGTTTCATCATGGTAAGACCTTTTTAAGGGGTGAAGTTACAGGGAGGTTAAAACAGAGGATTATACCCAAAGAGGAGGAAGAGGCCTCTTTGGGTCAAAAGGTGTGAAAGGGGAAAAATTAGCAAGAGTAGGTAGAGATGAACTCAAAAGGATGGGGTCTTGCTTCCCATGGCCAAATTTCAGTCTCAAACTTATAGGCTTTATAGGTTTGAAGGAAATCCTCAGAGAATACATCGCCTTTTTTGAGATAATCTTTGTCCGCGAGCATATTTTCAACAGCGCTTCGCAAAGTGTGGGGCATCTGCTTGATTCCCTTCTCTCTGATTTCGTCCAAAGAGAGCTCAAAGAGATCCATTTCCATAGGCTCTCCAGGGTTGGCTTTGGTCTGGATGCCATCGATTCCTGCCATAAGAAGTGCTGAGAAAGCGAGGTAGGGGTTGGCCGAGCTATCGGGGAATCGGAACTCAACACGCTTGGCTTTGGCGCCTTGAACGTAGGGGATTCTCACGCTAGCGCTTCGGTTTTGAGCGGAGTAGGTGAGAATGCTGGGTGCTTCAAAGCCAGGGATAAGTCGCTTGTAGGAGTTGGTGGAGGCGTTAGTGAAAGCCGCCGCACTCTTGGCATGGTTGAGGACGCCCCCTACAAAGTGAAGAGCGGTTTCGCTTAGGCCTTGGTAGGCATCGCCAGCGAAGGTGTTTTCGCCCTTGTTCCAGATGCTGATGTGGGTGTGCATACCGCTACCATTGTCTCCATAGAGGGGCTTGGGCATGAAAGTGGCGGTTTTACCATTCATGTGAGCGACCATCTTGACAACATATTTGAGCTTTTGGACATTGTCAGCAGCCTTGATGAGATCTCCAAATCGAACTCCGATCTCGCCTTGCCCTTGGGCTACTTCGTGGTGAACCACGAATGTCTCTAGGCCGACTTGATTGAGGACTTTGACCATTTCAGCGCGGATGTCAACCATAGAATCAACGGGAGCAACGGGGAAATAGCCACCCTTGGTTCCAGGTCGGTGTCCGAGGTTGTAACCATTCTCATAGGCGCGATTGCTGTTCCATGTACCCTCTTCAACATCCACTTCGTAGGATTGGCAGTTGATGGAATCTTGGATTTTGATGGAGTCAAATACAAAAAACTCATTCTCAGGTCCAAAGTAAGCTACATCACCAAGACCAGTGCTTTCGAGGTATTTAAGCGCTTTTTTGGCGATACTTCGGGGGCATTTCTCGTAGGGTTGATTTTTGTAAATATCCCAAACATCACAGAATACGACCACGGTGGTGTCCGCTGTGAAGGGGTCGAGGAAGTAGGAGACAGGATCGGGGATGAGTTGCATATCCGATCGGTTGATGGGCTGCCATGCAGGGATGGAGCTACCATCAAAAGGAAGACCATTGAAGCTCTCCTCATCAATTGAGGCCATGGAGTAGCTCACATGATGCCACACTCCCTTGATGTCGGTGAAGCGGAAATCCACAAACTCCACTTCATTTTCCTGACAAAAACGGAAAAACTCTTTCACTTTGGATTGATCAGCCATGTCTTTTCTCCTTGAATGGGATGATGATTGTCTTATCGAAAATGTAAACTGATGCGGGCATTTTAACACAGCAACCTTTGGAAGCCCCACGCGGGGTTGCCTATTTTTTATACAATTTTGTAGCTCCCTCTGAAGCGGTGAGGTTTTATCTAAAATATAATAAAAAACCTCTATAATGAGGGCTCTTAATAAGCCACTCCCGGGAGAGCACCATGACACAGGAAGAGCTAGATTCCCTGTTGATGTCCGAAGAGTTCAGCACTGATGAAGAGACACCCCTTGTGAGCGATGAGCTCGACTTGGGGGCGCTAACCTCTCCTTCAGATGGACAAGGGGAACCCCTCGCGCTAGAAGAATCGGATGAGGAAGAGTACGATTCTTCAGGTTATCGCCTGACCGCCAATAGAGCGTGGCCGCCCCCTCCCCCCACCGAAGACCACAAAGTGGTCTATCAGCTCGATGACGTGACTCGTGATTCCGAGGTGAAGGCCAATGAGGTGTTTGATAAGCTAGAGAACGTCAGCAACGAAGCCATGAGCATCGAGAGTGACGCCAATGAGCTAAAGAAATTCCTCAAGAATCAAAAAGAGTTGCTTGAGAAGCTCAACGAGAAGTTTCCTATGATTGAGGCGTTCAAGGTGGGACTTGGGAACATCGAAGAGGCCAATGTTAGGCTTGAATCGATCATCAACTCTTCGCTCAATGCGGGAGATGCGGTAATGAGTGCGATGGATATCATGCAGTATCAAGATATTCATCGCCAAAAGATTGAACGGGTCATCAATGTCATGCGAGCGCTCTCTAAATACATGAACTCCCTCTTTGAGGGCAAGCTGGACGATACAAAGCGCGTCTCCTCTGCCACTCATATCCATGGCGACACCTCCACGGAAGATGTGGTGAATGAAGATGATATTGAGGCGCTCATCGCCTCTTTTGGGAAGAGCAGTTGATCCAAAGAGCCGAACTTCTCTCACCCGCGGGCAATTTTGAAAAGCTGAAGATTGCCATAGAGTATGGGGCGGATGCGGTCTATGGAGGGGTGAGTCACTTCTCCTTGCGTAATCGTTCTGGTAAAGAGTTTGATATTGAGAGCTTTTCAGAGGGGATTGCTTACGCTCATGAGCGCGGGAAGCGCGTCTATGTGACGATCAACGGATTCCCTTTCAATTCTCAGCTAAAGCTTTTAGAGCGCCACATTGCCCAAATGGCAGAGCTTGGGCCTGATGCCTTTATCGTGGCTGCTCCTGGCGTGATTAAGATGGCCAAGCGCGTAGCCCCTCAAATCCCCTTGCACCTCTCCACTCAGGCCAATGTGCTCAATGTGATGGACGCAGAGGTCTTTTATGAGATGGGCGTGAAACGCATCGTTGCAGCCAGGGAGATGAGTCTCAAGGATGCCCAAGAGATCAAGCGTGCTCTCCCCGATCTAGAGATTGAGATTTTCATCCATGGGAGTATGTGCTTTGCCTTTTCGGGAAGATGCCTCATTAGCGCTCTCCAACACGGCCGCGTTCCTAATCGAGGGAGTTGCGCCAATGACTGCCGCTTTGATTATGAATACTATGTCAAGAATCCCGATACGGGCGTGATGCTCCGTCTAGAAGAAGAAGAGGGTGTGGGGACGCACATCTTTAATGCCAAAGACCTTAATCTCTCCTCTCACATAGGAGAGATACTAGAGACAGGAGCGATCAGTGCTCTCAAGATCGAGGGGCGGACAAAATCCAACTACTACGCAGGAATCACCGCGCGCACCTACAGGAAAGCGATTGATGATTTTTACGCGGGCTGCTTTAGGAGTGAGCTTTATGGAGCGGAGCTTGATACATTGAAGAATCGAGGCTTCACCGATGGCTACCTGATTCATCGTCCTTTTCAGCGCCTAGACACCCAAAATCACGAAACCGCTATCAGCGAGGGAAGTTTTCAGGTGAGTGGCGAGGTGAGAGAGGATGGGCGCACCTTCTTTTGTAAATTCACGATCAAGCCTAGCGAAGAGCATGAGATTGTCGTCCCATTAGGGGCTAGAGTCTCACCCTCTAAAAGTGAGATCGGCGAGATTTATGAGCGTGAGGGGCGATTCTTTATCTCCTTTGACAAGATTTTGACAGAGAGTGGCAAAGAGCTCCCCGCGGTCCACAGCGGCAACACCAATGCGATCTGTTTGCCAAGCGCTCTTCCGCCGTTTAGTTTCTTAAGAATCCAAGAGGAGGTAGTTTAAGCATGCAGTTTGTGTCGATTCTAATGGGCAGTAAGTCCGATGCCGAGGTGATGAGAGAGTGTGCGGAGATTTTCAAAAAATTTGATGTTCCCTATGAGATGATCATCAGCTCCGCCCACCGAAGTCCTGTGCGCACCAAAGAGTATGTGCTGGAAGCTGAGGCCAGGGGAGCAAAAGTCTTTATCGCTGCTGCGGGCATGGCGGCTCACTTGGCGGGAGCCATCTCCTCTATGACCACCAAGCCCGTGATTGGTGTGCCCATGGGCGGAGGGACGCTTGGAGGATTGGATGCGCTACTCTCCACCGTCCAAATGCCCTCAGGGATGCCCGTGGGAACAGTCGCTATTGGAAAGACAGGAGCAGTGAATAGTGCCTATTTGGCGATGCAGATTTTGGCCCTTGGCAATGATGAGCTAGCGGGCAAACTCAAAGAGGATCGCGTGATGAAGGCCAAAAATGTGGAGCTTGATTCCGCAGAGATTGAGGTTTTGCTCTAGAGCAACCAAGCAGAGGGCGAGGGGGTTAGAAGATGGATACATGGTTAGAGATCGAAGAGTTTTGTCGTGTGACCAATCTCTCTCGCGAGCGCGTGGAAGAGATGGCCAAAGAGGGAACGCTTAGGAGCAAAACCCAAGAGGGAAAGACGCTCATTGAGGCTTCCAGTGGCGCTAACGCCGTCATTTCTAAGGTTGAAACCAGTGTAATCTCTGCCGCCTCGGCTCCCTTAGACACCACCTTTGTGGAGAAGACTATCGGGACGATTCTAAGCCTGCACGAAAAGGTGCTAGAGGCCAAGGATGAGTCGATAGGCTCTCTCAAAGGGGAGAATCAATTCCTCAAAGAGGCGCTCTTTTCGATGCAAGATGTCTACGATGAGGACAAAAAAACGATCCAAGCGCTCCGTGAACAGCTCAAAATCGCCCAAGAGGAGATTGAGTTCATGAGGCGCAAATACAAGCTCATGTGGGGAAAAGTGGCCGATCTCAGTCCAAAGGGGGCGGGTGAAGGCAAGGAGTGAGTGTTTCATCTGTCTGCTCAAACAGGCGCACGCTACGGCCAAAATCGCAGGCAAGAACGAAGAAGAGACCAAAGGGGTTGTTCTAAGCGTCGCTTCGATTCTCCACTCTCTAGACCCTGAAGGAACACCTCCGCTTTTAGCGGTCGAGGTGTATGAGAGGATAGGAGAGATGCTTAATGAGAGCGATCCTTATGCCGCCATCAAGGCGCACTCCATAAAGATTGCCAGAGAGATGGTAGCGCGCTTGGGTGAGATTCCTGAGGAGCTCTCTCCTTGCGAGCGCCTAGCGATGGCGCTCAAAATCGCGGTGCTTGGAAATGTGATTGATTATGGGGCACAGGAGAGCTTTTGTGTCCAAGAGGAATCCAAGACTCTCTTTGAGACCCCTTGGGCCAAGGAGGCGATTGCGCTCTTTTATGAGCAGCTTTTAGGCGCCAAACGAATCGTCTATCTAGGCGATAATGCAGGGGAGAATATTTTTGATAGAGTTCTTCTTGGCGAAATGAAGCGCCTCAATCCCCAAGCCTCCATTCACTATTTCACAAGAGGACGAGCCATCATTAACGACCTCACCTATGAGGAGGCCAAAGGATGCGAGATGGAATCGCTCTGCACTTTGGTGGACAGCGGCGTTCCAAGTCCTGGGTTTATCTATGCGCTTGCCACCAAAGAGGCGCAGGGGCTTTATGATGAAGCTGATCTCATTCTCTCCAAGGGGATGGGGAATTTTGAGGTGCTCGAAGATTCTAAAGATCCACGCCTCTTTATGCTTTTTAAGGTCAAGTGCGAAGTGGTGGCAAAGCATTTAGGAATTCCCTTGGGAGGGTTGGTTTTTGCCCATTCACCCTCTCTTTTCTAAACAACCCAATATCCATTATCTCAAATAAAGGCCAGCCATGATTACATTCTCCGATCTTCTGCTAAAACTCCAGACATTCTGGAAAGAGCAAGGTTGTCTGATCGTCCAACCCTATGATATTCCTGCGGGTGCGGGGACTTTTCACCCTGCGACTCTTTTAAGGAGTCTTGATTCTAAGCCGTGGAGTGTCGCCTATGTTGCTCCAAGTCGCCGTCCCACCGATGGTCGATATGGTGAGAATCCCAACCGTCTAGGAAGCTACTACCAGTTTCAGGTGATCATCAAGCCTAGCCCCGACAATATCCAAGAGCTCTACCTCAAAAGCCTTGAATATCTTGGGCTCAACCTCAAAGAGCACGATATTCGGTTTGTAGAAGACAACTGGGAATCTCCAACGCTCGGTGCGTGGGGGCTTGGCTGGGAGGTTTGGCTCGATGGGATGGAGGTGACGCAGTTCACCTATTTTCAGCAGGTTGGCGGAATCGCTTGCGACCCTGTGGCGGTGGAGATCACTTATGGGACAGAGCGGCTAGCCATGTATCTGCAAGAGGTAGAGAATGTCTTTGATATAGAGTGGAGCCAAGGGGTAAGCTATGCGGATGTTCACTTAGAGGGCGAGTATGAGTTTTCTAAATACCACTTTGAGGTGGCGGATACGCAGCGCCTCTTGACTCTTTTTGAAGAGGCGCAAGGGGAATCAAAGCGTTGTCTTGAGGCGCTTCTGCCTCTGCCAGCGTATGATTGGACGATGCTATCAAGCCATATGTTCAATGTCCTTGACGCTAGGAAGGCGATTTCAGCCACGGAGCGACAAAACTACATCCTCAAAATTCGAGAGCTTGCCAAAGGGTGCGCGGAGCTCTACAAGGGCCAAGAAGAGGAGCGAGAAGCGAGGCTAGCGCGTGCCAAAAATCGCTGAGGTTCTGGGGTTTTTAGAGGAGATCTCTCCTCTTGCACTCCAAGAACCATGGGATAACAGTGGACTTTTGGTGGGCTCTGGGGGCGAGGAGGTCAACTCTATTTATGTAGCGCTAGAGGCCACACTAAAGCTAGTGGAATCGCTTCCCCCTCACTCTCTCCTCATCACTCACCACCCGCTTCTTTTTAAGCCCCTCAAGGCGCTTCTTTGGGAGGAGTACCCCGCCAATATTTTGAGAGCCCTCATCCAAAAGAATCTCTCCCTCATCGCTCTCCACACGAACTTTGACCAGACGCATCTAGGGCGTTATGTCGCTTCGGAGGTTTTGGGATTTTCGGGCGTGGAGATGGAGGGATATGTGGGCTATTTCCCTCTCAAGATGAGCACCCATGAGCTCGCCTCTCATCTCAAAAGAGCCTTGGGATTAGAAAGAATCGCCACAGTGGGCCAAGAGCGCTACTTGGAGCGCGGAGCCATCATCACAGGAAGCGGAGGCTCTCTAGCTCCCTCCATCAAGGCCGATGCTCTCTTGACAGGGGACATCAAATATCATGACGCGATGATTGCCAAGAGCCTAGGGATTAACCTCTTTGACATCGGGCATTATGAAAGTGAGCGATTTTTCGGGGAGATTCTCGCTTCCGTTTTGAAAAAACATCTAAACCACTTGATCGAAATCGCCAACATCGATAAAGAGATCGATTCTTTTGAGCCAAGAATCACCAAAATCCGCGAGGAGCTCAATAAGGTGCTCGCCAAAAAAGAGGAGCTCACCAAAGAGATCGCCATCCTAGGGGATGACAGGCGAGACATTGAGCTAAAGACTCAAAAGAATGAACTCCACCTTGAAGAGCTCTCCAGCAAACTTGAAGAGATCGCCAAGAAGGGCAAAGCGATCAAGACCGAGAAAGAGATGAAAGCGCTTAGCCTCGAAGAGGAGATTGCCAAAGAGCAGGTCACCTTTGCCAATGAAGAGATTGCGCGCCTAGAGAAGCTCAAAGAGAGCAAAGAGGAGGAGATCAAAGGCTATGAAGAGCAGATTTCTATCCTGAGTGAAGAGCAAAAGAACATTGAACAGGCGGTGCAGAGCCAAGTTGAAGAGATTGAAGCGGAGCGCACCAAGGTCTTCAAGGCCAAAGAGGCGCTCGTGGTAAAGATGGATCAAAAGATCATCGCTTTCTATGAGAAGATCCGTAAATGGGCGAAAAACGCGAGCGTTGTTCCTGTACGAAAGCAGGCTTGCGGAGGGTGCTTTATCAAAATCAATGATAAAATCTATGCCGAAGTGATCAAGAGCGAAGATATTGTCACTTGCCCTCACTGCGGCCGAATCCTCTACGCTGAGATTCAAGCCTAAGAGATCATTGGATGGGAAAGCCTCTTTTTAGAGGATTTTACAAGGGGCTTTCCCTCCTCTTGTATCTTCTATCTCTCCCCTTTCTTCTCTTTCTTATCACTAAACCTAAATACCGTCGCTCTATCCCCGCGCGCTTTTTTCTTTTCAAAAACCCTAGGATTAAAGAGTGTGATGTTTGGATACACGCCTGCTCTTTGGGCGAGGTGAAGTCGCTAGAACCCCTCATGCGTGAGCTTCGGGGCGAGCGAGTGCTCCTTAGCGTCATCACAGCGACAGGCTTGGATGAGGCCAAGAGGCTCTACCCTTGGGCGAGGGTCACCTTTTTGCCTTTTGAGCCCTTTTTGGGTTTTTGGGCACCTAGGTGCAAGAGCTTGGTGGTGGTGGAGGCGGAACTCTGGTTTTCACTCTTTGAATCGGCTAAGAAAAAAGGAGCCAAAACGATGCTCCTCAACGCTCGAATCTCCGATCGCTCCTATCCTCGCTATCTTCGATTCCGCTTCTTTTACGAGAGGCTTTTTGAGTGGGTCGATGAGCTTTTTGCCCAAAGAGAAGAGGATAGAGAGCGACTCTTGGCTTTGGGCGCCAAAGAGGTGAGTGTGAAGGGGAATCTAAAGCTCCTCTCCACTCCTGTTCCCAAGCAGCTCCTTCCCAAGCCTCCCAAGCCTCTTATCGTGGCGGCGAGTACGCACGAGGGCGAAGAGGAGATGATCCTTGAGGCGGTGGCCTCTTTGAGCTACCCCTTTTATCTAGCGATCGTTCCTAGGCACCCTGAGCGATTTGATTCGGTTTGGAAGCTTCTAGAGCGATGGAGTGCGCGGGAGAATCGAAGCATCATTCGGCGAAGCCAGCAGAGCCAGTGGTGGAGTGCTGAGGTGACTTTAGTCGATTCCATGGGAGAGCTTATCGATCTTTATGCCATAGCCGAGGGAGTGATCTTGGGTGGGGCATTTGTTCCTGTGGGGGGGCATAATCCGCTAGAGCCCGCCTACTTTGGTTGCAAAATTTTGAGCGGAATTCACATCCATAACCAGTTTGCTCTCTTTGAAAACATTGAGGGTTATTATTTGATGGAGCCTCGCGAGCTC
This sequence comes from Wolinella succinogenes DSM 1740, assembly GCF_000196135.1. Taxonomy (NCBI): domain Bacteria; kingdom Pseudomonadati; phylum Campylobacterota; class Epsilonproteobacteria; order Campylobacterales; family Helicobacteraceae; genus Wolinella; species Wolinella succinogenes. The sequence goes on along the minus strand of NC_005090.1, from coordinate 2,001,877 downwards.
TTGGAGTATCTAGAGCGTCTGCCTGCTCTCCCTCGCTCTTTTGTTAAGGGTGAAATGGGACCAAAGCCGCTACTTGATGCGATTCTTCACTATAAAAAGGAGTGTGAAATCGATGGAAAAAGCCTATAAGTTACTCAGCCACCAACAAAGAATCTCTCACCGAGAGGCAAAAATTCTCATTGATCGAGGGATGGTGAGCGTGGGGGGGATGAAGGTAAAGATCGCACGCGGACTTTTTCCTTTGGGGACAAAATTCTCCATCCAAGAGGCGCCTAAGCCCAAAATTTTGATGCAAGATGAGAATCTTTTAGCGATTGACAAACCCCCTTTTATCGCTTCTGAGGAGCTTCTCAAAGAGCACAAAGAGAAGGGGTGGACGCTCCTCCATCGACTGGACAAAGAGACGAGTGGGGTGATTTTGCTTGTCCAAGAGGGGAGCGAGTTTCAAAAGAGTGCCAAGGCGGAATTCAAGGCGCAGAAGGTCTATAAAGAGTATGTAGCGATTGTGGAGGGGATGATTCCTGAGGAGCGAGAGATCACCAAGCCTATCCTCACCACTAAGGGGCATTTTGCTAAAAGCAAAATTTCTAAAGAGGGGGAGAGCGCCTACACCAAGATCGAGCCCTTGGCCTATGAGGGGAAGCAGACCCAACTCAAAGTGATCATCAAGACGGGTCGAACGCATCAGATTCGAGTCCATTTAGCGAGCATCAACCATCCCATTATCGGAGATACACTCTATGGAGGGAAGAATGCGAAGCGGATTCTCCTCCACGCCAGAAAAATCGCTCTGCTGGGTTATGAGATCGAATCAACCCTTCCTAGGGAATTCTCTTTATTGAAATAGCCAATATAAAAATTATTTTAAAGAAATAATAATATAATCGAAGAAATTAGCCACAATAAGGGGTCGGGGGTGTTTCTGAAGTCTTTTCGTGCCAAGGCCATTTTCACGCTTTTTGTCTTTTTTTCCGTTGGAACCTTAGGGCTCTACCTCTTTCTCTCGCATGATTATGAGCGAATGTCCCAGAAAAATGCCAACAAGTCTCTTATGATGCTGAGTGATTCGATTTTTCAGACGCTAAGACTCAGCATGAACTTTGGTGATCGAGAGATTGTGGCAGGTGTGATTCATGACGCCAAGGGAATTGATGGGGTTAAATCTATAGAGGTTTATAAATCCGAAGAGGTGATCTCCTTTTTTGGGCTCAATGACACCTTTACCAATAAGCCCGAAATCAAGCAAATCTTTGAAAAAAAGAATCAAGAGATCAACGAGGTCTATGAGGGCAATGAACATCTCATCCGACTCCTTAAACCGCTCAAGGCGGATGAGAGTTGCCTCTCCTGTCATGCCACTTCCAAAGAGGGAGAGGTGCTTGGGGTGATGGACTTGGAGCTCTCTCTTAATGAGACCGACCATGAGATCATGAGCTCCAAACGCTCGATTCTCCTTTCGATGATCACGGCCGTAGTCTTTGGAATGCTTGGTCTTTGGATATTTTTCACCAAAGAGCTTATCACTCCGCTCAACAACCTTATCCTTATGGCATCGGATTTGGCGATGGGAGAGGGGGATCTCACGAAGCGCCTCAAAATCAAGAGCGAGGATGAGGTGGGGCGAGCTTCCAAGTTTATCAACACCTTTATCGAAAAGATTCAAAGCACCGTTGCCATCACCAAAGAGACCTCGGGGCAAAATCTTGATATGGGTAATGAGCTAAAGAAAAACTCCACTGTTTTGGCCAAGAACTCTAAAGAGCAGCTCGCTTTCATTGAATCGATAGAGACCCTCACCAAAGAGATCGGCCGAAATCTTGATATCACCGAGGAGTATGCCGTCTCCACCACCCAAGACCTCGATTTGACGCGTAAAACCTTAGAGGGCTTTGCTTCCCATCTCTCCGAAGTGGTTGAGATGATCGCTAGAGACAGCTCTAATCAGGGGCAGCTGGTGGAGAAAATTCACTCCCTTATCGCTCAGGCCAATCAGATCAAAGAGGTGCTCACCGTCATTGCCGATATCGCTGATCAGACGAATCTTCTTGCGCTCAACGCGGCCATTGAAGCGGCTAGAGCGGGGGAACATGGCCGAGGCTTTGCCGTGGTGGCCGATGAGGTGAGAAAGCTGGCCGAGCGCACTCAAAAGAGCCTGAGTGAGATTCGTGCCACCACCAATGTGATCACGCAGAGCATTGATGATGTGAGCGAGGAGATTAAAAATGCCTCCAGTGACATCATGGAGGTCTCTAATCGAGCCTCTACACTGATTGAGAGTGCCAATGAGACGCGAGAAAAGCTTGATCATACAATGGAGACCTCTTCTAGTGTCGTCCAGAAAAGCACCCTTATTGCCACACGCACCAAAGAGCTCATCGAGATGATGGGTCGAATCGTTCTGCTCTCTGAGGACACCAAAGAGGTGGGCGAGGGACTCGATCGTATTGCCAAAGGAATCGTGGATAAGACCATTGAGCTAGATAAAGAGCTATCGCGCTTCAAGGTCTAAGAGATTTTGGATAGTCGCACCGAGCTCAAAGAGATTGCTGGGGTCGCCAAGCGCCTTACGCTCCTTTATGTCGAGGATGACATTCCCACAAGACGCTTTTTAAAGCGGCGCTTGGAGGAGATATTTGGGGTGGTCGCAGAGGCCGCCAATGGCGAGGAAGGATTGAAGCGATTCCTTCAAGGAGGGATTGATCTCGTTATCTCAGATAATATCATGCCCTTTATGGATGGAATCGAGATGATTCGAGAGATTCGCCGTGTCGATACTAGGCTCCCCATCATCCTCACCACCGCCTTTATTGATACCGACTATCTGATGGAGGCGATCAATTTAGGGGTGACCCAATTTGTGGCCAAGCCCATCTCCATGGATCTTCTTCATAATGCCATCCAAATGGCCATCCAGCGGGTGGTGCTGGATAACCTGACCCGCAAAGCCAAAGAGCAGGAGATTGAACTGCTGCGCTTTCAAGATCGCTACCACTCCCTCCAGCAAGAATCAGCCAGACGCAAAGAGCGAAACCTCATCAAAAATGATCACTACCTCCAGACCATCCAAGGAAAAGAGGGAGAGGAGTGGGTGCTGGACGCGCTTCACCGTTCCTTGGAGATTTTGAGTGGGGATAGCTATTCGGTGCGAGGCCTAGATGAGGGGAGGGCGCTGCTTTTTATTGTGGATGGAATGGGCAAGGGACTCTCCGCCTCGGTCACCACCACCCTCTCTATCGCTTTTTTGAATTACCTCATCGATGAGAGAATCGCTCAAGGGGCGAGGGTGGAGCTTGGCTCTTTGGTGGGGGACTACTTACGCTTCATTCAAAAAGAGCTTCTTGAAGAGGAGATCATCAGCGCGGGATTTTACGACTTTGATTTCAAGAGAGAGCGCCTCTCTTACATTACTTTTGGAATGCCCTCCATGCTATGGGTTAATAGCCAAGGGGAGTGCGAGCGTATCAAATCCTCTTCGCCCCCGCTCATGAAATACTCCCTTCCGCCTTTGCCACAGGAGATATGCATCCAAGATTTGGAGAAGATTCTACTTTATAGCGATGGGCTTAATGAGGCTTTGCTGGATGAAGAGACGATCTATGGAGAGATTTTGGAGGAGGAGTTGCTTTGGAATCGATTCCTCTCGGAGATGAATCGACGCTTTAGGAGTCGAGTGAAAGATGTGGATGATGACATCACCGCCTTTTGGGTGCGAAGGGTCCCCCAAAATCCAAGCGCCTCACGCTCGTATGAGATCAAAAGCTCTCTTTTGGAGGTGCATCGACTCTCTGACACGATTGAAGAGGGGCTGGAGAGTTTTGGTATTTTTGACTTAGAGGCTTCCACTCGCTTTATGACCGCGTTAACGGAGATGCTCATGAATGCCTATGAACATGGGAGCCTAGGGGTGGAGAGACTCACCAAGGATCAATTGATTCAAGAGGGTTCTTATGATGAATATCTCGCCAAAGAATCGAAACCCCATCGGAGAATTCGCGTCCGATTGAGGCGTTATGAAGAGGGCGAAGCGACACTTTTGACTTGTGAGGTTGAGGATGAGGGGCGGGGGTTCGATACACAAACGCTCCTTCAGAATCTCCGTAATGAGCCAGAGACGCTCACAAGTGGCAGGGGTATTCGCCTCACCAAAGGCTTGGTGGATCATCTCTGTTTCAAAAAAGGAGGGCGCGTGTCGCAATTCACGGTGGTAGCTAGGGAGGCACTCTTTGGAAATCGCTAGGCTTAATGAAAAGACGCTTGTCATTAAAGGGAGCATCAAAAAAGAGATCGACTACCAAGAGATCAAGCGCCATGTTGCCCCCATGCTTGAGGGTGGAATCAAGAATCTAGAGATTAAGATTTTGGATGCTACGAGCATCACCTCTTCCGTGTTGGGCTATTTTTTGAAATTGATCCATAAAGATAAAATTGAATTGGTCATTGAGGTGGGAGATGATAGACTCTTTCGCCTTTTTCATGAGCTGAGCCTCGCAGAGGCTTTTCACCTCTCTTATTTAAATCTCTAAATCTCGCAGGAAACACGATGGAATGGAACTATCTCTACAATCACTTTGACCCTGTAGCGTTTGACCTTTGGGGGCTCAAAGTCCACTGGTATGGAATCGCCTATGTTTTGGCGCTTCTAGTGGCGCTTTGGGTGGCCAAATGGATCGCCAAAAAAGACGCCTACCCCTTGAGCAATGAGCAGCTAGAGAGCTATTTTATTTGGGTGGAGGTTGGAGTGATTTTGGGCGCGCGACTAGGGTATATCCTCTTTTATGATCCCTTCACTGCCTACTATCTCACGCATCCTTGGCAGATCTTCAATCCCTTTCAAAATGGGGAATTCATCGGCATTAGAGGCATGAGCTACCATGGTGCGGTGATTGGATTCTTGATCGCTTCATTTCTATTCGCCCAAAGACACGGGGTGAAATTTTGGATGCTGATGGACTTGGTGGGAATCTCTGTCCCCCTTGGCTATGTTTTTGGACGCATCGGTAACTTTCTCAACCAAGAGCTGATTGGCCGAGTGACTGAAGTCCCTTGGGGGATCTATGTCGCAGGCGTGCTTCGCCACCCCTCGCAGCTCTATGAGGCCTTTTTGGAGGGAATCGTCCTTTTTGTGATTCTCTATGCGTGGCGATCAAGGGTGAAATTCACGGGACAGCTAGGAATCATGTATCTTATTCTCTATGCCCTAGCGCGTTTTGTGGCAGAGTTTTGGAGGGAGCCTGATGCTCAGATTGGGTATCTAGTGGGGGGTGTGACGATGGGGCAGCTCCTCTCGCTCGCCATGGCGATTCCCTGCTTAGTGCTTTGGGGATATTTGGCCAAAAAGGAGCGAGGAAAAATCCTCTAGGCTCCTAGCCACGCGAGAATCTGTTCCTTGATCTTCTCTTTTTGGATCACTTCGGTATGAATCTCTTTTTTGGCAAAGAGAGAATTGATGGCAGGGTGGATCTCCACCCCTAGCGCCTCTTTCACATAGTGGAGTGCCTCTAAATCACGCACCCCCTCTTTGCCTAGGGCTTTGGCGACGGTGGGGGCAAACTTCGTCCACTCCGCGGTCGAGCAGAGCACCTTGAGGGTTTGAGAGTCGCTCTCTAGGTCTTCGTAGGCCTTGATTCCTGTGGCGGTGTGGGGATCCATAAGGTAGCCTGCTTTGGCGTATTCACGGATGATTCTCTCCCCTTCGCTATCCTCACAAAAGAGCGCTACAAAGTGCTCTTGAAGCTTTTCTAATTCCGAAGCGTTTAAGGCATAAAAGCCCTCTTTTTCGAGATTCTCCATGAGGGTTTTGGTTCTTTGCGCACCCAAGAGTGCAAAGAGAACACGCTCCACATTGGAGCTTTTGAGGATATCCATGGCAGGAGATTGAGTTTTTTTGAGGGTTTTTCCTCGAATATCGTAGATTCCTGTGGTGATGAGCTCAGTGAGAATGTTGTTGGCGTTGCTAGCGATCATGATTTTGCCAATCCCAAAGCCCATAAGCTTGGCGTAAAAAGCGCCCAAAGCGTTCCCAAAATTACCGCTAGGAACAATAACATCAATGGGAGAATCGCTCCTTAGAGAGGCGTAGGCGTGGTAGATAATCTGAAAGGCGATTCGGCCAAAATTGACGGAGTTGGCCGCGGAGAGCGAAATCCCTTTTTGGGTCAAAGAGGCCCTAAAATGGTCATCCTTAAGAAGGCTTTTGAGCGCAGCTTGGGCATCATCAAAGTCTCCATGGATGCCCAGCACTTTGAGATTCTCCGCCTCTTGTGTGGTCATCTGGAGGCGCTGAACATCGCTGGTGCCCCCTTGGGGATAGAGGCAGACGACTTGGATATTTTTTTGGTTGGCGAAGCTCTCTAGTGTGGCAGGGCCTGTATCTCCGCTGGTGGCGGCGAGGATGAGGTAGCGCTCTCCTCTTTGCTGAGCGAGACGGGAGAGGATACGGCCAAAGGGCTGAAGCGCCATATCTTTAAAGGCACGCGTGGGTCCATGGTAGAGCTCTAGGACGCTCAAGTCTCTCTTTAGCGGTACCAAGGGCGCAGGGTGGGCAGGGTCATCAAAATGGTCATAGAGCGAGAGAGCCTCATGAAGAATCTCCTCTTCAAGCTCAATTCCCAAGAGGGCAAAGATCTCTTTGGCTAGTTTGGCGTAGGAGAGATCCTTAAGGCGCATTCTCGCCTCTTGCCCTAAAATAGGGAGTGCCTCAGGTGCGTAGAGTCCGCCAAAGCTGGCATCAGGATTGAGGATGGCGTGGCTGAATTCGACATTTAGTGGCTTTTGGGAATCGTTCCCTCTGGTCTCGATGAGCACGGTTGCTTCCTTGTGGGGAGGATGGATGGAGAGTATTTTAGCAGGATTTGAGTTTGAGGGCTCTAAAAGGGAGAGCCTATCTTCGCACCATCTCCCAAGTGAGTGGCTCGCCTCGCTCAATATCACACGCCGCCTCTTTGCCCAAAATTTCATTCAGGTGTTTGGGGGGGAGCCCATGACCGGGGCGGATGGATCGAAGGTTCTTGGGGGTGAATCGCTCTCCTTTTTGAATCTTTTCACAGACAAAGAGACTCCGCTTGAAAATTTTTGATTTAGCCACCTTGGGGCTCAGCTCGTAATTGGCCTCCCCAAGCGCCAAAGAGGCGGCATGGATAGAGGAGACCATCTCTTTGAATTCACTGGGTTCTAGGCTGAAGGCGCCATCGGGGCCTCCTAGGGAGCGAGAGAGGATGAAGTGCTTCTCAATCACACTCGCCCCTAGGCTCACTGCCACTATGGGTGCTATGAGGCCAAGGGTGTGATCGCTGAGCCCTACTTTGACTCCAAAGCGCCTCTTTAGGTCAGGAATCCGAGCGAGATTCGCCTCTTCTAGAGGGGCGGGGTAGGAGCTGGTGCAGGCTAGGAGCGTGATATCCTCATTCCCTTCGTTGCGGCACGCCTCCACCGCTTCGCTAATCTCTTCAAGCGAGGCGATTCCCGTGGAGAGAATCATCGGTTTTTGGAGTCTTGCGGCGTAGCGAATAAGAGGAATATCATTGATCTCAAAGGAGGCGATTTTGTAGATGGGATTCCCTAGCGTCTCTAAAAAATCGACCGCCGTTGGGTCAAAAGGGGTGGAGAAGCAGAGGAGCCCCAATTTCTTGGCGTATTCAAAGAGCTCTTCGTGCCACTCCCAAGGGGTGTAGGCCTTCTGGTAGAGGCTATAGAGCGTCTCACCATCCCAAAGGGTGTCGCTTTGAATCTGAAAATAGGGTTTAGAGGAATCGAGCGTGAGCGTGTCGGCGGTGTAAGTCTGGAGTTTCACGGCGTTGGCTCCCGATTCTTTGGCGGCATGGAGGGTCTCTAGGGCGAGATTCTTCTCTTGGTTGTGGTTGGCGGATAGTTCAGCGATGAGGAGAAGGTCAGAGTGTTTCATTGAGGATTCCCATGAGGAGGATGGAGCGGTAGCGCCCCTCTTTAAAGATATAGTCGCGCCAACATCCCTCGCGCACAAAACCCATCGTTTCGTAGAGAGTGATGGCGCGCTCGTTCTCCTCCATCACCTCAAGCTTTAGGGTGTGAAGCCCAAAGTGGGAGAAGCTAAGTGCTAAAAGAGCCTCCATGAGACGTTTTCCGCGTCCCTTGGTGGAATCAAAAGGGTTAGCGTAGATTCCCAAAAAGGCGTGATGATGGAGAGGGTTGAAACGCGTCAGCGAAAGGGTGCCTAGGGGGCGATTCTCCTCATGGACGACCCAGTAGCCTGAGTGGCTCGATTCTCTTAGGCTCTCGATAAATTGGATGTGCTCTATCGAATCAATCTCGCGGTCATTGTACATGAATCGTCGAATTTCAGGGTGATTCCTCCACCTTCGCACCTCCTCTGCCTCTAGGGGCGAGAGATTCACAAAGGAGCGAAGGGAGAGTCCATTGATCTTGAAGTCTCCTTGCAAAGAGGCGTTCATTTGAGTATCTCCTTCCATCGGGTCTTTTGCATCATCTGCCAAGCCTTTAACGAGAGATCTTGACGCACAAAAGGGCTATGAAGCCGCTCTAGGGCTTGCCCTAGCGCCTCCCAATCACCCAAAGTCACCCTCTCTATGGCTCCAAGCTCACTCCACCCCTCCAAGAGGGTGCGCTGATTTGGAGCAATTTGGATGGCAATCACAGGCAGACCACAAGCCGCACACTCATTGAGTGTGCCTCCTGCGCCACTGATGGCTATATCGGCTTTTTGCATAATGGAGCGAATCTCTCCTGCAGAGGGGGAGAGGTGAGGGTTGAGCGTGAGCCTCTTTAGATGGGGGAAGTGGGCGCTTGCCCATGCCTCAATCTCCTGCTGGAGTTTGAGTCCCTGCGCACTTCCGCCCAGAGTAATAAGAAGGCGTTGCGGCTTTTTGGCGATGGGCTTTGGAGGGAGATTCCAGAACTCTTGGCGCACGAGGGTATAGTCGCCTCCAAGCCAAAACTCTCGACCCTCTTTGGGGGGGTAGGGAAGATTTTGAGCTCCCATGGCGCCATTAAGAATCACCCCCTTGGGGTAGTCAAGGCGCAGGGTGTCATCCAAGAAGATCGCCTTTTGAGTTTGGTGACCCACCCACTCATACGCCTCGAGGGGCAGGAGATAAGAATCGATCACCCCCCAATCTCCTTCGCGCCAATCCTTGTGATCTCTAGGGTCAAGGTTGGCGTATATTTTGGCCTCAAAGCCTGAAGCTAAAAAATGATCCCTAAGCGCCTCAGAGCGCCTCAGATGACCAAGTCCAATGGTCTCGCCCCATTCCGTGAAGAGAAGGGCGCGTCTCATGATGACTCAAGCAAGCGATACTTCATCTCCGCCAGCTTCCAATCCTCTAGCGTGTCGATATCCTGAACCCTGAGGGGATCAAGCACAATAGCTCGCGCGCTTGGAGTGAAAATCGGCTCTTGAGCCCTCCATGTTTCGGCCCTAGCCCAGTAGAATTGCCCCGCGTCATGAAAGATGGGGTTTAGGTCTTGGGAGCGGCTCTGGAAGTGCTCAGGAAAGAGCATTGTTGGAGCGCCATTCTCCTTGAGCATAAAGCTTCTTTGCGGGGGATAGTCATAGCGCACCGCCCCAAAGGTGTAGGAGACCTCTCCCTCTAGCGCCTCTAAGCCCAAAATAAGAGAGCTTGATTCTAAAAGGGGAGCGGTGGGATAGAGGCAGCAGAGGAGATCGTCGCTCCCAAGCTCTAGTCGTTCAGCCGCATGGGCGATCACGGGGAGGGTGCCCGTGGAATCGTCACTCAGGTGTGCAGGCCTCAAAAAAGGAACACGCGCACCTAGATGCTTGGCGATGGCGGCGATTCTCTCGTCATCCGTGGAGACTACAATCGCCTCGAAGAGACCACTCTTTTGCGCCACCTCAATCGAGTAGGCTAGGATGGGGCGACCGCAAAAATCTTTGATGTTTTTATGAGGGATTCGCTTGCTCCCTCCGCGGGCTGGAATGAGCGCGATTCTCATCTTAGAAAGGCCAAACCGATTCTAAGACTTTCGTGCCCCATCCCTTCTCGGTGCTCTTTTTGATCTCGCCTTGGGTCTCATACATGATTTTTGCATCGGCGATGTATCGGGAGTTGATGGTGTTGTTTCGTCCAATGTCGTAGGGGCGAATCACGCCCGTGAGGCGCATGATCTGTTTTTCGCCATTGATGAGAATCTCTCGTCCTCCCTCAATGAAGTAGTTGCCATTCTCCATCACTTTGATGATTCGTGCTGAGACGGTGGTGGTGAAAGATTCTTGGCGCTGTTGAGTTCCTGAGCCTGCAAAGGTGGAGTTATTGTTGCCCGTGGAGAGTCCAAAAGAGGTGAAGTTGTTGAGCTTGTTCACCGCATTGCCAATGCTTTGGCTGGGGCCACCAAAGGTGACGGAAGGACCGTTCATAGTGCTGCTACTCGTCTCGCTTAGATCTTTTTTGCCAGAGCTACTAGCTGAGGCGGTCTCATTGATGATCACCGTGACAAGGTCATTGAGCTTCATGGCGCGCCGATCGGCAAAAAGCGGGTTGTCGCCTTGACCAAAGAGACTGCCTGCGTTGCCAAAGCTCTCCTCCACTTCTCGTGCGGGCATCTCTTCGACATACTCAGGGGGTTTAAAAGAGATTTGGGGGTCGGCGACCGAGCAGCCACTATAAAGTGCCGCTACAAGCGTCACCAGCAGGAATCCTGACATTCTTCTCATAGCACATCCTTTGCTTTGAAGGGTAATTGGTTATAATCCTAAGCAAAGCATATTCCCAAAAATCACAAAGGATTTTCCATGAGTCAACTCAAAGAGAGAATCGCCCAAGAGTTGAAAGAGGCGATGAAAAATAGAGACAATTTCAAGCGTGATACCCTGCGAATGATTAATAGTGCTTTTAAGCAAATAGAGGTGGATGAGCGAAGAGAGTTGAGCGATGAGGATGTGATTGCGATTCTCAAAAAAGCGTGTAAACAGCGCGAGGAAGCCTCCGCTCAATACAAAGAAGCAGGTCGAGAGGAGCTCTATGCCAAGGAGCAAGAGGAGATTAAAATCATTACCTCCTATCTTCCTGAGCAACTAAGTGATGAGCGGCTTAAAGAGGAGCTAGGGCTTATCCTCAAAGAGGTGGGGGCGAGCTCACCCAAAGATATGGGCAAAGTGATGGGGGTGGCCAACTCTAAGCTCTCCGCATTAGCAGATGGCAAGCGCATTAGCGCCATGGTTAAAGAGCTCTTAAATCAGCTATGACCCAAGAGAAGTTTCTCAAAGATATTCATCTTTTAGCCGATTTCGCCCGTTGTTACTGCGAGGGGAATCACGCCAATGCTTCCAAGGAATCGCTCTCTTTAGAGCTCTCCTATAAGGGGGAGAATTTACAAGAGAGGCTAGAGCTCTTTTTGTGTCAAGAGTGCAAAGAGCTCTTTTTGTATGCGCATGATCGCTTGCAGGCTTGCCCGCACGAAGAGAAGCCGCGCTGTCGCCAATGTCCCCATCCCTGCTATGAGCGAGAGTGGTGGAAGAGGATGGCAAAGATGATGCGCTATAGCGGGATTCGCCTCGGCTTTTCTAAGCTTAAAGAAAAAATCGCTCAAAAATTTAGATGAGGAGGGCTTTTTAAGCTTCTCGCCTCTATAATCCAAGCAAAAACCTTAAGGAGAAGTCTTGACCAAAAAACAGAGATCGGAGCTTAAACTCAAAATAATCGCTGAGATCGAAAGCGTACGCAACGATATTCAGCATTTAAAGGAGGAAAATAATCCGATCTCACTCATGAGTGTCTCCGAGAAAATGGATGCACTGGAGAGTTTGGCGGATCAAAACATCCAAAAGCGCCTCCTTCTTGACCTAGAGGCGCGCCTTAAAAAGCTTGAATATGCGTTAACGCGCATCGATTCCCCTGATTTTGGAATCTGCCAAATTTGTGATGAGCCTATTCCTTATAAGCGACTTTTTGCTCTCCCTGAGGCAACCATTTGCGTGGATTGTGCCAATGAGAGAAGTTAGCGCTTAGGAAGCCTTTTCATGAGCCTCACCTCTTCGGTGGGGACGATCATGGATGATCTTGACGCGGCCTCTAGGCGCGCGATCATCTCCCCCTCTAAATCCCCATAAACTCCCTCCAGATAACGCCCTATTACATTCATGGAGACCTCGCCTTGAGCATCAAAAAGCAATTCGCCCAAATCACTCTTTTGGCTCCATAGAATCTCTTGGCTAGCAGGCTCTAGGATGAACATCTCCGCCTCTAGAGAGAGAACCACTCTTGAGCGCTTGATCTCTTTATTCTCTTGGGGGAGGCTCACCTCCTCGATTCTGGCCAAAATCTTGGAGGAGAAGATCCCAGGAAGTTTGGCGCGATCCTCAAAGGAGAGGCTAGAGAAGGAGGGGTAATGTTTGATAATGGAGATATCTTTTCCCTCTAAGATAGCGGGAAAGAGTCGATTCCATCTCTGGGCGACCTCTTTGGCGTGAAGCTCCATCCAAGGAGAGAGCGTCTCATACGAAGAGGATCGGAGCGTGTAGTGTGTGGATATTTCGGTGGGAATGTAGGCGAGATAGGTGGCGCGCGCTAGAGACTCTTTGGGCGCATAGAATATCTCACGTACATGAAGGGAGCTAGGCTCTTTGGAGGTGCAGGCACCAAAGAGGGTGGCAACGAGGAGGAGAAGAGAGGAGAGCCAGAGTTTAGACGCTGATTTCATAGAGCTTTTTCCTTTCGCTAGAGCTGGCGATATTGAGCTGTTTTCGATATTTAGTGATGGTGCGTCGCACCATTTTGATTCCAAATTTGTTCTCCACATTTTGCAGAATCTTGATGTCGCTTAAGGGCTTGCCCCTCTCCTCGTTTTTGACCATATCCGCGATGTAGTCCTTGATCGCGGCATTGGAGGTCTCCTCGTCAATCGCTGTGGAGAAGAAGCTCTTAAGCGAGAAGATTCCCCGATTACACTCTAGGTATTTGGAGGCGATGGCGCGTGAGATGGTGGAGGGGGCGTGGTTGAACTCTTCGGCAAGGTCTTTGAGCTTCATGGGGCGAATCTCTCCTCCCATGAAGAAGTCGTACTGATACTCTAAAATCATGAGCCCAATCTTATAGAGGGTCGCTTTGCGCATATCCAAGGCGTCGATGAGGTCTTTGGCCTCTTTGATTTTGGCTTTGACATACTCATGTTTTTTGTCCGCGCGCGCTGTGTCTAGAACGATAGTGGGATAGTAGGCGTCATTGAGTCGCACTTCAATCTGTCCAGAAGAATCGTGAACAAAAAGATCAGGAATGATATCAGGCTCTTTTTCAAAAAAGTCGATGGCGGGAGGATTTTTGAAGCTTCTAATAAGGCGCATCGCTTCGACGTAGCGGGGGTGATTCTTGTAGCGAGTGTGGTATTCTAGCTCCTCAATCAGCTCGCGCACCAAGGAGAAGAGCTCATCATCGCACTCCGAAGAATCAAGCTGAAAAAGAAACGATTCCCTCACATCTTTAGCCCCGATTCCCGGAGGTTCAAGGCGAGAGAAGCGCTGGCGAATCTTCTCACAACTCTCGCTAGAACTTTCGCACTCTAGGGCGATTTTTTCTATTTCGCCCTCAAAATAGCCCTCTTCGTTTAGATTCTCAATAATCTTGAGAGCAATTTTTTGCGAGGTGGCGGTGGGAAAGAGGGGTGGGGCGATCTGTTCGTAGAGGATATCATAGAGGGAATCCTCTTGGATGGTGAGGGCTTCGATTTTTTCAGAGAGAGAGTTTTTGGGTGCTCGCTCTAGGCTTTTTTTGGGGATTTTGGAGGAGAGGTTGGTCTCTATTTTGGATTGCACCTCAATGTAAGGGTTCTCGCTCGTGAACTCTCCTAGCGTCTCCTCTAGGTCTGATAGACCGCTTTGCAGGATGGGAAGCCAGCTTTTAAGCGTGGCGGAGAGCTTGGTTTTGTTCTGGAGCGATTGCCTAAGCTTCATGGCTTGAAGTGCTCTCCGAGGTAGTGCTTCCTCACGAGCTCGTTGGCGTAAATCTCTTCACTGTTGCCTTGGGCGAGAAGTTCGCCATCTTTGATTACATAGGCGCGATGGCAAACAGAGAGTGTTTCGCGGACATTGTGGTCGGTGATGAGCACCCCGATGCCAAAATCAACGAGTTGTTTAATGATCCTCTGAATGTCAATCACGGCGAGCGGATCGACCCCTGCGAAAGGCTCATCTAGCAAGATAAAGCGGGGATTTTTCACGAGCGCCCTAGCGATCTCTACACGCCTCCGCTCACCCCCACTGAGGCTGATTCCTTTGCGTCCTCGGATGGGTTCGATGTTGAATGCCTCTAGAAGATATTCGATTCTCTTTTGGCGCTCCTCCTCTCCTTTGAGGGCGATCTCTGCGGCTAGGAGCAGATTCTCCTCCACAGTGAGGTCTTTAAAGACGCTCGATTCTTGAGGAAGATAGCCGATGCCAAGGAGTGAGCGGCGATGCAAGGGAAGCGTAGAGATCTCTTGATTGTCGAAAAAGACCCTCCCCTCACTGGCGCGCAAAAGCCCACAAATGATATAGAAAGTGGTGGTTTTGCCCGCTCCATTGGGCCCCAGGAGTCCTACAACCTCCCCACTATTGACCTCTAGGGAGATGTTGTGGATGATGGGGGTCTTTTTGATTCGCTTGCTCAGATTCTCGGCTCTTAGGTTATGCATGGGTGATCCTGTAATTTCTTCCTCCCTCAAAAGGGGTGATCTCAATAATGGCCAAAGGGAATCCTAGTCTCTCCAAAAGCCTCTCTAGCGGCTCTTCGCCCCACTCGATGAAGTGGATTCCTGCCTCTTGAAGCTCATCAAGCAAACTTAGTGCCAAAAGCTCTTCAAGGCTCTTGTTGTAGAGGTCGTAGTGGTGTATGAAGGAGCCATAACGGTGCATGAGGGAGAAGGTGGGAGAGGTGACAGGCTCTTGGATTCCACAGGAGCGCACATAGGCTTGCACGAGAGTGGTTTTGCCACTGGCTAGATCGCCCCGTAGAAGAAAGTGGGAGATTCCCTCCCCTCTTAGCTCCTCCACTCTTTTGACCACCCTCTCAAGCTCACTGGCCTTAGCTCTAATCTCTTGGGTCATAGAGAGGAGGAGACCTTTTGAATCTCTTGAAGCTTATGAAGTGCCTTGAGGCTAGAGAGCGCCTCATCGGCCATCTCCATTCCCTCTTTGACGTCACGCGCGTTGCCATTCGTCCAGAAGGCGATTCCACTATTGAGCAGGATGATATCGCGCTTAGCCCCTTTGATCTCGTTGCGCAAGATTCCCATCGTGATGGCAGCGTTCTGGGGGACTTTGCCCCCTTTGATCTCCTCAAAGGCATGGGGAGGGATTCCTAGGGCTTGGGGGTCGATCTCTCCATATTCGATCTGATCATGGTGAATCTTGGCGTAGCGTGTGGGCGCACTCACGCTTGCCTCATCCAATCCATCCAGAGAGCTCACCACGCAAGAGGCGTGGGTGTCAAGACGGCTGAGGGCTTGGGCGATTTTTGGAATGAAGTCCACGCTAAAAACCCCAATGACTTGACGCTTTGAACCGGCTGGATTGACTAGGGGTCCTAGCATATTGAAGATGGTGCGGTGGGGGATGCTCTTTCTAATGGGCATGATATGCTTCATGGCGGGGTGGTGGTTGGCGGCAAAGAGGTAGGCGAAGTGGCACTCCTCTAGCATCTTGGCTTGAGCCTCTAGCGAGAGCGAAAGGTTGATCCCTAGCGCCTCTAGGACATCAGCGCTTCCTGATTGGCTGGTGATGCTTCGATTCCCATGTTTGGCGACATAGATTCCCATGGAGGCAAGAATGATGGCGGAGGTGGAGGAGATGTTAAAGCTTCCACTCTTATCTCCTCCTGTGCCCACGATATCAAAAATCTTATCTTGGAGTGCTGGATGAAGATGGAGAGGGATGAGAAACTCTCGCATCACGCTCGTGGCATCCTCAATGTCTTGTGCCTCCTCGCCTTTTTGATAAAGGCCAATCAAGAAGGCTTGTGCCTCCTCAAAACTCATTTCATTGCGAAATAGCCGATAAAACTGCTCTTTGGACATGGGGAGGCTCCTTTTGGGGTTAGACTTTGGAACGAACGATGATTTTTTTGACCTCTAAAAGCTCTTTGGCTGCACTTACCAAGGGGCTCTCCAAGATGGCTTCAGTGAGTTTCTCTTTAGAATCTTCGCAAGGAGCGCTAGATTCCTCTAGCATTGAGGCGACGCAGCCACTCCCTTCGGGTTCCAAGGACTCTTCTGGGGGAGAATCTTCAAGTGATGGGAGAGGGGGAGGGGCGGGCTCTTCATCGTGGGCCTCGGGAGGGGGGAGGGTGACCTGCTTGATGGAGGCCTCGATTCCATAGACCTCTTTGACAAAATGCTTGATAACGCTGTAGGCGTCTTTGAGGCGCTCTTTGCACTCACCCTCGGCGCGACTGCTCCAAGAGAGAATCCCCTCGCTAAAATCCACAAATCGGATGTTTTTCTCGAAACACTCTCCAAGGTCATAGTTGCGATCATAGATTTTGGCTTTGAGATGCTCAAAGAGCGCCTCTTTGTTAGGGGTTGCTATGCTTCCAGAGGGGGGATTGCTCACCACGGGCAAGGGAGGCGCGAGGGGGGAGGGGGCAAGGGGTTTGGCGGGATTTTTGGAGAAGAGCTCCTGCTCTAGCTCCTCAATCATTCCATCAATCTCTTTGATTTTGAGCGCCTCTTTCATCTTCAAAATCGTGAGCGTGAGTACAAAGGCATTATGGCTGCCCAGCGAGAGAAGAGTCTGGGAATCGGCGATGATTCGGAAGAATCGATCCAGCATCCCCAGGGGATATTGAGGGTGATTTTGGGAGAGTTTCTCTTTGAGAAAAATGGCGATCTCCTCAAGCACCATCTCGGTTTCGTGCAGCTCAAGCTCTTTGAGAAGTTCTGAGAGGGTTGGCTCATCATGGGAGAAGATCGCATCAAAGAGGCGCTCCAAAAGCTCTGGATCGACCAGCCCCAACATCTGCGCCACGAGCGCGGGGGTGAGATTCCCCTTGCAGAAGATGATGGATTGATCAAGAAGCGTGAGCGTATCACGTAATGAGCCTCCTCCGCTGCGAGCAATCATCTCCAGCGCTTCGGGTTCAAAAGGGACATTTTCAAGATGGAGAATCTTTTGAATGTGAGCGATGACATCGCGATGGGCAATCTTTTTGAATCGAAAATGTTGAGTGCGGCTTAAAATAGTCGCAGGAAGCTTGAGGGGGTCGGTGGTGGCCAGAATAAATTTCACATAGGGCGGAGGCTCTTCAAGGGTCTTGAGAAGGGCGTTGAAAGCCTCTTTGGTGAGCATATGAACCTCATCGATGATGAAGATTTTAAATCGTCCCATCGCGGGGTGATATTTGGTCTGCTCGATGAGGTCGCGGATATCATCGATCTTTCGACTGCTCGCCGCGTCCATCTCGATGATATCCATGTGTCTGCCCTCTTTGGCGGCAAGGCAGTTTTCGCACACATCACAAGGGGTGCTGGAGGGACCTTGGGCGCAGTTGAGCGCCTTAGAGAAGATTCGAGCACTAGAGGTTTTTCCGCTTCCTCGAAGCCCTGAGAAGAGATAGGCGTGCGAGAGACGGCCGCTATCTAGGGCGAGGGAGAGGGTTTGAGAGATGGGGTCTTGACCGATGAGGTCTTCAAAGCGCGTGGGTCGGTACTTTAGGGCGAGAGCTTGCGACATGAATCCACCTCGTTGGCAAGAATTGAGTGAGGGTAGATTCTATAAAAAAGCTCTTCTAATTCTCATTAAGCCTCGCCCTTGGTGGAAATAAAATCTTTGAGAGCTAAAGGGGGGAGGGGTTTGGCATAGAGATAGCCTTGGATTCGATCACAAAAGTGGAGGGCAAGATGGTCGAGCTGCTCTTTTGTTTCGACTCCCTCGGCGACGATTTCTAAATTCATGAGCTTGCCAATAGAGATGATCGCGGAGATGATTCCTTGTTGAATGCTTTGGGAGGGAATCTCATCAATAAAGGATTTATCGATTTTAAGCGTGGTGATGGGAAGGGCTTGGAGGTAGCTAAGTGAGGAGTAGCCTGTCCCAAAGTCATCCAAGGCCACCCTTATGCCCTCGCTCCTTAAGCGCTCTAGCCTCTCTTTGACCAATCCTAGGGAATCGATAAAGACACTTTCTGTGATCTCGATCTCTAGGCGCTCAGGGGGGAGCTGATGGCGTTTGAGTGTGGAGAGAACCATCTCTTCAAAATCGTTATGAAAGAGCTGGTGAGAGGAGATGTTCACGCAGACACAAGGGGGGCGCTCCTCTGTGCCCAGAGGGAGGGACGCAGCAAAGGCGCATGCCTCATCCAAGACCCAAGTGCCCACTTGGATGATCTGGTGATTCTCCTCTAGAATTGGAATAAAGCAGTCAGGGGGAATGGGGCCAAGCTCAGGATTATTCCATCGCAAAAGCGCTTCAAAGCCCCAAAACGTACCGCTAGGGAGGTGGAGCTGGGGTTGATAGTGAAGCGTAAACTCTCCACGCTCTAGCGCCCCTTTGAGGTGTTTCTCTAGGCGCTGTTTTTGGCGGATTCGCTCTAGAAGATGGTCTTCAAAGAGGGTCAGGGTTCCTTTTTGATGGGTTTTAGAGTGATACATTGCCACATCGGCTTTGGTGAGAATCTCATCTTTTCTCACTCCATCTTGAGGGCAGAGGGCTGACCCTAGGCTAAAGGCGAAATAGACTAAATGACCCTCTACAATGAGTGGCTTGGAAAAGGCTTGAATCACCTCTTTGGCGAAACGCTTCACCTCCTCGTTTTGTGCGTGAGGTAAAAGAGCGATGAACTCATCCCCGCTCACCCTAAAGAGCTTGACCCCTTCAAATCCAATAGAGGCGAGGCGCTGAGTGGCGGCAATGATCACTTGATCCCCAAATTGGTGTCCCAGCGTGTCATTGACCTGCTTGAAGTTATCGGCATCCATGAGGATGAGGGCGTAGGGAGTGCGATGAGTCTCAAAGCGGTGGAGCTCAAGCGAGAGAGCAGCACGGTTGTTTAGACCTGTGAGCGTGTCATGGTAGGCCATGAAGTCAAGGCGTTTTTGGGCCTTAAGAAGGTCTTCATAGGTGGCACTTAACTCCTCATATTGTGCCTCTAGCTCCTCTTCAGAAGCGGTGATTTCATCGTTGAGCTGTTCTAGCTCCTCATTTTTGCGCTCTAGCTCTTGGTTGAAGAGATGGGTTTTGCGTAGATGATACGCCAAGAAGAGCGCTAAAATGGCCAGCCAAACTAAAATAGCAAGCGTGGCATAGACAAGTTTGGCGTGAGTCTCCAAAAGACTAGGGGGTTTTCCCGTCCATCGCGTCTCTTTGGGGAGGCCAACATCCTCAACTCCAAAGCGTTTGGCCGCATTGTAGTCCACCACGCTCTCTAGCGCCCCCTCGTTTTGAAGGGGAAGTTTTGAAGGGGGTGTGCCTTGAAGAATCGCTTCAGTTAGCTTCGCAGCCCTTTCACCCACGCGTTTCCCGCTATAAATCTTGCCCCCTAAGGCTCCTGTGCCTAGATTGAAATCATAGAGAACAAAGAGGGGTTTATTGATCTTTTGTGCCAAAGATTTTGCAAAGGACTCAAAACCGATCTCATCTCCGCTTGTTCCATAAAAGACCGTCAGTAAGACCGCGCTATTTTGAGGCGGTAGGGCATTGATCTCTTCAAGTATCGCAGGGAGAGGCTTGCCCTCGGAGGAGATGAGGCGAATCCATGGGTGGCTCTGTGAGAGCTCTTTGATTGCCTCTTTGCCCATAGAGAGACCGCTCTCAGTGGAATCATAGACAACATAAAGATTTTTGAGATCAGGGAAAAGCTGGGAAGCAAGAGCGATGGTGCCAGAGGTATCGGCCTTTTCAATGACACCCGTGACATCAGGGGGCAGCGGAGAGTAGAGGGTGAGATTATCCTCACTCACCCCCGTGAAAACTAGAGGTGGATCTCCAAAAAGCTCTTTTTTGTAGAGGAGAGCAAATTCAAAAGCGGCGTCGTCATTGGCGATGATCACATCAAAAGGGTGGTTGATGTATTTGTAAGCGTAGTACTCTTTGAGAAGGCGAAAATTCTCTTTGGTGGGGTGGTGTTTCCAGTCCATATACTCCACCCTAATTCGAGGCGCAGGAGAGAGCTCGCCTAACTTTTTTTGCGCTCCCTCAATGGTGGAATCGCTCCATTTTAAACCTCGATGATAGGAGTTGAGAATCAAGACATCAGGAGTGTGCTCAGCGTAGATGGGGGGAAGAAGGAGTCCAAAGACTCCTAAAAAGAGGAAGAGTCTAGAAAAATAGGGAAAGGAGCACATCAATCACCTCCTTTGGCGCAAAATCACTCCTGATTCGAGATGGGGCGTGTAGGGGAACTGGTCAAAGAGAGCGAATCTCTCTACGTCATGGCTTAATTGTAGCACTTCTAGGTCGCTTTGGAGCGTCTTTGGATTACAAGATATATAGAGAATCTGATCAAAGCGTCTCAAAAATGAAGCGACTTCGGCACCAAGCCCTGCTCTAGGGGGATCAACAAAGACCGCTTGAAAGTCATAGGAGGGGAGGTCAAGCTCGCGTAGGCGATAAAACTCCCGCTCTCCCTCTAGGGCGCTCTGGGTCTCTTGGGCGTTGAGGCGAACAAAAGAGATGTGGCGCACACTATTGAGCTCGCAGTTTTGTTTAGCGGCGTGGATGGAGGTTTTAGAGACCTCGGTGGCGAGAATCTTGGCGTAGCGCGAGGAGAGGGGAAGGGTGAAATTCCCTGCCCCGCAATAGAGCTCCAAGAGGTCCCCTTGGGGAGGGGCTGAGATAATCCATTCGATCATCTTCTCGTTCACCTTGGGATTGGGTTGGGTGAAGGAGCCTTCATAGTGGAGGAATCGCCAGGGTTTGGAGTCAATCGTGAGGGTCTCGGTGATGAAAGACTCTCCTAGGACGATTTTTTGACCTTTGGATCGCCCAATCAGTGAAGAGAGTGTAGGAAGAGATGAGAGCAACCCTAGGGCGCGCTCCTCCCAGGCATGATCGAGCCGTTTATGATAGAGAAGGCTCACGAGCACCTCTTGGCTTAGGCCGGAGAGGAATTCCACTCCAAAGAGTTTTTGCGTGAGAATCTCATCGGATTCTAGCGCCTCTAGGAGCGAGGGCATGAGGGCTTGGATGGAGGGGAGAAGAATCGGACAGGATTGGATGGGGAGGGGCTGTTTGCTTCCCTTTTGGCTCATTGCGTAGGAGAGTCTGCCCGATTCGTTGCGATAGAGGCGAAACTCAGCCCTCGCCCTAAAAGAGTGGGGGGCGGAGGGATAGAGATCGGTGGGGGTATCCTTGGAGAGGGGGAGAAGCTCTCTAAACTCGCTCTCTTTGAGTTTCCACTGCTCTTCATAGGGGAGAGCTAGGGCGCATCCTCCGCAAGTTCCTTGATGAGGACAGATCATTTGAAGCTCTCCACGAGGCTTCCCACAAGAAGGTTGAAACCATCCACAAGCACAAAGACAAGAATCTTAAAGGGAAGTGAGATCATGACGGGGGGGAGCATCATCATCCCCATGGCCATGAGGATGGAGCTAATCACCATGTCAATCACCAAGAAGGGGAGATAGATGAGGAATCCAATCTGAAAAGCGGTCTTCATCTCGCTGATCATGAAGGCAGGAATCACCATGGTGAGGGGAATATCCTCGATGGTTTGGGGGTTTTCCATGCCCCTGATGCGATAGAAGAGGGCGAGATCTTTCTCTCTGGTGTTGCGAATCATGAACTCTTTAAAGGGCCCAACACTCTTCACAAAAGCCACATCATAGGGAATCTCTTTGGCTAGGTAGGGCTTGATGCCTATCTCGTAGCTCTGCTTCGCGATAGGTTCCATGATGAAAAAGGTGAGCACCATGGCAAGCGAGACGAGGAGTTGCGTGGGCGGCGATTGCTGGGTTCCCATGGCTGTTCGTAAAAAGGAGAAAACGATGATAAGACGCGTGAAACTGGTCATCACCAGCACCAAAGAGGGGGCAAGGACGAGTAGCGTGAGGACAACAACGATATTGAGCGTGCTCACCAAATCGCCCGGATCCGTGGGGGCACCGATGGAGAGATTGACCGTGGGTAGGGTTGGTTCAGCCCCAAGGGCGAGTGAAGAGAATCCTACCCATAAGAGCCAGAGAGAGAGTTTCAAAGACAAAATTATTTTTCCTGTTTGATGGTTTTATCGAGAATGTTGCCAGGGGCGAGTGTCTGAGTCTCTTTGGGGTAGAGATAGATATCCACGCGACGATTGCTCTCTTGGGCTTCGGGGGTTCTAGCGTGCGTGAGGGGGTCTTGGTCGCCCCGTCCTACGGTGGTGATTCTCTTGGGGTCGATCCCCTCTTTGACAAGAAGTTTGGAGACCGAGAGTGCGCGTTTGGCGGTCAGCTCTAGCTTATCTTGAGGGGCTTGGGCGGGGAGGGGGAGAGTGTCGGTGTGGCCTCGGACTTCAACATGGACATCCTTGGGAAGGCGATTGACAATCTCGGCCATGCGTTTGACAAAGAGGAAACCATCACTATTCTCCACCTCGATTCCCCCCTCTTTAAAAAGGAGTGCCGCAGGGAGTCGCACGATGAAGCCCTCGCTTCCGCTTCCTACCGCACTAGAGGGTCCTTCGGCCACCTTGGCCATCTCTTGAAACTCCATGAAGAGACTCTCCACGCGATTGATCTCTTCGGCGCTCTCTGGGGTGAAGGTGATCTCGGCGAGCTGCTGGATACGATTCTTCCCGGGTTCGGTCTTGAGCCCTCCGGGCAGAATGCTGAGTGCTCCTTGGATGCTTCCTTCGGCTTCGGTCAGTTTCTTGGCGTCAAAAGTGGCCATGGAGAGGAGGAGGATAAAAAAGGTGAGCAAAAGACTCATGAGGTCGCCAAAAGTGCCCAGCCACAGGGGAAGTCCTTTGACGCAGTCACAAGGCTTACATTTGCGTTTTGCCTCAGCCAAGAGGATTCCTACTCAAATTGGCTGATTCTCTGTGTGGGAGGCAAGAAGGCGAGAAGCTTGGCTTCAAGGGTTCTTGGGTTATCCCCTGCTTGGATGGACATAATTCCCTCAATGATGAGCTGCTTGACGAGAGCCTCATCGCCAGCGCGGATGAGCAAAATGCTCGCAATAGGCGCACCTACGACGTTCCCCAAAAGCGCTCCATAGAAGGTGGTGATCAAAGCGACCGCCATCGCGGGTCCGATGGTGCTAGGGTCAGACATGTTCATGAGCATCGCCACTAGACCAATGAGGGTTCCAATCATACCAAAGGCTCCCCCAAGGGCCGCCCAAGTGTCAAAAATCCCTGCATTGGCCTTGTGTCGTCCGAGCGTCTGCTCCATATCAATCTCCAAGAGCTCTCGAATCGTGTCGGGTTCGGCTCCATCGACGGCCATGCTTAGACCTTTGCGGAGGAAATCGTTTTCTTCTTGATTGGCAGTCTGTTCCAGAGACAAGATTCCATCACGCCGAGCCTGAGTGGCGTAATCCACGAGCTTTTTGACTAAGGCTGGAACATCATATTTGGGAGGCTTGAAGGCGACACCGAGGTATTTGAAGAGGTTTTTCATCTGCTCTAGCTTGAAAGAGATGAGTAGAGCAGCAACTGAGCCCCCAATCGTGATAAGAACCGAAGGGATGTCGATGTAAGGGCCAATCCCTACCCCCATCATCATCGCCGAGCCTAGTAGTGCGAAGATTAGCACCATTCCGATGACACTGCCTAAATCCATCAAACCCCCACAAGCTAAGCGTAAAATAATCTATTCTAAACCCAGTTGTGTTAAAATCTCATAAATTCTCGATACTCTAAGGCTCTAAACAGATGAATTTATCCATTGTGATTCTCGCGGCTGGCGCTGGCACCCGAATGAAGTCCAAAACCCCTAAAGTCCTTCACACTCTCTGTGGGAGAGAGATGCTCTATTATGTTATCAAAGAGGCGAAGAAGCTGAGCGATGATGTGAGTGTTGTTTTGTTTCATGAAAGTGAAATGGTAAAAAAAAGTATAGAAAAATACTTCTCTGACATTCGCTATGTGATTCAAGATCACGTCAACTATCCTGGAACGGGTGGGGCGCTCATGGGGATAGAGCCTAAATATCAAAAGATTCTCGTGCTTAATGGCGATATGCCGCTAGTCGAGGCCGAGGAGCTGAAGCAGTTCTTGAGGGCGGGGTCAGATTTTGTGATGAGCGTGCTTGATCTAGAGGATGGATCGGGCTATGGGCGCGTGGTGATTCACGGGGGTAGCGTGGAGAGAATCGTTGAAGAGAAGGATGCCACAGGAGAGGAGAAATCTCTTGGCACGGTGAATGCGGGGGTCTATCTTTTTGATCGCGCTCTTTTGGCTTGCTATCTTCCGAGACTCAAGAATGACAACGCCCAAAAAGAGTTCTACCTCACTGATGTGGTTGAGATGGCTAGAAAAGATCGACTCATCGTCGCTCCGCTCTTTGTTAAAGAGGAGAATTTCAAAGGGGTGAATTCTAAGGCCGATCTTGCCGAAGCAGAGGCGATCATGACGGGACGAATTCGCCGCCGATGGATGAGGGAGGGCGTGAGAATGCGCCTCCCTGAGACCATCTATATTGATGAAGGGGTGAAGTTTGTCGGCGAATGCTTTATTGAGAATGGAGTCTCCATCACGGGCGATTCTTACATTGAAGAATCTCACATTAAAGCCCACAGCGTGATTGAAGAGAGCCGTGTGATTCGAAGCGATGTGGGGCCTATGGCGCACCTCAGACCACAGTGCGAAGTGACAGAGACTCACATTGGGAATTTTGTTGAGGTCAAAAAGTCCAAGCTCACGGGCGTGAAAGCGGGGCATTTAAGCTATCTTGGCGATTGCGAGGTGGACGAGGGGAGCAATATTGGCGCAGGAGTGATCACCTGCAACTACGATGGCAAGAAAAAGCATCTGACCAAAATTGGTAAAAATGTCTTCGTGGGGAGCGATTCGCAGCTCGTTGCGCCCGTCTCTATCGAAGATGATTCGATCATTGGCGCGGGGAGCACGATCACCAAGAATGTGAAAAGCGGAGAGTTGGCGTTAAGCCGTGCCAAGCAGGAGAACATCGCGGGATTTTTTGCGCGCTACTTCTCCTCTTCAAAGTAGCCAAGGAGCTTAGCATGACCTACATGGAAGAAGCAGTGGATTTGAGCGTCCTTTATGTGGAGGATGATGAGCTCTCTCGAAGCGGAATCTTTAACGCGCTCAAGCGCAAAGTCAAAAACATTCACTTTGCCGCCAATGGGCAAGAGGGGCTGGAGGTCTTTAAAGAGCATCGCCCTGATGTGGTGATCACTGATATTAAGATGCCTCTGCTTAATGGTCTAGAGATGGCCAAACAGATTTTAGAGATGGAGCCTTCGGTGGAGATCATCGTGGCGACGGCTTTTGAAGATGCGGAGCTTTTTAAGCGCGCGATTGATTTGGATGTGGATAAATACCTCACCAAGCCCTTGGATGTGACTCAGATTCTCATGCATCTCAAACGAATCGAAATGCAAAAGCGTTTGGAACGAGAGTTTGAGGTCTATTCTCGTGCGCTCAATGAGGTGGCTTCGATTTTTTGGTTTGATTTAGAGCTGGAGTGCCTCAAGGTCAACCCTAGAGCGATTGCCTCAGGAGGGGAACATGGAGTTGAGAACGAAAAACTCAAAGAGATGGCGCGTTTGGCGCTAGAGAAGGGCGGAAGACACCAAGAGGGGAATAAAATTTTTAGCGTGGCATTTAATGTCGCTAAAGAGCCTAAAGGATTTTGCTTGTGTGTGATGGAGTCAATGGAATGAAGAAAGTGTGGATCAATGGCGAGGAGCGAGAATTTCTTGACGCATTGACACTTTTGGAGATGATTGAATCGCTGGGAATCATGGAGAAGGTGATGGCCGCAGCGGTGAACACGCAGATCATCAAGCAGGCGGAATGGGGAGCATTTATCCCCAAAGCAGGAGATCGAATCGAATTGCTACAGTTTGTGGGAGGGGGAGAGAGATGAAAAAGATTCCCGTTGGAATCGTCGGAGTGAGCGGCTACACAGGGTTGGAGCTTCTGAAAATGCTTTTAGAGCATCCCTATTTGGAGCTAGTCTACGCCGCTAATACCGAAGGGGGTGTGAGGGTGGGCGCTCTTCACTCCTCGCTTCAAGGGGTTTCAGATTTGAGCGTGGAGAAGGCTGATCCCAAAGAGGCGGCGAAGCGATGTGAGCTGCTCTTTTTGGCGCTCCCTCATCAAAGTGCCATGGAGTTTGCCAAAGAGGTGCTCTCTTTGGGGAAAAAAGTCGTTGACCTTTCCGCGGATTACCGCCTCTCTTTAGAGCGCTATGAGGCACACTACTGCCCCCATCTTGACAAAGAGAATCTCTCCCATGCCGTCTATGGACTCATTGAGTGGGCAAGAGAGGAGATCGTCCAAGCGAGGCTAATCGCCAATCCTGGGTGTTATCCCACCGCTACACTCCTTGGAATCCTCCCCTTTATCCCCTATCTAGACGAAGATTCTTCACTCTTTGTGGATGCCAAAAGTGGCGTGAGTGGTGCAGGCAAAAAACTGACCCACAACACCCACTACCCCACCATTAACGAGAATCTTTTTGCCTACTCGCCTCTCTCGCATCGTCACGAACCAGAGATTGCGGAGAAGATTGAGCTTTGGGGTAAAAAAGCCAAAAAAGTGAATTTCATCCCCCATCTCACGCCGCTTACTAGAGGAATGCTGGTCTCCACCTTTGCGCGATTGAAGGAGCCTGTGGATGCGATGGCGATTCTAAGGGAGCGCTACGCCAATGAGCCTTTTATCAGGTTGCGCTCTTCCCCTGTGGAGATTAAAGCGGTCGCAGGAACGCACTTTTGCGACATCTATGCAATGAGTCAAGGGCGGGATTTGTGGGTCAATAGCGCGATTGACAATCTTTTGCGTGGGGCGAGCTCTCAAGCGATTGCCAATGCCAATTTGATGCTGGGATTGCCCGAGGGTGCTGGATTGCCCCGCTTTGCCTATGCTCCATGAGTGAGAAGGTTTGGGGGGAGATTACCACGGGATCGATCTTTATTGCCGATTCTCATGAGAGCGACCACTTTGGTTATTTAGAGCGACTCTGGGGATTCTTAGAGGCTCAATCTTCTGAGGCTCCTATCTTTTTGATGGGGGATGTTTTTGACCTCCTCTTTGGAGGGGTAGAGGCGAGCTTTGCTCCCCATGCAGAGCTGTTGAGACGAATCTCTTCCTTGGCGCAAAGGCGACCCCTTTATTGGCTGGAGGGGAATCATGACTTCAACCTTTCTCCTTTCTTGGAGGGAATCACCGTGATTGGGAGAGAATCTCAACCCGCGCTTTTTAGGCTAGGCGGCGAGAGGGCCCTCTTGGCTCATGGGGATTGGAAGATAGGGTGGGGGTATGAAATTTATACAAAACTTATAAGAAATCCATGGATTCTTAAAATATTAAATCAGATGGATCAAAAAAGGGGTGGGAAGATTTTTGAGTGGGTTAAGGCGCGAGTTTCAGCCAAAACCTTGCGTGTAGGTCCCCCTTGTAAGGCACTCTCGCGTCAGCGCCTCCCTCTTTACCAAGGCAAAAACGCCAAGTGGATTTTTGAGGGGCATTTTCACTCTTGCGGATGGGTTAAAGAGCAGGAGACGAGCTATGTAGCGCTCCCTTCGCTCGCTTGCAATGAAAGTTATTTTGTAGTAGAATTGAACGTTAATGTAGTTTCCATCAAAGAGTCCACTCTCAAGGAGTCCTGAGTGTCCATAGCCAATAACGAAAACGCTCTAAAAGTCGGCACGAATGAGATGGAGTTGGTGGATTTTCGAATTTTCAAACTCGAAGAGGGCATTGTCCATGAAGGAGTTTATGGAATCAATGTCGCCAAGGTTAATGAGATCATCCGCCTCCCTAAGCTGACCGAGCTTCCAGGGGTTCCTGATTATGTGGAGGGGATTTTTGATCTCCGGGGGGTGGTTATCCCTATCATCAATCTCTCCAAATGGATGGGAATTGAAGTCCCCAAGAATAAAAAAATCAAACCTCGCGTCATTATCGCGGAGTTCAACAATATCCTCATCGGGTTTGTGGTGCATGAGGCCAAGCGTATCCGAAGGATTAGCTGGAAAGATATTGAGCCTGCCCACTTTAGCTCCAATTATGGCAACATGGATCGAAATAAAATCACAGGAATCACGCGCATTGAGAACGATCAAGTCTTGCTTGTGCTTGACCTTGAGAGTATCGTGCAGGAGCTTGGATTCTATCAACCCGAGGTGAGTAGCGATAAGAAGCAGAAGCGTTTTGGAGGGATAGCCCTCGTGCTTGATGATAGCTCTATCGCTCGCAAAATCGTCCGTGAGACGCTTGAGCGCATGGGCTTTAAAGTGGTTGAGGCGATCGATGGAGAGGCAGGGCTTCAAAAGCTCGAGTCTCTTTATGAGAATTATGGTGATAAACTCCAAGAGGAGCTTAAAATCATTGTCTCAGATGTAGAGATGCCGCAGATGGATGGTTTCCATTTTGCCTCCAAGGTCAAAGAAGATAAGCGATTTGCTAAAATTCCTATCATCTTTAGCTCCTCTATCAGCGATAAATTCAGCACCCTTAGAGGCAAAGAAGCGGGCGGTGAGGCGTATTTGGTCAAGTTTGATGCCAACGTCTTTTATGAAGAGATTGAGCGCGTCTTAAAAAAACGCAGCGAAGCGTAAACCCAATCCAAGAAGAGGTGTCACATGGATGAGATGCAAGAAATAATGGAAGACTTCCTCATTGAGGCGTTCGAGATGATTGAACAGCTAGACCAAGATTTGGTCGAGCTAGAGAGCAATCCTGAGGATTTAGATCTTTTGAATCGAATCTTCCGTGTGGCGCACACCATCAAGGGATCTAGCTCCTTTTTGAATTTTGATGTACTCACCCATCTGACACATCACATGGAAGATGTCCTGAATAAAGCGCGACACGGTGAGCTTAAACTCACCCCTGACATTATGGACGTGGTTTTGGAATCTATCGACTTGATGAAAGCACTCCTCTCGGCCATTCGTGACACAGGAAGCGACGCCAAGAGTGGAATTTCCATCGAGAAAATCGTCCAAAGGCTGGATGCGGTCTCTAAGGGCCAAGAGGTGAGTGTCGATTCGGTTTCGGATACGGGAATAGAGAGTAGTGCAGAGGAGATGGAAGCAGATCTCGACTACGCCAATATGAGCCCCGAAGAGATTGAAAATGAGATCGAAAGGCTCTTGCAAAAGCGCCAAAATGAGGATCGCAAGCGACGAGAACAAAAACGAATGAATGGAGAAGAGGACGATATTCAGGCTCCCCTTGAGATGGGCGAACCCGAAGAAAAGCCCATTCCAAATCCCACTCCCAAAGCTGAAGCTCCAAAGATCGAAACCCCTAAAGCCGCCCCCGAGGAGAAGAAGATGAAGCGCGAAAAAGAGCCTGAGGAGAATGGATTAGGAGGGGGAGCCAAAACCCCTGCGACGGCTGTCGAGCAGACGATCAGGGTGGATGTGAAGCGATTGGATCACCTAATGAATCTCATCGGAGAGCTTGTTCTTGGCAAAAACCGCCTCATCAAGATTTATGATGATGTTGAGGAGCGCTATGAGGGTGAAAAATTCCTTGAAGAGCTTAATCAAGTCGTCTCCTCTATCTCTATTGTTACGACCGATTTGCAGATTGCGGTCATGAAGACTAGGATGTTGCCTATTGGCAAAGTCTTCAATAAATTCCCTCGCATGGTTCGTGACCTTTCTAGAGAGCTTGGGAAGAATATCGAGCTTGAGATCAGCGGTGAAGAGACTGAACTCGATAAATCAATCGTTGAGGAGATTGGCGATCCCTTGGTGCATATCATTCGAAACTCTTGTGACCACGGGATTGAGCTTCCGGCTGATCGAGCTGCATTGGGCAAGAGTGAAGTGGGGACAATCTATCTCAAGGCCTATAATGAGGGAAATCACATCGTTATTGAGATCAAAGACGATGGAAAAGGTCTCAACGCCGAGGCGCTGAAATCCAAAGCGGTAGAGCGTGGCATGATTAGCGAGAGAGAAGCGGACATGATGACCGATAAAGAGGCCTTCGCGATCATTTTCAAGGCAGGCTTTTCAACAGCTAAAACGGTCACTAACGTCTCAGGGCGTGGCGTGGGAATGGATGTGGTCAAGACCAACATCGAAAAGCTCAATGGAATCATCGATATCGACAGTGAGCTAGGCAAGGGAACCACGCTAAAGCTCAAGATTCCTCTCACGCTTGCCATCATTCAAGCCCTTCTAGTGGGGGTTCAAGAGGAGTATTACGCCATTCCTCTCGCCTCAGTTCTTGAGACCGTCCGCGTAGGGCAAGATGAGATCTACACCGTGGAGGGCAAAAGCGTCCTTCGTTTGAGGGATGAAGTGCTCTCTTTGGTGAGATTGGCGGATATCTTTGGGGTTGATTGCGTCTTTGAAAATGCCGAAGAAGCCTATGTGGTGGTGATCGGCTTGGCGGAGAATAAGATCGGGGTGATTGTTGACTTTCTTATTGGACAAGAGGAGATTGTCATCAAATCCCTGGGTTACTACCTCAAGGGCACAGAGGGAATTGCAGGGGCAACCATTCGAGGCGATGGAAAAGTGACCCTTATTGTGGATGTAGCGGCGATGATGCAGATGGCTAAGCGCGTGAAGGTGAGCATCAACAAGCTTATCCAAGAGACAGAGACTCGCAGAGAAAAGAGTGCTCCCAGTGACTATGTGATCTTGGCGGTGGATGATAGCACCACCGATCGCGCCATCATGAAAAAATCCCTTCGACCTCTTGGTGTCACCGTGATAGAGGCGGCCAATGGAGTCGAGGCGCTTGATATGATCAAAGCGGGCGACAAGCAGATTGATGCGGTTCTCATTGACATTGAAATGCCCAAGATGGATGGCTACACGCTAGCCGCAGAGATTCGCAAGTACAATAAATTCAAAAATATGCCCCTCATTGCGGTTACCAGTCGAACCAGCAAGACCGACCGAATGCGAGGCGTGGAATCGGGCATGACGGAATACATCACCAAGCCCTATTCGCCCGAATATCTAATGAACGTCGTCAAGCGTAACATCAACCTAAACGTGGAGGTCGAAAGCTATGAGTAGGATGCAAGAGGTTTTTAAACAGCAGCAGCAGAGCAAAGAGCCCTCCGTTGAAGCAGAGAGTGTCGTCCAGCTTGTGGGATTTATCGTAGGTGCAGAGGAGTTTGCGGTTCCCATTTTGAGCATTCAGGAGATCATTAAGCCTTTGGAGTACACGAGAGTTCCAGGCACACCAAACTATGTGCTAGGAGTATTCAACCTTAGAGGCAATGTGATTCCTCTTATCAATCTTCGCCTGAAATTCAGCCTGCCCGCAGAGAAGCAGAGTGAGGACACTCGCTATATTGTCATTAAACACAATGATGAGGTGGCGGGATTTGTGATTGATCGACTCACCGAGGCGGTGCGCATCAAAGAATCGAGTATCGACCCCACGCCTGAGACCATTAGCGAGGATGATAACATCATCTATGGAATCGGCAAAAAAGAGGATCGCCTCATTACGATTCTCAAAACCGAGGGGCTTTTAAAGAGGACATTCTAGCTCCTCTCCCCTCTCTCTTCTCCTTTTCTTCAGCCCCCTATAGCTACAATATCCCTAAATAAATCCTCTAAAAAACAAGGAAAGTATGTTGATGAAATTGGCGGTTTTTGATTTTGATTCGACGCTAATGGATGGTGAGACGATTGATATTTTGGCGCACCATTATGGCGTAGGGGAAGAGGTGGATAGAATCACCAAGGGGGCCATGGAGGGGGGCTTGGATTTTTATGAGAGCCTTAAGCGTCGCGTGGCACTTCTTAGGGGGATGGAGCTCTCTTTGGTTGAGGAGATTTGCGCCAATCTAACCTTGATGGAGGGAGCCAAAGAGCTTATTCAAGAGCTAAAGCGGCGTGATTATAAGGTGGTTGTCTTTAGCGGAGGTTTTAAAAACGCCACCTCTAAGGCGCGCGAAACCTTGGGGCTAGATGCTGATTTCAGCAATATTTTGCACCACAAAGAGGGAAAACTCACGGGAGAAGTGGGGGGCGAGATGATGTTTGGGTCATCCAAGGGCGAGATGATGCAGACGCTCCAGCGTCTTTTAGGAATCTCTCCCGAGCTCACGATGGCCGTGGGGGATGGAGCTAATGATGCCTCCATGTTTCCTTTTGCTAAACAGAGAGTCGCTTTTTGCGCCAAGCCCATTCTTAGGGAAAAGGCCAATATTATTATCGAAAAGAAAGATTTGCGCGAAATTCTTGCCCATCTTTAAAAACCTCAAGGAGAGAGAATGAAACTAGAAGAGATCGGCTTTTCGCTCTGGTGTGACTTCATCGAGCGAGACTTTTTGGAGAAGGGATTTTTGGAGCTCATTGAGCAGGGAATCATCAAAGGGGCCACAAGCAATCCAGCGATTTTTCAAAACTCCTTCACCACCTCAAGTGCCTATAAAGATTCTATTGGGGCACTCAAAGGGCAGCCCTCCAAAAAGATCTATGAGGCACTTGCCATTCAAGACATCGCTAGAGCGGCCGAGCTTTTGGCTCCCCTGCATGCTCAAAACCCCGAAGATGGTTGGGTGAGTATTGAAGTGGATCCTCTTTTGTGTGATGATGCCAAGGGCTCTATTGAAGAGGGGGAGCGACTCTATCAGGCGATAGGGCATTCTAATGTGATGATCAAGATTCCTGCGAC
Organism: Wolinella succinogenes DSM 1740; assembly: GCF_000196135.1. Classification (NCBI taxonomy): domain Bacteria; kingdom Pseudomonadati; phylum Campylobacterota; class Epsilonproteobacteria; order Campylobacterales; family Helicobacteraceae; genus Wolinella; species Wolinella succinogenes. The sequence goes on along the minus strand of NC_005090.1, from coordinate 1,969,190 downwards.
TCAAGCGGGCTATGAGGTGATGGAGGCATTGATGGCCAAAGGAATCTCTGTCAATGCGACACTCATCTTCTCTTTGGAGCAAGCCAAAGCGTGTCTTGATGCGTTTACCCGAGGCTACGCCAAGAGCGATAAGGCGCCCTATGCCGTGATTAGCATCTTTGTCTCTCGATTGGATCGTAAGGCGGATGCGAAACTCAAAGCCGCAGGCATGAGTGAGGGGGAGCTGGGAATCAAAAACGCGCAGAGAATCTATCGCCACATCCAAAAGGCTCAACTCAAGGGAGTTCGCGCCTTGTTTGCTAGCACGGGCGTGAAAGGGGGAGTGCTCCCTCCTAGTCACTATGTGGATCGACTTCTTCATGCTCACAGTGTCAACACCGCTCCGTTAGAGACCATCAAAGCCTTTGTCAAGGAGGGCAATCCCACGCCCCAGCCGATCCCCTCTCTAGAAGAAGAGGAGCGCTTTTGGGCAGAGGTCCAAAGGGCGGGCGTGGAGATGGAGGCGCTTTGTGATGAGCTTCTCTCCGAGGGGTTGACGCTCTTTAAAGAATCGTTCACCTCGCTTTTGGCTTCTTTGAAATAGCTGAATTTTAGGCGATATTTAGGCTTTTTCGCTATAATGACCGACTTTTTTTGCATGAAAAAAGGAAATCAACAACCAAAAATAAAGGAATTTCCATGTTAGAGGGAATAATTAGAGAGAGTATTTCCAAGTCTGCAGTGAAGGCTTTGAGAAACGATGGTTATCTAATTGCCAACATTTACGGCAAAGGTCAAGAGAACACCCATTGTGCCTTCAAAAAAAATGATTTTATTCGAGCCGTAAAGAGCAAAACAAATATCATTTTCCCCGTGAAAGTCGGTGGCAAAGAGATTAATGTGGTGGTTCAGGAGTATCAAAAAGACCCCATCACGAGTGACCTTTTGCACGTTGATTTGATGTTGGTTCAGCCTGGTGTTGAGACCAAGTTCCTTGTGCCTGTTAAGACAGCAGGAAGCGCTAAAGGACTTAAGAACAAAGGCGTTCTCATCCTCTCTAAAAAGCGCGTGAAAGTGAAGTGCTCTCCTGAGAATCTTCCTGCAAGCTATGAGCTTGACGTGAGCGATTTGGATGTGGGCGATGCGATTTTGGTGCGAGATCTACCTGAGCTTCCTAATGTCAAGGTGATTGAAAAAGAGAGCGTGGCCATCGTAGGCGTCATCAAAGCGAAGTAAGCTTTGAAGTCAGCGCGATGGTGTTAGTTGTAGGGCTTGGGAATCCAGGCAAAACATACGAAAGCACCCGCCACAATATTGGATTTAGGGTCATCGATGCACTTTTAGAGCGTCGGTCGGCCTTGAATGCGACCAAGAGCACCTTTAAGGGTGAGCTTCACAAAGAGGGCGAGAACCTCTTTCTCAAGCCCACCACCTACATGAATCTCTCAGGAGAATCAGCCCTCCCCGTCTCCACTTTCTATAAGCCCGAAAAAATCCTTGTTATTCATGATGATCTTGATCTTCCCTTTGGAGCGATTCGCTTGAAGCGTGGAGGGGGGAATGGGGGGCATAATGGACTTAAATCGCTTGATAAGCTTCTAGGCAATGACTATTATCGACTGAGGATAGGGATTGGCAAGCCTCCTTTGGGGTGGGAGGTTGCTGATTATGTGTTGGCAAGATTTAGCCAAGAGGAGGAGCAGGAGCTAGAAGAGCGACTTTTCCCCCATGCCAAAGAGGCGATTGAGAGCTTCTTGGAAGGGAAGATGGAGTGGGATCGATTGGTTTCGCGCTACTCTCTTAAGCCCTCAACCCCCAAGGAGAAGGTGTGAGCTTAGCATTTCGCTTTTTGGGGGCGCTCTATCTTAAATACTTTTTTATCCTTCTTTTAGCCCTTGAGACCTTCTTTGTCGGAATCGATCTGTTGAAATTTGCCGAAGAGCTTCCCCCTTCAGCCAATTTAGTTGTTCTTTTTGTCGTCTATGATGCGCTTTATGCACTCAATTTCATTTTGCCCATCGCATTGGTGTTGGCGCAGATTCTTCTTTTTGTGGTGCTATTGCGCACCAATGAGCTCACCGCCCTCCTCTCTATTGGCTACTCCAAGCGCCAAATCACCACCCCTCTTTTGGGGATTGCCCTCCTTTTCACATTCGGATTTATTGTGCTCAATGCCACCCCCTTTGCCTACGCCAAAGAGAGGGTGGACACCATCCTTGATCAAGGCTATGTGGGCAACTTCAAGCGAGAGCTCTTTGTGAAATACCATGACAGCTACATCTATTTTGATAAAATCTACCCTCTTTTGCAAAAGGCAGAAGGGGTGAAGGTTTATCGCCTCGAAGGGGATCGGGTCGCCCAATGGATCGAGGCCAAAGAGGCACGCTTTGTGGATAATCATTGGCGCCTCAATGAGGCGATGGTGATGACCATCCCCTCTGAGCTCACACTTGGAGGCTCGCCTCTAGAGGTGGAGAAAGTCGACTTTATGGAGGTTTTGGAGGGGTTTCGTCCAAGGATTCTTGATAGCATTTATGAGCGTCACGGAGCAGTCTCTATCATCGATGCTATCGAATCGATGTCGCTTCTTTTGGAGCAACAGGTGAACTCCCAAAAGATTCGTGGAATTCTCTACTCTTTGGTGCTCTTTCCCTTTTTTGCTCCTCTGTGCATGGTGTTAGTCGCCTACTATATGCCCATCACGATGCGCTATGGGAATCTTGCTATTATCGTATTTGCCGCGATTCTTGGAGTTCTTTTGTTTTGGGGGCTCTTTTTTGCGCTCTCTAGGCTCTCCATGAGCGGGTTTATCCACCCTGAGGTGAGCCTTTTGATTCCGATGATTCTTTGGACAGCTTTGGCTCTCTTTTTTTGGAGACGACTCGCACGCCTGTAGCCACTTTTTAGGAGAGCTGGGCTTTTTGCTCACTTTTGCAGAGCCAAACAAAGACCTCCACCACTGCCTTGTATAGAGCAGGGGGGATCTCTTGATCTAGCGGCGACTCTAAAAGAGAGTTGACGAGAAGCTCATTTTGAAAAAGGGGAATCTCAAGCTCTCTGGCTCGTTCAATAATTCTCTCAGCGATAATTCCCTTTCCTTTGGCTAGAAGCTTGGGTGCGCGCTGTTTTTGTGAGTCATAAGCAAGGGCGGCGGCTTTGGGTAGGGGAGGCATGGCTAGTAGCTCATCAATATCGAATCGACCTCTGCCCACGAAAGAGAATCTCTTCTCCCTAAGAGATGGGCTATGGAGCGAACCAATATATCGGTCTCGATGTTCACCTTGCGTCCAATGGAGTAGTCTCCAAAAAGGGTGGAGGTGAGCGTATGAGGGATGAGGGTGAGTCGGAAAGAATCACTTAAAACCTCATTGACCGTGAGGCTCACGCCATCAATAGCCACACTTCCTTTGGGGATAATGTAGCGCAACACCTCCGAAGGAGCCTCGATGAAAAAGTCGCTACCCATGGGGTGTTTTTGAATTTTCGTGAGAGTTCCAATTCCATCAATATGGCCCTGCACGATATGCCCCTCAAGGCGATCTTGAAGTCTCATGGCGGGCTCCATGTGGACCCTGCCATGGTAGTTTTGAGTGGCGACTTTGCGGCGTGTCTCTTCGCTCAGTTCCACCTCAAAACCCCCATCAAAAAGCGAGACGACCGTGAGGCACGCGCCATTAATCGCGATGCTGTCGCCGATCTTTGGCGTATGGTTGGCGCGAATTTTGAGTGAAGAGTCATGAAGAGAGCCCACCTCGGCGAGCTCTCGGATGAGTCCAGTGAACAAAAAGTCTCCTTGTTATGAAAGATTCTAGAGGAGTTGGAGCGATTCTATCACATTCTCTCAAAGGGGAGGCAAAAGAAGCGTGCGCTATAGTAACGCCTAAATTCGAGAGACTGTTCAATGCCGCGCCTTGTGAAGGAGGGGGGAAGATGAATGCTTGCGATCAGATACCCCAAGAGATTGGCCGCGCCTCATGTCGCCTCAATGAGAGGCTCTCCGCCCTGCAGAGCAAAATATTAAAACTGCAATATAGCTCCAAAAGTCCTGCGGAGTATTTGGTGATGCAAGAGCTGATGGAGGATTATAAAGAGTATTTAGAGCGCTATATCGAGGAGCTAGAAGCGCTCAATCTGAACTATAGCGAGAGGCTAGGAAGCTTAAGAAAAGGAGAGTAGAGATTTGATTGACACCCACTGTCATTTGGACGATGCAAGCTATAAAGAAGATATCGCCGAGGTGATTGAGCGGGCCCTCTCTTTGGGGGTGGAGCGCTTTGTGATTCCTGGAGCAGATATTGAAGACCTAAATCGCGCCCAAGCCTTGAGCGAGCGCTTCAAAGAGGTCTATTTTGCTGCAGGGGTTCACCCCTATCATGCCAAAGAGTATGATGAGAAGCGTCTTGTGGAGGCGCTAAAGCATCCCCGATGTATCGCCGTGGGAGAGTGCGGGCTTGACTACTATCGCTTGGAGGGCGAGAGCGAAGAGAGAGAGGCAGAAAAGGCACTCCAAAAAGAGGTTTTTTTGCGCCAAATTGCTCTAGCTAAGGCCCATCAAAAGCCGCTCATCGTTCACATTAGAGAAGCCTCAAACGATAGCTTTGAGATGCTTTGGCAGCACAAGGAGGGGCTTAGGGGGGTTTTGCATTGTTACAACGCGGATGCGATTCTTCTAGGACTCGCCCCTCAAGATTTCTACTATGGAATTGGCGGGGTACTCACCTTTAAAAACGCTAGGAGACTTTTGGAGGTGCTCTCTAAGATTCCATTGGATCGACTTCTTTTGGAGACAGATGCCCCCTATCTCACCCCTCATCCCCATCGAGGAAGTCGCAATGAGCCAAGCTACATCCCTTTGGTTGCTCAAAAGATGGCGGAGGTTTTAGGGAAGAGTGTGGAGGAGATTCAAAAAGTGACCGATGAGAACGCTAAATGCCTATTCAAGGAGCTGGCGAGTTAATTTAAGATTGCCAAAGTATAATCAAAAATTACGAAAAATCTGCACCCATTATCTAGAAACCACCAACAAGGAAACCATTGAAAGCACTGTTTTACCTGATGCTACTGGCCTCCACCCTTTTGGCGTCTTTCAAAAACTCGACCTACAACAATCGCGATGAGTTGGTCTTGGAGACTTTTGGCGTTGACCCCTCTTTTCTCTATGACCAAAACTTCCTTGATATGAAAAATGCACTCGTGAGTGATCTCAAAAAAGATCACCTCATGAGGCGCTATGATGAGGCGTATGACTTTGTGCCCTTGCTCAAAGAGATGATTATCAAAGCAGAGATTCCTCAAGAATTTCTCTATCTCGCCATGGCGGAATCGGAATTTTCGGTTCGCGCTTTTTCGCCTAAAAAAGCCTCAGGTCTTTGGCAATTTATGCCCAAAACCGCTCAAATCATTGGTCTTCGAATCGATGAGTTTGTGGATGAACGGCGTGACCCCATTCGTTCCACCGAGGCGGCGATCACCTACCTTAAGAATCTCCATGGGATGTTTGGAAAGTGGTATCTAGCTGCGATTGCCTACAATTGTGGCGAGGGTCGTCTCCAAAAGGCGATAGCACAGGCGGGAAGCGATGAGCTTAGTGTTCTTTTGGATCCTGATAAAAAATATCTCCCCCGCGAAAGCCGCAACTACATCCGCAAGATTCTCTCTATCTCGATGATGTTTCATAGTGTGGATATGTTGAAAAGCTCCGACTATGAGCACTTTCTCAATCGAGGCGCGACCACCACTATCGCGACGGTGAAGGTTAAAGCGGGTACTCACCTCTACAAGGTCGCCGAGGGGGCGGGTATGAGCCTTGAGGAGCTCAAGCAGTTCAATCGCCACTTTAAATATTCTTTCACTCCGCCTGGTAAAAAGGAGTATAGTGTCTATCTCCCCTATGATCGACTCGCCTCTTTCAAGCAGAACTATCGCCCCGAAAGCCATGGCACTTCAGAAATGTTTATTGTCCATAGCGTCCAAAAAGGGGACACACTCGCCTCTTTGGCCAAGCGATATGGCACCACCCTTCAAGAGATCAAGATCGCCAATGATCTCAAAAGTGCCGCACTCTCTCTCAATCAGCGCCTTATTATCCCCGTGCTCAAAAGTGCCTCCAATCTCAAAGAGTATGTGACCAAGCAGGGTGACACCGTCGAATCGATCTCCAAGCGCTTCAACGTCTCCATCGAGAATTTAAAGAGGCTCAACAACCTCCAGCACAATCTCTTAGAGGCAGGAGTGAAGCTTGTCCTTGCCCATTAAGATTCTTCTTTTTCTGCTCCCTCTCCTTTTTTGGACGGGGTGCTCTTTTAAAACCAGCTATGGACCTAGCCGCACCTATGGAGAGGGACCATTAAGAGGCGATTCAACAGAGATCAAAGACACGCCGCAAATGCATCGAGCCACCATGCGCCCCTATCAGATTGATGGCAAATGGTACTATCCTAGTCATGTGGATGTGGGAGAGAAGTCCATGGGGATTGCAAGCTGGTATGGCCCCAATTTTCATGGCAAAAAGACCTCCAACGGCGAAACTTACAGCATGTACGCTCGAACCGCAGCTCACAAAACTTTTCCAATGAACACCATCGTGAAGGTGACCAACCGCGAGAATGGCAAGAGCACCATCGTGAGAATCAACGACCGAGGGCCTTTTGTGGAGGGAAGAATCATCGACCTCTCCAACACGGCAGCTAAAGAGATTGATATGGTCACCAAAGGAACCGCCCCTGTTGTGGTGGAAGTGCTTGGCTTTAGCGGTATTATTTCAAGCGATGCGACCAAAGAGCTCCCCAAAGAGGCGATGAACTCCAAAGAGTTTAAAGTGGGCAAGGTGGAAAAAAGTGTTGAGCTTAGCCGATTCTTGGTGCAAATTGGAGCCTTTAGAAACAAAGAGGGAGCCGAGCGCTTTAGGGCTCAAAACAGTGATGTGAAAGGTTACAAAGCGGTTATTAGGGAGTTTGAGCTAGAGGGCAAACCCATCTATCGTGTCATGCTCTCAGGATTCAAAGGAGAAGAGGAGGCGAGAGATTTCATCGCTAGAGAGAAGATCGTGAGTGGCGCATTTGTAATCACGGAGTGAGAGAATGAGAGAGATAACAAGAACAACCAAAGAGACAAATATCAAGGCCAGCCTAGAGCTTTATGGGAGCGGAGTGGCCAAGATAGAGACGGGAATTGGGTTTTTTGACCATATGCTCGAGAGCTTGGCTAAACACGCTTTGTGGGATTTGGAGATCTCGTGTGAAGGGGATTTGCAGGTGGATGCTCACCACAGCGTGGAGGATTGCGGAATCGTCCTTGGCTTATTGCTAAGAGAATCGCTCTATCCCGCCCAAGGAATCGAGCGTTTCGGAAATGCTTCGGTGGTGATGGATGAGTCTTGCGTGGAGTGTGATTTGGATGTGAGCAATCGTCCTTTTTTGGTTTTTGATATGACGATCGAAGGGGCGGTGGGAGAGTTTGACGCGGAGCTGGCCGAGGAGTTTTTCCGCGCATTGGCTTTTAACGCAGGTTTGAGCCTCCATATTGTCCAAAAGCGTGGAAAGAACCGCCATCACCTCATTGAGGCGGCTTTCAAAGCTCTGGCTGTGGCGATGAGGCGAGCCTGCACCCAAAACCCAAGAATCGGCACTCCTAGCACCAAGGGACTCCTTTGATTGAGCTAATCGTGCTGGATGTGGATGGGACGCTGAGCGATGGGACGGTCTATTTTGATGCACAGGGCGTGGAGCTAAAGGGCTTCAGTGTTCGTGATGGGTTGGCGATTGATGGCTGGATCAAGCTTGGCAAGAAAGTGGCGATTCTCACGGGTCGCAGCTCTTCTATCGTGGAGAAGCGTGCACGTGAGTTGAAAATTGAATGGGTCTTTCAAGGGGTGAAAGATAAGGGCGCCAAGCTTCGTGAGCTCAAAGCCGAACTTGGACTTACAAGCGAACAGATTGCGGGCATTGGGGATGACCTTAATGACCTAAAGATGTTTTCTGAGGTGGGACTCTCTTTTGCTCCTAGGGATTGCGCGAAGTCGATTATCCAAAGAGTGGATGTCCATCTTGAGCATAATGGAGGCAAGGGGGCGGTGCGTGAGATGATCGAGTCTATCTTAGAGAGAGAGGGTTTGATGGAGGAGTTCCTTGCGCTCTGGGAATAGCCTCCACCTATTTTTTCTCGGTGCGCTGCTTCTTGGTCTGCTTTTGGTGCTCCTCTATGAGCCAAAAGAGTTTTGGAGTGGGGGAAAGTCGCTCCAAAAAGAGCAGAATCTCTCCGACTTGGAGCTATACGACTTCACCTACAAGGAGATCACGCCCGAGGGAGTGGTGGTCTTGGCCTTGGGTCAAAAGGGATACAAGTTTGATGAGGAGGAGATCATCGAGGATCTCAATCTCTCTCGTTTTCTTCAACAAGAACAACGGATAGAGGTGCTAGAATCTCCGCTAGCGATCAAGCGAGGAGAAAAGCTCTTCTTCCCTCAAAGCGCGCTCTATATCAAGGATGATGCGAGTCGATTTTGGAGCGAAAAGGGCGAGTATGAGTTGGACAAAAAGCTCTTTAGGGGTGAGGGGCGTTTTTGGCTTGTACGTGCTCAAGACAGGGCTCAAGGATATGATATCAACTACTCTGCCTCTAGCGGGATACTAGAGGCCAAAGAGATTAAAGCAAAGCTAGAGATGGGACGGTGAAGATGCTTCAAAAATGGGGGATGAGTCTGTTGTTGCTGGTTGGCCTAGCGCTTGCCAAGGATCAAGTGGAGATCACCGCGAAACATTTCGTAGCGGATGAGGCGAAAAAGACAACCCTCATTACGGGTGATGTAGTGGTGGTTCGCGGAGACGATCGGCTCATCACCGATAAGCTCACCGTCTTTTTTGATGACAAGAATCGTCCTCTTAAATATGAGGCGCAAGGCAATGTGAAGTTCGCCATCACGTTGGCTGATGGTCGAAAGCTCAAAGGCTACTCCAATAACGCACTCTATGATGCGCCAAAGAATGAATATCATCTTTTGGGGAATGCTTTCATGGAAGAGATCGGAAAGAGCAATACCGTCAAGGGCGAGAAGATCATCATTAATCGTGTGAGTGGGTTTGCTAATGTGGTCGGGGATAGCCAAAAGCCCGCCAAGCTTATCTTTATCTTTGAAGAGGATGAATCCAAAAAACGCCCCGCTCCCGCTCCGACCACTAATATGAATGAGAAGGGTGCGGATGATAACGGTAGTTGAGTCCTCTTTCCTCACCTCAGCCAGCGCTCTCTCTCAGACCCCACCTCCCAAAAACAGTGAGGTGGTTTTTATTGGGCGGAGCAATGTAGGCAAAAGCACGCTGATCAATCTCATTGTTGATTCCAAGGGATTGGCCAAGAGCTCTTCTACGCCGGGTAAAACTCAGCTGATTAACTATTTTGAGACCATTTGGAAGCGAGGAGAGGAGCGGATTCCTCTATGGCTGGTCGATCTTCCTGGGTTTGGCTACGCTAAAGTCTCCAAGGAGATGCGCAAAGATTGGGGGGAGAAGCTCATCCATTTTTTGCAAGAGAGACGCTCCATTAAGCTCTTTGTTCAGCTCATTGATGCTAGACATCCTGATTTGGCGATTGACGCGGAGGCGTGGGCGATGATTGGAGCGATTAAAAGAGGAGACCAAAAGGTGATTCGAGTTTTTACCAAGATGGACAAGCTCAATCGAAATGACCAAAAGAAGTTGCAACAGCGCTATCCTGATGCCTGTTTCACGGCGATGCTCGGCAAGGAGGGAATCGCCTCTGTGCGCGAGCGAGTGCTTAAAGATGTTTTAGGGGAAGAGGCGTGATAGAGATCAAAAAGCCAACTCTTAAAGAGGTGGGGGCAATGAGGAATCTTCTTCGTCCCGAGGTGGAGCGAGGCGTGATTTTGGAGCGCACCGCTGATGAGATTGCCAACGCGATTCGCTCTTACAATGTTGCATGGGAAGAGGGTGAGATCGTGGGCTTTTGCGCGCTCCATATTCACTCTCCCTCTTTGGCGGAGATTCGAAGCTTGATCGTCAAAGAGAGTCATCGAGGAAGGGGAATTGCCACGAGTATCATCGAAGTCTCGCTTAAAGAGGCGCTTGGGCTTGGGGTTAAAGAGGTGCTGGTGCTCACCTATCAGCGCACTCTGTTTGAGAAGCTTGGTTTTGTTGAGGTGAGCAAAGAGGCTATCCCTGATCATAAGATCTGGGCGGACTGCATTAAATGCAAATATTTTCCCATATGCGAAGAGATAGCGCTTATAAAGAGGTTCTAAAGACCCTCTTTCTGTTGGTGCTCATCGTCTCTTACGGTGCGCTAACGGATATGCTCTACTACCTTCCGCCACTTCTTGGGGTGGCGTTTGTCCTTTTTTGTAATTTCATGGAGAAGGGAAAGATTCACTACCTCTTTCCCATCGTGATCTTTTTGCTCTTTTTTGAGGCAACCAAGGGATTTTTGTGGCTTAGCTCCATCATCTTCTTCTTGATCTCCTACTATTTGGTTGTGCCCAAAGTAAAGCAGGTGCTTGGATGTGAGAAGTGTCTCATCCCACTTTTTGTCTTTTATGCCTATTTTGGCTTCTATCTCTTCTCTAATGCCATGGGATTGCTTCTTGGGGCCGGAACCCCCTCTATCTCTACGCTGCTTCTCTACTTTGCCATTGTGGAGAGCTTCTTTTTGGTGATTCTCCTGTGAGTGGTCGTCTGAAATTTTTCCTGATTTTTTTTGTTTCGGTTTGGGTGATTCTTGTGGTGCGAATCTACTTCATTAGTATCAAATCCAACACCTACTATGAAGAGCTTGCCAAGCGAAACATGATAAAAACCGAGTTTATCGTGCCTATTCGCGGACAGATTCTAGATCGAAACGGCGAACCTCTGGCGGTGAATGAGCTGGGGTTCTCGCTTGCGCTTCCGCCTCGCATGAGTCTTCGCTCTAAGCTAGCCGAGTTAGAGCATCAAGTAGAGCTTTTGGCAGAGTTTTTCCCTTCGCTCAACAAAGAGGAGACGATCAATCACTACAAGCGCCAAGATTCCCCCTACAATCATGACTTCATCAATGTGGTGGACTTTATCTCCTATGAGGAGATGCACCGCCTCTATCCTCGGCTTTTGCAGAGCGACTATATCAAGATTCTTCCCAGCACCAAGCGATTCTATCCCAATAAAACTACTGCCTCTCACATTATTGGCTACACAGGAAGGGCGGATACGAAAGACATCGAGCGCACTCCACTATCCAAATTCACAGGAATCGTGGGCAAAAGTGGATTGGAGCGCCAGTATAATGACTTTTTGCAAGGAGAGCTTGGCTATCGCAAGATCAAAGTGACCGCCTTCAACCAAGAGATCGAACTGCTTGAAGAGAAGCGTCCCGCCGAAAATAATGACATCCTTTTGACGCTCGATTTAAGACTTCAAAAGGCGATGGATGAAGAGTTTGCTGAGAAAAATGGCGCAGCGGTGGTGATGAATATCCACACGGGCGAGGTCTTGGCGGCAGGAAGTTACCCCGAATATGATATCAACGACTTTGTAGGGGGAATCTCTTACACCAAGTGGAACGCTCTGCGCGAAGATCCTCACAACCCCCTTCTTAATAAGCTCATCAACGGCACCTATCCCCCAGGCTCGGTCATTAAGATGGGGATTGGCATGGCGCTCCTTGAATACGCTGGAATCAATGAACACACCGTGATTGAGACGCCCGAATATATTGAATTTGGAGGGCGAAAGTTTCGAGATTGGAGGGTTGGAGGGCATGGAAGCTCTGACTTGGTCAAATCGATCAAACGGAGTGTGGATGTCTATTATTACAAGCTGAGCCAAAGGGCAGGCATGAGTAATATCGCCAAGGTGATTGAACAGATGGGCTTTGGTCGTCCCACGGGGATCGATCTGCCCAACGAGTTCTCAGGCATTGTCCCTAGTCCTGAGTGGAAGATGAAGCGCTTCAAGCAGCCTTGGTATATCGGAGACACCATCGTCTCCTCCATCGGCCAAGGCTCTTTTGCCGTTACTCCTCTTCAGGTGGCACGACACACGGCGCTTCTAGCGAGTGGGAAATTGCCCACCCCGCATCTTGCCAAGAGTTTAGGTGATATTCCAAAGATCTATGAGCCCCAAGAGGCACTCTCCTCTTTTCAAAAAAGCAAACTTCCCCCTATCCGTCTAGGGATGTATCAGGTGTGCAGCGAAGAGGGGGGGACGGCCTATTGGCACACACGAGCATCCAAAGTGTCTATCGCTTGCAAAACAGGAACGGCTCAGGTGGTGGGGATCTCCCAGACGGACAAAAAGCGAATCAGGGAAGAGGATATGGACTACTTTCATCGCTCCCATGCCTGGATCACGGGTTATTTTCCCTATGAAAATCCTCAGTACGCCGTTACGGTGATGGTGGAGCACGGGGGGCATGGAGGGAGCGCTAGTGGAGGAATCTTGGTCAAAATGGCGAATACTTTATCGGATCTAGGGTATATTGATACGAGCATAGAGAAGGGAGCTAAAGGCAATGTTAAACGGTAAGACGATTCTTGTTACAGGGGGCACAGGGAGCTTTGGAAAGCGTTTTGTGGCAGAGGTTTTGAAGCGCTATGAGCCCAAAAAAGTGATCGTTTTTTCGCGCGATGAGCTCAAGCAGTATGAGATGGCGCAGCACTTCACCGACAAGCGAATGAGATTCTTTATTGGGGATGTGCGCGATAGGGAGCGACTCATCAAGGCGATGGATGGGGTGGATGTCTGCATCCATGCCGCCGCGCTCAAGCATGTTCCCATCGCTGAATACAACCCAATGGAGTGCATCAAGACCAATATTCATGGGGCCCAAAATGTGATTGATGCCTGCTTGCTCAATGATGTCTCTTGCGTGATTGCACTCAGTACCGATAAGGCCGCCAACCCCATCAATCTCTATGGGGCGACCAAACTCGCCAGCGATAAGCTCTTCATCGCGGCCAATAATATTCGAGGAAGCAAGAAGACGCGCTTTAGCGTGGTGCGCTATGGCAATGTGGTGGGCTCTAGAGGCTCGGTGGTTCCCTTTTTTAAGCGTCTAGTGAGAGAGGGCGCGAGCGAGATTCCTATCACGGATGAGCGCATGACTCGCTTTTGGATCACGCTGGATCAAGGGGTGGAGTTTGTGCTCAAAAATTTGGAGCGGATGCATGGAGGGGAGATATTTATCCCCAAGATTCCCTCCATGCGAATCACCGACCTCGCCGAGGCGCTCGCCCCCAACCTTCCGCGTAAAATCATTGGAATTCGCCCCGGAGAGAAGCTCCATGAGGTGATGGTGCCCAAGGATGATTCTCACTTGAGCGTGGAGTTTAAGGATTTTTTCATCATCAAGCCCACGATACAATTCCAAACTTTTGTCGATTACCATGAGACAAGAATCGGAGAAAAGGGAGAGGCAGTGGAGCTTGGCTTTGAATACAATTCGCTGGAAAACACCCAATGGCTCACGCGCGAAGAGCTCATCACGATGAGCGAAGGAAACTAAAATGCTCCCCCTGCTTTTTGGTAAAAAGATTGCCCTAGGGGTGAGCTCTAGCATCTCTGTCTATAAAGCGCCTGAGATTGTGCGCCTGCTCCAAAAGCGCGGTGCGAGCGTGAAGGTCGTGATGAGCGAAGAGGCTAAGCGCTTCATCTCTCCTTTGGTCTTTGAGGCGCTCACCAAAGAGAGCGTGCTCCACGCTCAAAGCGAGTCTTGGTCAAGCGGCATTAATCATATCGCGATTGCCTCGTGGGCTGATCTCTATCTCATCGCTCCTGCCACCGCCAACACGATCAACAAGATCGCCGCGGGAATCGCTGATAATCTTCTCCTCTCTAGCTTCCTTGCCTTTGATGGACCCAAGATGATTGCGCCTGCAGCCAACACCAAAATGATCGAAAATCCTCTCACCCAAGAATCGCTCCGCAAGCTAGAAAAGCTTCGCATGGAGGTTATTGAGCCCTCCACTAAAGAGCTGGCGTGCGGCGATGTGGGCAAGGGAGCGCTTGAAGAGCCTCAAGAGATTGTGGAGCAGGTGACGCGCCATCTTCTTAAAGAGCCTTTTTGGGAGAATCGGAGCGTGGCGGTGAGTGGCGGAGGGAGCATGGAGGCGCTGGATGAGGTTCGATTCCTCACCAATCGCTCTAGCGGCAAGATGGCCGAAGCTCTCTCTCGCGCACTCTTTTATCGCGGAGCCAATGTGACGCTCTTCTCTTCGCTCGCCCCCCCTTCTCTCCCCAAGGCCATCGGGCATATTGGAGCAAGGAGCGCTCAGGACTATTTTGATCACCTCCATCAGTGGCAAAAGGCTCATCAAGGGCAAAAGAGTACCCCTTTTCTCTTTATGGCTGCCGCGATTGGGGATTATAGGGTGGCTACACCCGCTAAAGGAAAACTCAAAAAAGAGGCGCTAGGCGAGCGCTTCTCCTTGGAGCTGGTGCAGAATATCGATGTCCTCCAAAGCCTCATCAAAAAAGGATTCAAAACGATTGGATTCAAACTAGAAGAGGAGGGGGAAACAGCCTTTATAAACGCCAAAAAAGCGCTGGAGCGCAAAGGAGTGGAGGCGATCTGCCTCAATCTCATCGCCCAAGAGAGTCCTCTTGAATCGGAGCAAAATGAGATTTGGCTCCTCACTCCTCAAAAAGAGATCAAGATTCCAAGAGATGAAAAATTGGGCGTGGCCTTAGCCCTCTTAGATGAGGTCAAATCCCTGTGATTCAGCAGCTCTCCCAAGTCGCCGAGGTGCAGAATCGCTTGCAAAACTCTACGAGCGCTAAGCAGTTTAACGCCTCTTTGCCTGTGAGCCTTGAGGTGATGGAGCGGACGCACTCCATGCGCTATATGCTCAAGGTGGGCAACACAGCTCTGGAGACCAAAAGCCTCAAAGAGCTTCAGATCGGGATGAAATATTGGGCGCACATGGGCAAGAGTAGTGCGGGTTCGATTCTCCTCTCTAACCTTATCCCTCAGCCCGCCCTTTGGTCGAATCTCTCCAAAAGCGCTTGGCGCCTCTCCTCAAAAGAGATGGAATCGCTCCTTGATTCTTCTGGCGCAAATCCTTGGGATAAGCTCAGAGCGCTCCTAGGAGAGCGCTTGAGCATGGCGGAGAATCGCGGGGAGTTTCTCTTTTTGGGAAACCTTCTCCTCTCTTTGCAGCAAAAGGTGCTGACCCTTCCTTTGCGTTATGAAAATGAAAAAGATTCTCTATTGCAGATGCGCTCCAAGCGCTCCAGAGGCGGAATCACCGAGCTTGAGTTCTACTCGATCTTTGCCAATTTGGGGGCGATCAAAGGAAAGATTTTTGAGCCCGAAGAGGGAGAAGGAGCCCACCTCTATCTCTGGACGCTCTATGCGAGCACAGCGGCGCTTTTGGAGGGCGAGCTAGAGGAGCTACAAGGAATTAAAAAGACAACTATTGCCGTGGATGAGGGGATCACTCCCCTCTATGAAGCGGGCGATTCTTTGCTGAATTTAAAGGGTTGAGAGAGTTGAACGAGTTGAAGCATCTAGCCATCATCATGGATGGGAATGGAAGGTGGGCGCAAGAGCGCGGGAAGCAGCGCGTGCGAGGGCACGAAAAAGGGGCAGAGACGATTCGAGAGATCACCATGTTTTGTTCAAAAAGTGACATTTCATTCCTCACGCTCTACGCCTTTTCGACCGAAAACTGGAAGCGACCCAAGACGGAGGTCGATTTCCTTATGCGCCTTTTGAGTGACTATTTGAAAAAAGAGGCGGAGGTCTATCTCAAGAATAACATTCGTTTCAAAGCGATTGGAGATTTGAGTCGATTCTCTTCTCGGCTACTTGATGAGATAGAGACGCTCACCCAAAAGAGCGCTTCATGTTCTGGGCTAACGCAGGTGCTAGCACTCAATTATGGAAGCAAAGACGAGATCATCCGCGCGACTCAGAAGATGATTGAGGCAGGGGTGGAGGTGAGCGAAGAGAATCTATCGCGCTTTTTGGACACAGCTTTTGCACCTGATGTGGATATGCTGGTGAGGACGGGCGGGGATTATCGCCTCTCCAACTATCTCTTGTGGCAGAGCAGCTACGCTGAGCTCTTTTTCACTCCCACGCTTTGGCCTGATTTCACTGCAGGGGAGCTGGCGATTCAAATCGAGGAGTTTAAGCGGAGAAAACGGCGATTTGGTGGAATCTGAGCTTCAAGCGTAGTGTGCTATAATCGCTCTTTAACAAAAATCATTGAGGAATGGTCGTGATTTTGGAACATGAAATCCCTCAGGGGAGTCAACTCTACTTCGGAAAGAGCGCTCGACTTAAGCGACGCATCGAAGAGAGGGCAAGCCAGATCCTCTATACGGCAGGATTTGAAGAGATCATCACCCCCTCCTTCTCTTTTTTGGAGCATCAGAGGGATACAAGTAGTCGCGAGGTGTTGCGACTCAGTAATGAAAAAAACCACCAAATCGCGCTCCGTAACGACACAACACTAGATGTCGTGAGAATCATCACCAAGCGCCTAGGGCGGAGCACTGAGCATAGACGCTGGTTCTATATCCAGCCCGTCTTTAGCTATCCGACTAATGAGATTCACCAAATCGGAGCCGAATCTCTCGGTGAGGCGGATGCGAAGTCGATGCTCAAGGTGGCGATTGAGATTTTCCGCTCATTAGAGCTAGAGCCCATCTTGCAACTCTCCAATATGCGCATCCCCCTTCTTTGTGCGGAGCATAGCCGTTTGGGGCTTGAGGTTTTTGCCAAGATGCAGGTGGAGAAGATCATGGCGAGCGAGGAGTATCTTGGGGAGCTTTTGCAGATCAAGAATGCCCAAGACCTCCAAAGGGTGACCTCGAAGGTACCCTCTTTTTTGAAAGAAGAGCTAGAGAAATTGCGTGCATTGGCCGAGGGGATAGAGTATCCAAGGTTCGTGTTTGCGCCCCTCTACTATGCTCCGATGGACTACTATAATGGAATCTTTTTTCGGATGTTCGAAGGAAACTCCACGCTCCTCTCAGGAGGAATCTACGAGATGGATGAGCTCCAGTCATGCGGATTTGGGCTCTATACCGATCAACTAATTGAAAAAATACTAAGGCACAATGAAGGATGAGTGAAATAATGAAAGCGGATTTGGTTGTTGGGATTCAATGGGGTGATGAAGGAAAAGGCAAGATTGTTGATTCGATGGCTAGCGCTTATGATGTGGTTGTGCGCTATCAAGGGGGACACAATGCGGGGCATACCATCGTTGTGGATGGAAAGAAGATCGCCCTCCACTTGATTCCCTCAGGAATTCTCTATGCAGATTGCAAGAATGTGATCGGGAATGGTGTGGTGGTCAACCCCGAAGCTCTTCTTAAAGAGATGAAGCAGTTTGAAGCCTTAGAGGGGAGGCTTTTTGTGAGCGACAAAGCGCATATGATTCTTCCCTATCATGAGATGCTCGACCAAGCGCGCGAGAAGTTGATGGAAGAGCGCGCCATTGGCACTACGGGCAAGGGAATCGGGCCAGCCTATAGTGATAAAATCTCTCGAAATGGAATCCGTATGGGCGAGCTCCGCGATATTCCTAAACTCGTGGAGAAAATCATGGAGTATCAAGAGGCGCACGCTTACCTCTCTGATATTTACGGCGTGAAGCTTCTAGGGCGTGAAGAGATTACCGAGCGCATGAGCGACTACGCCAAGCGACTTCTTCCCTTTATTGTGGATACAACCAAGCTTCTTTGGGATGCAATGGACCGCGGGCAGAGGATTCTTCTGGAGGGTGCGCAGGGAAGTATGCTAGATATTGACCATGGCACCTATCCTTTTGTCACGAGCTCTACAACGACAGCTTCAGGCGCTTGCAGCGGAACAGGTCTAGCGCCCAAGCATATTGGCGAGGTGGTGGGAATCGCCAAAGCCTATTGCACTAGGGTGGGAAATGGTCCTTTTCCTACGGAAGATTTCGGGAGCGAGGGGAATCTCCTGCGCGAAAAGGGCAAAGAGTTTGGCACCACCACAGGGCGCCCTAGGCGATGCGGATGGTTTGATGCCATCGCCGTGAGACACGCCTGCCGACTTAATGGTTGCGAGAATCTTGCCCTTATGAAACTGGATGTTTTAGATGGATTCCCCGAGGTGAAGGTCTGTGTGGCCTATCTCTACGAGGGAAAAGAGATCGACTATATCCCCTATGATTGCGAGGGGGTGACCCCTGTTTATAAAAGCTTTGCAGGCTGGGATCATAGCGAAGGGATACGAGAGTTTGACGCGCTCCCTAAGAGTGCCAAAGAGTATGTCCTAGAGATTGAAAAGATCACGGGCGCGCGAGTCTCTATCATCTCCACAGGGCCTGATCGCAAAGATACGATTCGTCGATAGGAGGGATTGTGAAGACCAAATTCACCCAGTTTCTGCGCATCAAAAAAGAGGCGCTTAATGAAGCGGAACGGGCGATTTTGGTCGTGAATCGCGAGATTGAGCAGATGCAAGAGGAGATCGCCTCTATCTTGCGAGAGATTGCTTCCATCGCGATTCCTTCTTCAGGCGCTTACGCCGACTTTTTGAAAATCCAAGCGATTAAAAAAGCTCACATCGATGAGCTTGAATTTAAAAAGCTCGATCTTGCACACCTGCGCGAAAAGCGCCAAAGGATGCAAGAGCAACTCAAGCTCTTGAGTCTTGAGCATGAAAAGGCTAAATATCTCGATAAATTGGAGATTCAGAAGATGCTAGCTCTCCAAAAGCGCCAAGAAGAGTTGCAGATGGACGAGGTCTCGTTGTTGCTCTATAACACGCGAAATGGCTCATCCCAGTTCAAGGAGGAGGCGTGAAAAAGAGCATCCTGTGGCTAGGGGTGCTTTTGGCATCCACTTTGGTCTCTGCGGAGAGGCGTGAGCTTATTGATTGTAATGTGATTTTTGAGCAGCGCAAGAGTGAAATTTTGCGCGGAATCGAAAAGATCGATGAGCAGCAGCAAGCCTTGCAAGCCCTTCAATCTGCCACGCAGGCAATGCTAGATCAAAAAGAGGCGGCTCTTAGAAAACGCGAGGCAGAGGTGCAAGCGACACTCGCGCAAGTCGAGGAAAAAGAGACGCGGGTGAAGCGGCTACTCAAGCAAAACGAGGAGCTTCTCAAGCAGATCAAAGCCGCCAAAGATGACAAGATCGCTGAGACCTACGCCAAGATGAAAGATTCTAAAGCCGCGCCCATCATCGAGAATCTCTCTGACAAAGAGGCGGCCACCATCCTCTTTAGCCTAGAATCAAAGGATATGGGCAAGATTCTCGCCAAGATGAATCCCGCGCGCGCCGCTGAACTCACGGCGATTCTCCAGAAAGGACCTCCTTTTGAGGGCGCCACTTCGCCTGCACCGACCGCTCCTGTGGCACCTACGCCTCCGGGAGCTCCTGCGGCGGATGCGATCTAGGGGGCTGGGTCGCCCCGCATAAGGCATTTTTCAACTCTTTTGGATATACTTCCAACTCTTCAAATATCTTTTCTCCATTCGCGGATGGACCGGTGGGTGAGTTGGCTGAAACCACGTCCCTGCTAAGGACGCGTAGCCGCAAGGTTACCGAGGGTTCGAATCCCTCCCTGTCCGCCACTTTTCTAGAATCCTGCTGATATCATCTTCTTTAAGACTTTAAGATTGTTTGTATAAAATAGAAAAATATACTACCACCAAAATCTAGACAGTAATCCACACGAGCAGAAAAAGAAAGCAATATTATTTTCGCTTCATTTCGAGATTTTGCTGCGAACTACATTGTTGGCATTTTTGTAAGCCCCACATTCACTAGCAAAGATACATGTTGGATTTTCTTCAAGATCAAACCATCTGCGAGCGTCACAAATACCTGAATGAAAGTCCATGGACTCATGAGGAGATACATATCTTGCATACGCCCTTCCGTTAAAAATACCGCAGGTTTGCAATATCGGCTTGTCATCAAGCTGTGAGTACAAATATGCAAACACTCTGCCTAGGAATTGGTTTATATCTGCTATCATTTGATCAATTTCTGCAAATATATCATTAATTATTAATGACACTCCTTTTCTCTTCAAACCTGAGTGCATATAGACAATTTTTCCTGTTTCATCATTTTTGTGACAATTTCCTGTCTCTAGGTGCGTCAGCTCATCTCTAATTTTTCTAAAATCATCGTACCAAGTTGCTTCTTGCACAGCGATTATTAGCTGCTCAGGGAATCGCTTATCGATTTTTAAAGAAGAGACATTTTTAAAATACTTTCGAGTAGAATCTGGGATTCCTTGGTATTTTGAATATATTTTGCATATTACTGTGATTGAGCAATCAAGAGATGAATATAATTCCAAAATAATTGATTCTATGACTGCCGATAACTCTTTGGAATTGATGGCGCTGGAGTAACCATACTCATTTAACTCGACCTCGTCATTTTCTAAATTCGGGACTAGTTTTAACGCAAGATTCTTTAGTGTTAGAGCTTTACGAAAGTGACTTATAGTTCCCAACACTGCTCTTTTACCAGAATCGTTGAAATCATGAGTAGCGCTATAGAAGTTACTAAATTTTTCTAACACACCCCATTGCTCTGGAGTATAAAATATTATATTTCTCGATTTCATCCTCACCTCCCCATTCCGCCTAGTTGTCCCGCTAGATGGGTGGCATAGTTGTCCGTCATCCCTGTGATAAAATCAAGCACCGCACGATATTTCTCATAGAGGCTTTGCTCGCGTCTTGGGGCGTGGTGCCCGATGAGCATGAGGGCGTGCTTGGTCTTGAAGCTCTCTTCGCCCCTATGGAGGGAGTAGGCGGCATGGATAAGATTCTCTAGCAAGATTCCGATGGTGCGGTAGGCGCCAAGCTCTAGCTCGATTTTGCGAGGCTCGTTGAATATCTTCTCATGCCCCAGCGCCTTGGCCTTTTCTAATCCCTCGCGGAGACTCTTGTCGATAAAGAGCGAGACAAGGTCTTTGACCCCTTTTTTGGGAGTGAGGAGCTCATGCGCGATGAAGCTCTCAAGAGCTTGCTGGGTGAGGCGACCAATAGCGATCGCACAAAGCCTAGAGACCTTTTCATAGTCACTATTCCCTTGGGATGAGAGCGACTTTTGATACTCCTTTTCCCCGCAGAGTGGCAAAAATATCTCCTCCATCTGGTTGGCCTTGAGCATCCCTAGCTCCACGGCGTCTTTGATATCAAGGAGAGCGTAGCAGATATCATCTGCGGCCTCCATGAGATAGGAAAAAGGGTGGCGCAATAGCTCTGTCGCCTCCTTGAGTCCAAACCCCTCCAAGAGCTCCCTGGCGATCTTTTTTTCACTTTGGAAAAAGCTAAATTTCTTTCCGCCTGATCTTGGATCAATCGCCTCCCATGGATATTTGATCATGCTGGCTTGGGTGGAGTGGGTGAGGCGCATCCCACCCTCTTTGGGGTGGTTTTCTAGCTGGGTGATAATACGGAAGCTTTGGGCGTTCCCATCAAACGCGAGGAAGTCCGCCCTCTCCTCCATGGAGAGCTCATCCATGTAGGGGGAGGCGTGGTGGGTAAACCACTCTTTGATGATCTCTTCGCCTGCGTGGCCAAAGGGAGGATTTCCAATATCATGCGCTAGGCAGGCGCTCTGGATGATGGCGGCGACATCATAGGGGGAGTGGGGGCATTTTGGGTCGATTCTTAGAATGTGATGACCTACGCCAAGCCCCAGCGTGCGCCCGACACTTGCCACTTCGAGGGAGTGAGTGAGGCGATTGTGGACATGGTCATTTTTGGCGAGGGGGTGGACTTGCGTCTTTTTGGAAAGCCGCCTAAAGGGATTGGAGAAGATGAGGCGATCGTAATCAATGAGGAAGGGAGGCCTGAGCTCATCATAGGGGCTTTGGGTGCCTTGTCGTAGGGAGGAGAAAAGGGCGCGGTGCATGATCTTTGCCTTTGTTTTTGATAGGGATTATTATAGTCTAGGTTTGGTGCTTTTGGCTCTCTTTAGCGCTCAAAGCCCCTATGGAGGGCTTTCATTAGAAATTTACCTAAAGTCGTGTAGAATCCAGCAAAATTACACAAGGCTAAACACGATGAAGCTAAGACTCCCGCACGCTCCCTACGTTGCCAATAAAATCGCCTTAGACCTTGTCAGCTCTGGCTATATCGAGCTTGGGTCAAACATGGAAAAAATTAGCCAAATCGCCAAGCACTTTTTGGAAGAGAATATCAAAAAAGAGGCAGCACTCGAAGAGAAGGTGAGGCTATTGCTTGAAGCCAACCTTGAAGAGATCGAGTTTTTACGCGTGGATGAGCGGCAATTTTTCTGGATGGCCAAGAAGAAGCTTGCCGAAGAAGAGGGCTTCATTCTTGCCAAGGATGATCGCTATAGCCATCTCTCCCATCAAATATTAGACGAGCTGATCAAAGAAGAGGTGATTGACTTTGGCGTCTCTGACACGATCATCAAAAACGTTATCTTTAAAGCGATTGATGGTTATGTCAAAATCTATGAATCGATTGAGGATGTGGTGATCGAAAAGATCGAGAACTACAAGCGCAAGATCATCGCCGGCACCGAAGAGTACGACATGGTCTTTGAAAAGCTCTACGAAGAGGAGCTTAAAAAGCGAGGTTTCCTATGAAAAAAGTCTATCTCTACTTCGCCAACGGTCTCTTTTTGGAGGCCAAGAGTTTTGGCGCCTCAGGCACGAGCGTGGGCGAAATCGTCTTTAACACCTCGATGAGCGGCTATCAGGAGATCGTCACTGACCCAAGCTATGCAGGGCAGTTTGTCACCTTCACGATGCCAGAGATCGGAATCGTTGGAACTAATGAGCAGGATATGGAGAGCAGGGGGGCATTTTGCAAGGGAATCTTGGTCAAGCGCTACAATGACACCCCTTCCAATTTCCGCTCTCAAGAATCGCTTTCAGAGTTTTTGGAGCGCCATGGCGTGATGGGAATCACCGAAATTGACACGCGCTATCTCACCAAGATGGTTCGCCAAGAGGGCGCGATGATGATGGTCGCCTCCACGGAAGTGAGCCAAAAGGAGGAGCTTCAAAAGATTCTTCAATCCTCCCCCCACATCCAAGAGATCAACTACATTGATGAGGTGAGCACCAAAGAGCCCTATCTTCACGACAAAGGATTCTTTGATTTTGAGGAGATGGACTACACCAAGCCCCAGACAAAAAAGAAGATTCTTGCAGTCGATTTTGGAATCAAGCGCAACATCCTCAACGGACTCGTTCAGGCAGGATTACTGGTGGAGGTGATTCCTAATGATTTTGATCCAAAGAGCGTGATTGAGCGTTATAAGCAGGGTGAAATCGGAGGCGTTTTCCTCTCCAATGGTCCGGGAGACCCTGCAGTTTTAGAAAAAGAGGTCGCCAGCATCAAAGAGCTCATGAGTGCGGGCGTGCCCCTCTTTGCAATCTGCTTGGGGCATCAGCTTCTAGCGCTTGCTCATGGCTATCCCACCTACAAGCTCAAATTTGGCCACCATGGCGGGAATCACCCCGTGAAGAATCTCTTAAGCGGAGAGGTCGAAATCACCGCGCAAAATCACAACTACTCTGTGCCTGATGAGATTGAAGAGATTGCCGAGGTCACCTATCGCAACCTTTTTGATGGCACCATCGAGGGGCTCAAATATAAAGAGGGCGTGATCTATTCCGTCCAGCACCACCCCGAAGCTTCCCCCGGCCCTAAAGAGGCCTCTTCTATCTTTAAAATCTTTGCCAAAATTGCCTGCGGAGAGAGAATCTAAAAGATTAGATTCTCCTCTTTCATACTCGGCGCCTCCTCTTTGGGCTTGGAGGTGTCGGTGTAGTAGTAGAGCTCTCCATCTTTAATGATGCGATGGACATTGCGTGGCACATCAAACTCTCGCTTGATTCCCGGTTCGATCTTTAGCAGTTTCTCAAAAAAGTAGGAGAAGGCGGGCGCTGCGGCAACCCCTCCTGTTTCGTTGTGGCCAATAGGTGTGTTGTCGTCTCTGCCATACCAGATGACGGTTTGGATTGTTGGGGTGAATCCGCAAAACCACGCGTCCACATTTTCGTTAGTCGAGCCTGTTTTTCCTGCAATCTCGATTCCATTCACGCGAGCTCTTCGACCCGTCCCCTTGTTGACCGCCTCCCTCATGACATCAATCATCAAGAAGCTCTGTTCGGGTGGAGTGATCACTTTGGATTCTAGATCAAAGGAGAGGGTTTTGCCGCGATAGTCGGTGATACTCTCGATGAGGCGGGGCGACATCATCGTGCCATAATTGGAGAAGAGGGTGTAAGCACGACTCATCTCCAAGGGAGAGACACCAAAGCTTCCTAGGGCGATGGAGAGGTTCTTGGGAATGTTGTTGAAGCCATAGGTGAGGCTTTTGCGATAGATTCGCTCAAAGCCTACCTCCTCCACGAGGTTGATGGTGGCGAGGTTGAGCGACTTGACGAGTGCCTCTTTGAGGGGGACGATTCCGCTAAAGGTGTTGCCGTAGTTTTTGGGTTGCCATACTTTGGCCTCATCATTGGCGGTGTATTCGTAGGTGCGAGCGATATCCGCTAGAGGCGAATTGGTCGCATAGCCTAAATCGAGTGCGGTTTGGTAGATGAAAGGCTTGAAGCTACTTCCAGGCTGGCGTTTGGATTGAGTGGCGCGATTGAAGGTGCTTTTACGGTAGTCCACGCCCCCGACCATCGCGAGAATCTTGCCTGTTCGATTTTCTAGCACCACGATAGCACCATTGAGCGTATCGGAGTCATCCTTTTTGCGGCGCGCCTTGATCTGCTCATAGCCAAAGGTGAGCGCCTCTTTGGCGATCTCTTGATAGTCTAGGTCGATGTTGAGGCGAATCGTGTAGCCGCCGCTTTTAAGGTCTTCGATGTAGCGAAGCTCCTTGAGCACCTCATCCACGACATAGGGGGCGATATTTTGGGTGAGTGTTTCGTTATAGACGATGGGCACCTCGCCAATAGATAGGTCTAGCTCCTCATCGGTGATCCAGCCTAGCGAGTGCATCCTTTGGAGGATATTGTTGGCGCGACCTAGGGAGAATTCGAGATTTTTGGTGGGATCATAGAAGCTGGGTGCACGGGGGAGTCCGACAAGAATCGCAACCTCTTTAAGGCTTAGGCGATCCATATCTTTTTTGAAATAGCCTCTAGCGGCGGCTTTGATTCCATAGTAGCCGTGACCAAAATAGGTGTGATTGAGATAGCGCTCCAAAATCTCCTCTTTGGAGAGAACGGTCTCAAGGCGAATGGCCAATAGCGCCTCTTTGAGCTTTCGCTCTAGGCTTTTTTCGCGCGAGAGGGCGACATTTTTGATGAGCTGTTGAGTGATAGTGCTCCCCCCTTCGGTGTAGCGACCGCTTTTGATGTTTTTGATCATGGCGCGAGAGATCGCATCAAGGTTGATTCCTCCATGTTCAAAAAAGAGGGTGTCCTCCACGGCGGCTAGGGCTTCGATGATTCTAGGGGGAATCTCCTCAAAGGGTGAATAGAATCGAAACTCATGTTCAAAAAGATTGGCGACTAATCGCCCTTTTCGGTCAAGAATTTGAGTCGTCATGGGTGATTCGTAGTGGACGATCTTGTCCACCTCAAAGCGAATATCGTTGTAAAAACGGGCAAGCATGAAAGCGGCGCCAAGGAAGAGCGCGACAAGGAGCGCGAAAAGATATTTCATGATTCTCTCTCTGAATACTCTAGGATTTTTTCACACAGATGGGTGACTTGGGATTTTTTATTGGAGCATCGCAGGATGACTCGAAGAATGGGGGTCTCTACGGTCGGCTTGCGAATCGCCCCCACCAAATAGCCCGCCGCCTCTAATTTTTTGGCCACTTCAAGGAGGCGCGGGGTGCTTGGGATGGGATAGGCAAGAATCGGGGAAGAGAGCGTCACTCCGAGCATCGAAGAGGCAATATCTTGGCGCTCTTGGAGCTTTTGAGAGAGGCGCTCTTTGTGCTCTTGGATGTAGAGGAAATTCTCTAGCGCCAAGGCGGTGTCAAGGAGCGAGAGCGCGGTGGTGTAGATGACGCTTTTAGCACGATTCTCTAGAAAGGAGATGATCTCCTTGGAGGCGAGGATGTAGGCGCCATAGCTGGCGTAGGCTTTGCTGAGGGTGCCCATTTTGACATAGTGGGGCGCTCTAGGCAGGGCGTGATAGTCGAAATACCCAAGGAGATGGTCGCCCAGCGTGCCACTACTGTGCGCCTCATCCACGATGAGCAATGCCCCATAGAAGTCGGCGATTTGGGCAAACTCCTTTTTGGCAACCGCTCCGCTCATAGAGTAGATTCCCTCAATCGCGATGATCATGCGTCCTTGGGGGCGGTGTTTTTCGATGAGTTCTAGGAGATGATTGGGATCGTTGTGGTCAAAAAAGATGACCCTATCCCCAAGAAGTTTAGCGGCGAGCTTTCCGCTGGCATGGTAGTCGCTATCCATGAAGAGAATATCTTTGGGGCGCACGAGCGATTCGATGAGGGCGAGATTGGCCAAGAATCCGCTCCCCAGCAATAACCCCGACTCAAAACCATTGAAATAGCAAAGAATCTCTTCAAATTCAGCATGAAGAGGAGAGTAGCCATTGACAAGCAGGGAGGCCTTAGGGGAGTGATGGGAGAGTTTTTTGACTCGTTTGTGGGCTAGCTCAAGCAGGTTTGATTTGGAGGAGAGCCCCAGATAGTCATTGGAGGCAAAATCAACCAGCCTCTCATCCCAAAGCACGCGTCGGCGCAATCGATGCGAGGATTCTAGCGCCGCTAACTCTTTCTCATACATTTCTCAATCGCTCCTTGCCTCCTTGGAAAAAGAGGCGATAATGGAAGGGGAATCATACAAGAAGATTCCCCTCGAAGCGATTAATCGCTAAGCGTTCGGCAGAATCGATACCCCACGCCTGAGAAATTTTTGACAATCTCTTGAAAGCTCTTTTTGCGGATACTGTTGATGTGCATCCTAAGCGCATCCAGTGTCATGGGAGTGGCCCCCCAGATGCGACTTTGGAACTCATCATAAGGGACGGGATTGCCCTTGTTTTTGATGAGCAGATCAAGAATCTTGGTCTCTTTTTTGGTGAGCTCTACGCTTTTGCCCTGATGGTAGAGGGTCTGATTCTCAGGATTGTAGGAGAACTCCTCATTGATCTCAATGAATCCTTTATCGAGCGTTTTTTTAGCATTGGAGAGGAGAATCATGAAGAGCTCATCCAAATCAATAGGTTTTTTAAGGAGTGAGCAGGCGCCGATGTTGTAGGAGCGAATGAGATTCTCTTCGTTTCCAAAGGCGGTGATGATGATAATCGCCACCTCAGAGGAGAGGGCTCGAATCTCTTTGGCCATATCCAAACCGCTAAGCTCAGGAAGATTGATATCTGTGATGACGATATGGGGGCGCTTTTCGCGGAAGAGCTTGAGCCCCTCTTTTCCGCTTGATGCGCTATAGAGAGCCTTGCATCGGCGCTTCAGGGGTCGCTCAATTGCCAAGCGCAAATCGTTGTCGTCCTCCACCACAAGGATGAGGGCATTTTTGAGCCCATCGAGAATGTCATTATCCACCATCAAACCACCTGATTGAAGCTATCTAAAGAAAATCATGAAAACATAAAATGATTTGATTATAATTAGTGCAACCTTAAAAATAGACCGACCCTAGAGGGCGGAATGGAGGGAGAAGAGATGGCTTTAGGCTCCAAAGAGCTTTCGCTTTACCAATCGCTATTAGAACTCTCTAGAGAGCCGATTCTCCTCTTCTCTTTGCAAAAAGGAGGACGCTTTCGCTCTCTTTGGTGGCTCAATGGGGCGGCTAGAGAGCGCTTTGGGGAGAGTGAAATCTCAAAGAGGCATGGAGCGGATCTCTTTGAGACACTGGTGGGAAAGCGCTATGAGAAGGGCAGCACTTCAAAAGAGGGGGTGAGAATCGAGGAGATTCTTTTGGGGAGTGAGCACTACTTGGCGATCTTTCTAGCACCTTGGGCGCTGGAAGGCGAAGAAGAGGAGCATCGAAGGCTTTTAGAGCAGAATAAGATGGCCAAAATGGGAGAGATGATTGGAGCGATTGCTCACCAATGGCGTCAACCCCTAAGCTCCATCAAGCTTCTAGCCCAAGACCTTTTGGAGGCGTATCGATTCAACGAGCTCACGCTGGAGTATCTCACGGGAATCAAGAGTGATGTTTCAAGGCATGTGGATTACTTGGCTGAGACGATTGAAGATTTCAGAAATTTCTACAAAGCCGACCGAGAGAAGAAGCCCCTAGAGCTTGGCAGAACCATCAAGGAGGCGATCAAAATCGCCGAGGCGCAAATTCAGCTCTCGCTCATCAAGGTGAATTTAGAGATTCCTCCTGAGGAGGTTTGGGTGATGGGTTACCTCAATGAACTCAAACAGGTCTTTTTGAGTCTGCTCTCTAACTCGCGCGATGCGTTGCTGGCCAAGGCAAGGCAAGAAGGGGCGTTTGAGATGGAGATCAAAATATCTCTTGAGATTGATTCGACAGGGACTAGGGTGATTTTTTGGGATAATGGCGAAGGGGTGAAAGAGGGGGATGAGGAGAGGATTTTTGAGCGATTCTATTCTAGCCGAAGCGAGCAGGGAGGGACGGGGATTGGACTCTATTTGGCGAGGAAGATTCTCCAAAAGAGTTTTGGCGCCTCCATCTCTCTAGCTCACTCACGCCAGCCGACGATTTTTGAACTCTTTTTCCCTTTACGCTCTTGACCCGGGCATATCGTGGATGATCGTCACTTTGCCCTGCATATCGCTAAGAATCGCGCACGCACTCTCCACTCCTGAGCCTGAAGCGCACGCAAACATAGTCGTCTCTCCCGCTAGCAGCCCCGCAGCGTAGATTCCCTCTTGGATGAGGTTGCGCTCCTGAAGCTCTAGTGCCACCATCCCCTCGCGCGGCATTTTGGTGTGAGGGATGGCTTGGGCTTTGGTTCCTTGAAGAGAGAAACCATGCGCTCCTGTAGCGATGATCACATATTTGGCTTCATATTTTTGGTGAGCGCCCTCTAGGCAAAAACTTCCCTTCTCCCCAGAGATTTTGACCACTTCATCTGTCGTGAGTTGGGTGTTGGTGTAGCCAAGAAGCTGTGAAGAAAGCTTCTCTAGCGCCTCTTTGCCTGAGATTCCCTTAGGAAGAAAGGGAACATTGTGAAGCTCGGCTTTAAGCAGATCTGATTTTTGATTGTCAATCACAAGGATATGGAGAGGATTCCATCCTTTGGCTCCCTGAGTGGAGGCGAGGGTTAAAGCGGCGCTAAGTCCCGCAGGACCGCCGCCGATGATAGCTACGTCATACATAAAGGCTCCTTTTTTTGAAGCGATTATAAGACGAGAAGCTTAAATATTATTCAAAAGAATTCAAGGGGCAGTTTTTCGCGGCTGCCTCGCCGAAAATTTTGCAATACTCACAGTAGAGGCAGCTCACGCTACGCTTGGAGCAGACCACGGGAATGTTTCGCTTCTTGGCTTCGCCGCGAAACTTTTTCATGGTGTTGTGGTTGAGAAAATTGGTCAAAAGCACGAGACATT
Source organism: Wolinella succinogenes DSM 1740 (assembly GCF_000196135.1). Classification (NCBI taxonomy): domain Bacteria; kingdom Pseudomonadati; phylum Campylobacterota; class Epsilonproteobacteria; order Campylobacterales; family Helicobacteraceae; genus Wolinella; species Wolinella succinogenes. The sequence continues at coordinate 1,939,755 of NC_005090.1, read as the reverse complement.
CGGTGTTTTGAGGAATGTTCTTGCGATTGATGCTCTCTCTGCGACCATCCCAGTGCGTGATATCCTTGCATCCTAGATTTTCTAAGACCGCTTTGATGGGGGTTATCTCATCTCCCCCGACGACTAAAACCGACATCGTATACCCCCTATGGTGTGATCTTGTGTGGATGGTGTAAAAGTGAGGGCAGTATAGTCAAAAAAGAGCAAGTTGTCAATAATAGAAACCATTCTCATAAAATATAAGACAAAAATGTGATATTTTGTTTGTCGAGAACGATAAATTTTGATAATATTTGGGAAGAATATCTAGGGAGGCTGTTCATGAAACAGAAAAAAGAGAACTTGGACGCTATTTACGACCGATTGAGGCTCTCCATCCGCAAAAATGGTCTGAAAAATTCCAAGCAACGCGAATTCATTTTGAAGGTGCTCTATGAGAATGGGGGCCATTTAAGTCCAGAGGACATCCTGATGCTCGCTAAAGATAGCTATCGTGGTGCAAGCATCTCCTCGATCTATCGAATCTTAGGCTTTTTAGAAAAAGAGGGGTTTGTTCACTCTATTGAGATCGATAAGAGCGGCAAAAAATATGAGATCGCTGGAGGCACCCATCATGACCACATCATCTGCGTGGATTGTGGGAAAATCATTGAGTTTTACAGCAAAGAGATGGAGGAGCTTCAAGAGAAGATCGCCAAAGGGCACGGTGCAAAAATCATTAGTCATGATATGAGAATCTTTGCTGTCTGCAAAGAGTGTGCCAAAGCTCAGAATCTTTAATCTTCTAGGAGCGCTTAGCGCCTTGATGGGCGCTTAGAATTCCCCCAAAAGCAATAAGAATCATCCCTAGTGCCCCCACCAAGGAGGGCAGGGAATCCCCCAAAAGCAAGCCCCACCCTGTTGTAAAGAGAATGGTCACATAGCTTACCGCCCCAAGAATCGAGGGCTGCATACTCGCGTAGGCCTTAGTTAGGAAGATTTGCCCCAAAGTGGAGATGATTCCAAGCGCGCTGATCCAGACCCACTCCCTCAAGGTGGGCATCACCCATCCACCCCAAGCCGCCTCTTCTCCGCCAAAAAAGAGCAGCACAAAAGGAATCAGCGTTCCGCTTAGCGTGAGCGAGAGGATGATGGTGCGATTTTCGTAGTGGTTTTTGAGCTCAGAGATGGAGAGATAGGCGAGTGCCGCCCCTAGCCCGCTATAAAGCCCCGTGAAGCCAATCAGAGGAGAGAAGCTGGGGAGCGTGGGCGGGTAGAGGAGCAAAACCCCGCCAAATCCTAAAAAGATCGCAAGCCAAACCTCCTTTTTCACCGATTCGTGAAGCAAGAGCAGTGAAAAGAGAGCGATGAAAAGAGGGGTGGTCTGGGTGAGGGTGAAGGCGGTGGCAAGAGGAATTTGGGTGATGTTGTAGAAGTAAGCCAAGAGGGCGGTGGAGCCCCAAATACCGCGAAAAATCAGCATCCACACTCGACCGCCACGCTCTATGGCGGGTCGATGAAGCAAGGAGGCGCCAATGATGAAGATTCCAAAAAGATTACGGAAAAAAACCAGCTCAAGACTTCCTAGGCGCTCACCCAAGATTTTGACGATTGCCCCCATCAAGGAGAAGAAAAAGCAAGAGAGCAGGATATAGAGGATGCCCTTGGGGATTCTATTCAAAGGAGGGGCACTCCAAAAAGAGCGAAGGGCGCAAAGAGAAGAGGGGGCGATTTTGAAGGTCGATCAAAACCCCTCGAGTGCGCAGGAGATTCCACTCTTTGGCGGGAAGTCTGATTCCTAAAGAGCAATCTGTGAGAGTGCTTGGCAAAGAGGAGGCAGTGAAGCGATAGAGATGATTCCCTTTGGGTGTTAGCTCATAGGTCTTGAATTTAGCCCTCAAAGAGAGGCCAGCGGAGTGGCTGGGTGAGCGATGGTAGTAGGTGATCTCCTCGTTCTGAGTCTGAATGAGCGTCTCCCGTCCCGCGCTTCTAAAGGCGTCACGCTCCTCTTCGCTCCCCTCAAGATTCCCTTTGGCAAATTGTCTCAGCCCCTCATCTTCCAAAAAGAGCCATCCTTCGCCCTCGCGCACCTGAAGAATTGCCCCCTCTAGGGGGATGGGTTTGTGGAGGCTCTTGGATAAGGTGGTGAGCGAATCCTCTTGGCAGAAGAGCGCGAGAGCCCCTCCTAGGAGAATCCAAACCGTTCGTAGGATCATGATGGTTTGCTTTAAATTTAGTTGAAGTTAGATATGATTCTAGCATCGCTTTGACTTCCTCCCATCTTATACGGGAATTGATAAAAACCATCTAAAGAGAGCCATCCACTTCATGAAAACCATCGCCATCATCGGAAAACCCAATGTCGGGAAAAGCTCGCTCTTTAACCGTCTCGCCAAGGAGAGAATCGCCATCACCTCCGATGTTTCGGGCACGACTCGCGATATCAAAAAGCAGGTGATTGAGATTGAGGGAAATGAGGTTTTGCTCGTGGACACGGGCGGAATCGAGCTTAAAGAGACGGGGCTATTTGGCAAGGTGCGAGAGCTCGCCCTGCGCGCCGCTAAAGAGGCGGATGTGGTTTTGTATATGGTGGATGGCAAGATGCGCCCCCAAGATGATGATATCTCCCTTTTTCGTGCACTGCATCGCGAGAATGAACACCTCTTTTTGGTGGTCAATAAAATTGACAATGACAAAGAGAAGGAGCGTGGCTGGGAGTTTGCGGAGTTTGGCGCGGAGAAGCTCCTCTTTATTTCAGTCTCGCACAATCGAGGGGTGGGCGCTTTACAGAGAGAGATTGCCGATGTGCTAGGACTTGAAGCGCCCCAAGAGATAGTGTTGAGCGAAGATGACGAAGAGGATTTGGAGGAGTATCTTGTTTCGCTAGAGGAAGAGGAGATTGAAGAGATAGAGGAGGCGCCAAGCGAGATTCGCGTGGGAATCATCGGCAAGGTGAATGTGGGCAAGAGCTCGCTCCTCAATGCCCTTCTTGGCAGTGAGCGCTCCGTGGTCTCGGATGTGGCAGGGACGACGATTGATCCTGTGGATGAGAGCATGGAGATAGAGGGGCAGAAGGTGCTTTTTGTCGATACGGCGGGAATCAGGCGGCGAGGCAAGATCGAGGGAATCGAGAAATACGCCCTAGATCGCACCCAAAAGGCGCTGGAAAAAGCCGATATAGCGCTTTTGGTGCTGGATTGCTCTTTGCCTTTTGCGGACTTAGATGAGAAGATTGGCGGATTGGTGGATAAGTTCTCTTTGGGGGTTATTGTGGTGCTCAACAAATGGGATATCCGTAGCCGCGAGTTCAAAGAGGTGGAAAAAGAGGTGCGCCATCGATTCAAATATCTTGAGCACGCGCCCCTTGTGACCGTTTCGGCGCAGAATGGCCGACATATCGATATGCTCAAAGAGAAGATTCTTAAAGTCTATGAGAACTTCTCTAGGCGAATCCCCACCTCCATCCTCAACAAAACAATCATGGAGGCGAGTGCGCGTCACCCTCTCCCCAGCGACCATGGAAAGATTGTTCGCATCTACTATGCGACTCAATATGGAGTCTGCCCGCCGCAGATCTCCCTTGTGATGAATCGCCCCAACTCCCTCCACTTTAGTTATAAGCGCTATGTGGTCAATTTCTTGCGAGATCGATTCGATTTTGAGGGCTCACCCATCCTTATCCGCGCTAGAAAGCGCGGCGAAAAGCTCCAAGATGAGATTGAGGCGCTAGGCGAAGATTAAAAGAGGGGAGAATCCATCTCTTTAGGGGTGGGAAGCCCCATGATTTTGAGCACCGTAGGGGCGACTTGATTGAGCCCGCCCTCACGAATCTCTGTGACTCCTTGGGCGAGAATAAAGCACCAAACCTCTCCTACGGTGTGATTGGTGAGCATTGAGCCTCTCTCGTCTCGCATCTCCTCGCAATTCCCATGATCGCTCGTGAGAATCACGGCGTAGCCGCTCTTTTTGGCCTCTTCTAGGAGACGCCCCAGCTCTCTATCGACGGATTCCACTGCGCTAATCGCCGCCTCGGTGTTGCCTGTATGCCCCACCATATCACCATTGGCGAAATTGACCACGATGAAATCATACCCTTGGCGCATCCCAGAGAGGGTCGCTTCGGCGACCTCAGGGGCGCTCATTTCAGGCTTTAGATCGTAGGTCGCCACAGAGGGGCTTGGGATGAGCACGCGACTCTCATTTTCCCATGGAGTCTCGATTCCGCCATTGAAAAAGAAGGTGACATGGGCGTATTTCTCTGTCTCGGCGACATGGAGTTGAGAGAGCCCCGCCTCAGAGATGACTTGGGCTAAAGTGGGTTCGACCTTCTCTTTGGGGAAGAGAATCGGGAAAGGAAAGGAATCATCATAAGAGGTCATCGCGAGGGTCTTGGGGGGCTGGTAGGCTCCTCGATCAAAGCCTTCAAAAGAGGCGCCTCCTAAGGCACTCACAATCTCTCTAGCACGGTCGCTTCGGAAGTTTGCAAAGACAAAGCCATCGCTTGGCTCAAAGCCCTGATAGCCGCCCAAAGCGGCAGGCTCGATAAACTCATCGGTGATTCCTGCTTGATATTGGGCTTGGATATATTCTTGGGGGGTCAAAGAAGTAGGAGAATCGCCCCTAGCGATCACGCCAAAGGCGCGCTTTATGCGATCCCATCGTTTGTCTCGATCCATCGCGTAGTAGCGTCCGCTAATCGTGGCAATCTTGATGAGGTCACTCTCTAGCGCTAAGGCTTGGGCGATAAACTCCTTTGAAGAAGTCGGTGAAACATCGCGCCCATCGGTGATGAGATGGAGGAGCACCTCATGACCTAGGCGAGAGAAGATTTGGGCGAGACCCAAGAGATGCTCCATGTGGGAGTGTACCCCTCCATCGCTGGCTAGTCCAGCGAGATGGATGCGCTTCGCCCTAGAAGAGAATCCTAAAAGCGTGGGATTCTTCTCCAAAGAGCCATCCTTGAGGGCGAGCGAGATTTTGACCAAATCTTGATAGAGAATCCGTCCCGCGCCGATGCACATATGACCCACTTCGCTATTGCCCATCTGCCCCTCGGGGAGCCCTACGCTTAGTCCATGCGTGGAGAGAAGCGCGTGAGGCGCTGAGGCAAAAAGAGAATCGTAGGTGGGCTTTTTGGCTTGGGTGAAAGCATTGTGAGGAGAAGAGGGCTTATGTCCGATTCCATCAGTGATGATGAGGAGGGTTTTTTGTGCCATGAATAGGGAGAATCCTTCGTTATTTTTTATTCGCCTACAAGATTGTTATGGCTAGAATCCTAGCAAAGTTTTGATTAGAACTCCTCTCACCAACCTCCCAAAGGCCAAGCAAGGAACAGGATCGCCACTCATGATGTATTACCTCTACTCTCACGCAGGAATTAATATTTTCCAATATATTACCTTTAGGGCGGGGGCGGCTTTTTTCATCGCCTTTTTTCTCGCGTTGCTCTTCATGCCGCGCTTCATCCAGTGGGCAAGGAATCAAAAGGCCGCGCAGCCCATTTCAGAGTTTGCCCCCCAAGGGCACCGAGGCAAGGCAAACACTCCCACAATGGGCGGTCTGGTCTTTATTGGCGCGACACTTCTAGCTTCGCTCCTTTGCGCTAAGCTCAATAACCTCTATGTGTTGGCGGGGCTGGCGGTGATTCTCCTTTTTGGTCTTATCGGGCTACGAGATGATGCGGTGAAGGTGCTCAATCATAGCAATGCAGGGCTTAGCTCTAGGGTCAAGATGCTCTATCTTGTCTTGGCGGGAGCGAGCGTGAGTGCGGCGCTCTTCTATTTTGGGATGGAGGATGATCTCTATATTCCTTTCAACAAAAACCCTCTCCTCTCCATGGGAATCGTGGCGATTCTCTTTTGGACGCTGGTGATGGTGGCCACGAGCAACGCGGTCAATATCACCGATGGATTGGATGGACTGGCGACCGTCCCTTCGGTCTATGCGCTAGTGAGCCTCTCGGTCTTTGTCTATATCGCAGGGCACGCGGGGCTTAGCTCCTATCTTCTTTGGCCCAAGATCACCGATAGCGGGGAGGCGGTGATCGTCTCTGCGGCGCTTGTGGGGGCTTTGATCGGATTCCTTTGGTTTAACTGCCATCCTGCGCAACTCTTTATGGGGGATAGCGGAAGCCTCTCGATTGGCGGGTTTATCGCCTATATGGCGATCATCTCCAAAAACGAATTTCTCCTCTTTTTGATTGGCTCGATTTTTGTGATTGAGACGGTCTCAGTCATCTTGCAGATTGGGAGCTACAAAACGCGCGGGAAGCGAATCTTTCTCATGGCGCCCATTCATCATCATTTTGAGGTGAAGGGATGGGCAGAGACAAAGATCATCGTTCGATTCTGGATCATCGCGCTCATGAGTAATATCATCGCTCTGCTCACGCTCAAGGTGCGATGATGAAGCTCTCTCTCTTTGGATACGGAAAGACCAATCGTGCGATTGCGGAGCGTTTTGCTCCTTGTGATATTTATGATGATTCATTTGAGGAATCGGGGGTCGATTCTTTGGGGAATCGCCTCTTGCCCCCTCGCCTCTTTGACCCAGAGTCAAGCGATGTAGAGGTGACCACACCGGGAATCCCCCCGCATCACCCCCTCATCCAAAGGGCGCGCCATCTTCAAAGCGAATATGATTTTTTTGCCGATTCAATCCCCTATAGTATTTGGATCAGCGGAACCAATGGCAAAACCACCACGACAGAGATGATCCAGCATCTCCTCGCGCCCAAAGACTCGGAGTGTGGCGGGAACATCGGCACGCCGCTGGCCAAACTCAATCCCAAAGCGCCTATTTGGGTGCTAGAGACCAGCTCTTTCACGCTCCACTACACCCAAAAGGCCAAGCCCAACCTCTACCTCCTCTTGCCCATCAGCGAAGACCATATCTCGTGGCATGGGAGCTATGAGGCCTACATCAAGGCGAAGCTCAAGCCTCTAGGTGCACTCAAAGAGAAAGAGGTGGCCATCATACCCAAGCGCTTTTTGGGCACGCCTACTCGCGGGACGCTCATTGGCTATGAGGATACGGCGGAGCTGATAGACTATTTTGGGATGGAGCGAGAGAAGATTGGCTTTTTGGAGCCTTTTTTGATGGACGCGGTGATGGCGCTGGCGGTCTATAAGATTCTCTTTGATGAGATTCCCTATGAGAGGCTCAATGAATTCAAGATTGGGGCGCATAAGATCGAGGAGTTTACCGATGGTTTGGGGCGCTTGTGGGTGGATGATAGCAAGGCGACTAATGTCGATGCGGCCAATGAGGCGGTGAAGCGATATGAGGGGCGGTTTGTCCATCTGATTCTTGGGGGAGATGATAAGGGAGCTGATCTTACGCCGCTCTTTGAGCTTCTAGAGGGGCGGAGCCTCCAAATCTATGCGATTGGAAGCAATGCGCTCAAGATCGAGCGACTCGCCAAAGAGCGAGGAATCGCCTGCAAAGTGTGCGAGAGATTAGAGAAGGCGGTGGAGGCAATACGCCAGAATCTAAAGGCCAACGAGGTGGCTTTGCTCTCTCCTGCCGCGGCAAGCTTGGATCAATTCTCCTCTTACAAAGAGAGAGGCGATTCCTTCAAGCGCTACGCGCTTCTTTAAGCTCGTTTTTAATGAGACTGTATATAATTGCAGTCTCATTTTGACCCTAGAATGGCTTGATAGCTCAGTCGGTAGAGCAGGAGACTGAAAATCTCCGTGTCGGTGGTTCGATTCCGCCTCAAGCCACCATTTCTTACAAAATCCCCTATTTTAGGCACTTTCAGCGTTTAAGTTTTCTTTGGGTGTCCTCTAAGGTGTCCTTTTTTAGTCAAAAATCATCAATAAATAGTTTTAGCCGATAAAAGAAAAACTTTAGGTTTTAATGTGTCGAGGCTTTAACCCTATGCGTTTAAATACCTCTTTGGCTTCTTTGTAGGTAATGGTTTCTTCATAATAGTTATCTTTTGCTAAAAGCTTATTAAGATTCACAACCTCTTTTAATGCCATGCTTAACGCCTTATCTCTATTTTTAATGGTAATTGCATTTCTTAAAATACGGGCGGTAAATAAACATATCTTCACGCTGTATGAAATAATCTCTATTTGAGAGAGATTGCTTTTTGCAATGCTTGTTTTTTTGGTCAATAGTGCCTTTAAGGACGGTACGCCCTCAAGTTCTTTGAGTTCTCTAAGCGGTTGTAGGTTATTCAGCTTCATTGAGCTTGAGGCGTAGTGTTTCTTTATTCCCAAACTCATCTGTTTGGGTAATACGTGCATTAACTGACACTTTCTTTTCTATGGTTTCGAGTTGAAAGAGTAGGCTATTTTTAATCGTGAAGAGGTCTTTAATGTTAGATGATGATAAATCAGCTTCAAGGATTGCATCATCAATTTTGTTTAACTGCTTGAGTGTCATTTCGTACTTTGCTTTTACGCCGTAGCTATAAGCCTCTTTAATCTTCAAAAAGCTTTCAAATTGTAAATCTTTGATTTCATTCTCAAAAAGCTTACTCCATTGTATCAAAGTGGGCTTTGATGTTTTAAGCTCTTTAGCTATGGCATCGTAACTTAACCCCTCAGCCCGTAAGGTTAAAAATCTGTTTTGTTTATCTGTCATTAGTAATCACCTAATTTTGATGTAAAAGCTCTTGTAACGCTTCGATATTTTCCATCGCTTCTAATACTAAAGCCTCGTTACCGTCTGTTTGGCTGTGAGCTAATTCCATGAAGCTTTTATACATTGCTTGAAGTAGCTTTTTATCTGTTAAAGTTTTTGAATGATAATCCAGTATGACACCTGCACACGTTTTAAAGTCCTCACTCTCTTGTTCATAATCTAAAAGTAAGCCTGTTAAGTCTTTTATGAATGTACCGCCAAGAATAGAATTAACGACCATTAAAAGGCTATTGATAGGCGTATCTTTTAGCGTTGCACCAATAAGAATCTTAACGGCTTCTTTGAGTTCTTCTTTGCTCTCTTGTTCATTAAGAAACTGATAAACATTGAAACTTGCTAAGAGAGTGAGCTCTAATTCTGTGAATGAAATACACATGGGGTTTTTACATGTAAAGCTTCCTTGCTTTGCCGTATTTGCTCCCACCGTTTCCACGTCTTTTAAAAAGCCTCTTAAGACTTGTTTTTTATAGCTTTGTTTTGTCATTTCTTTTCCCTTTTATAGTGTGTTTAAAATCGCTTTTACCTCATCAAAAGGCACAAATAACGCTCCGATCTTACCCCGTGTTATGCAAGTCAATTCTAAGCGATAAAGGGCGTCTTTTAAGTGGTCTTTGGCTTGTTTGTCATAGTAGCATAGCCTTGTTATGTAGCTTAAGCCTTTAGGGTTGTGTAGGTATGATGTGGTAAAACACGGGTCTATTACTCCAAAAGCTCTCAATCCTTCTAAATTTAAAGCGTTGTTGCTGTCTATGCAAATATCTAACTCTTGAACCTCTAAGCGTTTTAAGAGGCGTTGTAGCTCTTCAATCGTGGCACTACTCAAAAGCCTTTTAGGTTGAGATAACCCATAAATAGTGAGTTTATACTTTGTGTAGTTACTTGATTGATTGAGTGCGTGGGGCGTTTCAAGTAGGATATTTTTAAACCCCGTGTGCGTTATGATGTAAAATGCTGAGGTTGTCTCTTTAGTAGCCTTTTTTCTTTTGGCATGGGCTGAAATTTTAGAGTGACTTTGCACCTCTTTTTTAATCCAGCCCGTTTGAGAGAGTATCTTTTCAATGGTACTTTTTAGAGGTGTCGCTCTTATGCTATCTATGCCTAATCTCAAGAAACTTTCACCTACATTACGATAACCCATATTTTGGGCATATTCTGCCAACGCTTCAAAAACAGCCCCAAGCCCCACCAATTCAGGGGGCGTGAGGTTTTTAGCCTCACTCATTTTTTGCCCCTAAAAGTTGTTTTTTGGTCGTGGAATGATAATTGCTTATTTTCCAAGCAAAAGGGCTTCATTTCTGCTCTTTTACATTGCTATCCAAACTCTCTAAAACTCTTCTTGCCTGTTCCCTGTTTTTGATACGATAGAAATGCTTAAGCCCCGCTCCTTTTGGTATTGATTCAATGATAACCCCGTAGGATTCTCTTAATACTGTGGCATAGTTCGCTAACCAAGAAACGCCATAACGTCCACCGTCCGAAGCCCCTACAGTTTCGCCACTTAATAAATCTCTCAAAAATCTTCTAAGGACTGACCTTTTAAAGTAGGTACTCATAACGCCACCCCCCTTTTATGCGAGGCTATCCATGCATTAATCTCAGCCCTGTTATAGCGGATAAATTTACCAATCTTGCAAAAAGGGATTTTTGCTTCCATGCGGTATTTAGCTTGAGTGCTTTTTTTGATTTCGTACTCAGCCTCTAAGCCTGAGGGGCTTAACCATTCGTTGTGTGTGTTTTGTGCCATTTGTTTGATACTCCCATATTTTGAATTTATATGGAATTATTTCAAATGACCGTATTTGAGAGGTGTTAATAATGCGACCTATAAGGTATAAAGTATGTTAGATTAGATTAGCATATTGCAGTATGTCCAATGCGTCAATAAACTTTTTAATATGTCCGCCTCCTTTAGCGTTGTATTGTTTATTCAAGTTGTCCAAATAGTCTTTTAGTTCTTGCTTTGCGGGTGGTCGCTGTTCATAATAAAAACCTTGATTATATTCTCCACTCTTTATGTCTAGCATTGTCTCTTTGATAAAATCAAGTGTTTTTATACCATTAAGATAGTTAGGTGGGAATGTATCAAAGATATCATTAGGAATATCATCAACGCTTTTAATAACTTTGCCATCGTACTCAATGTGAAATAATTTTTCAAGAACCGTTAATGCTCTCTCAAGTGCTTTAATATCATCTTTTTTTAATAGGCTGCCTTTTTTCGTCCTTAGCTTTTTTGTTCTTTCATTGTAAAGTTCGACACCTTTTTGCAATGACAAATCTTCAAGCATTAGGGCTATTTCATATGCTTCATTCTCCCATTCCTCTCGAGGGATCTTTTGAAAAAAATTATCAAGGTGTTGAAAACATGAATTATCGGCATCACCTAGAGTTAATTCTCCACGCATTAAAGATTCTATTTCTTCGCCTTTTTCATCAACAAAATGACATTCTTGCATTATTTGCTCATAAGCATCTTTCAGTACATCACAAAAACTTTCTTTATTCATTCCACTACCTCAGCGTCTATGATTTGCCCCATCGTTGCGTTACCCTTTTTACTGCTATTGTGATAACTCAGTGATAAATACTTGTTTATCGTTGTAGCGTCTCTATGCCCTAACATACCGCTAAGAGTTATCGCCTCGGTGCCTCGTTCTGCTAAAGCACTTACTAAAACATTTCGCATATAATGGAGCGTTAATTCGGGCATGTTGAGGTGCTTCTTAAGCTTATTCATTTGTCCATCTGTATTCTCTAACATTCTACCCGTTACGGGGCTTTTAAAGACTAATCCCGTGTGGGTGTCCTGTATCTGTAAAAGTGCCTCTTTGATAAAGTGGGGTAACTCATATTTTTGTTTTTCGTTGTTTTTGGTATCTTCTATCCAATAGTAGTTATTATCTAGGTCTATGTTTTCCCATTTGAGCTTTAATATCTCGCCTTTACGCCTACCCGTGAAGCCAAAGAGAAATAAAGCCCTATAAAAAGGCTGTGAGCTGTAATAGTCATTAATGCCCTCAAATATGCGTTTAAACATCTCAGCCCCATTGATAACAATCTTTTTGGTATTGTCTTTTTTAAGTACGATAAAGCGTGTGGGGTTGTCTCTTAATGCCTTGTTTTTAATAGCAAAATCAAAGAGGGGGCGCAGTATCTCTAATGTGGTGTTTACCGTGCGTGTAGCCATTCCCTCAGCTTGTAAGTGTCTTATAATCGCCATTATGTGGTGCTCTTGTATGCTATCAAGTTTCTTTTTACCTAACGGCTCTTTTAAGTAGCGATTATAAAAGCTCTCTTTAGTAAATGTCCAACTTGTAGATTTATCGAGGGTTTGGAAATAAAGCTCCCATAATTCGTTTAACCTTGTGTTTGAAGTGATTTGAAGATTGCCCGTGTTTGCTTCTACTTTTTTTCGGTAATCAATCAGTAAAAGCTGAGCCTCTCTTTCATAGTCCTTTTTATTCCACCCAGTACGCTCTATAAGTGTTTCAACTTTGCGGTATCGTTTTCCATTCACTCTAAAATCAAATAAAAACTCTCTCATATTTTTTTTATTGACTTTGAGGTTTTGAGCTACTCTTTTATAGTCATTTAGATTAATAGCCATTTATGGGTGTCCTTTTGGGTGTCCTCTTCTTGAGAAAGATTATAAATCAAAAGGAATTAAAATAAAATTAGAATATCGTATTTATGGGGTTTTATACATCAATATAACGCTTAAGAAATGGTGTAGGGTTCGATTCCGCCTCAAGCCACCACTTCTTTTGATCTTCTTCCCCATTTTTTATAAAATTAATATCATCCATCCCCTCTACTCATCAAGCCTTTCTTAAATTTAATCAAGCTAAAAATAGATTTTGTTTGTGCCTCTGCAAGAGAACGCAAAGCTAGAAATATCTCTCTTGCAAATTAAGCTTGGTGGATGAAATAAAGGAGAAAAGAGGTGGAAAAAATAGAGCTTATTATCCAATGCGGACTCACCTACCAGCCTCTCACTATTGCCATATCACTGCTGGGAGAAAAATACGATATTCAAAAACTCCATATTGTCACGACCCATTCAGCCATGAAGGGAGCAAAAGAGGTGATGGATGCTTTTTTTGACTCTCTTGATTGCTGTATATATGGTGAGTTTGTAGAGGCTACAGGGAGTCAGAGCGACCAAGCCGAGTACGTGCTCAATCTAAGACACGCTCTAGGTCTGCTAAAGCATACGCCTATAGCCATTATAGCGAGCGGAACCAACTGGATGACATACCATTTTGCAAATGAACTTCACAAAATACCAACCTTTGTCGTTAAGACGGCAAAAGCGTTTGAGGAGAAGTCGTTTTTCCCACAAAATGAGCCTATAGCCATAGGGGGATGTGGAGGCGTGAGCATCAATGATGGAAAGACCTCTATTGTCTATCTGCAAAAACTCTATCGCGAGCGCAATGAAGAGAGATTTTTTATTTGCCTACCTAGACCCGACTTTAGGGGATTGAGACGAGAGCTTCCTTGAAAATGGGGAGAGGAGTTGATAGAATTTCATCAATGCCCCCATGAAGGAGAGCAATAGGATGAATCGCATCAAATTCGCCCTCGTGTGTATAGCCCTGCTTGTCATGTCGTTATCTGCAAATGAATCTAAAGGTTTTAGCCACGAAGAGATCTCCTCTTTTGGCTCTGGAGCCTCTTTTGTGATCAAGGGTGGTCATATGGAGATCAAACACTCTTTGATTGGCGATGCCAAAGGGAGATATGAGCTAAGAAGCTATGCCATAGAGCCACTAGAATCCAATCAATATAAAGTGGAGATTCTATTTAACAAACGAAAAGGCTCTCTTGGATATTCACACCAAGAAACTCTCTATGTGATGGATGATGGCGTGAAATTTTGGATCAAAAAAGGTGATAGGATTTATAGATACATATGGAATGAAGCGTCCAAAAATATAGAGAAAAGCCCCAATCAAACCATCATCAGAGAACTTCCAAAAAGTCTTGATGTTAGTTTTGAAAATATAAATCTATCATTCATTAGAGAATAGGGGCGCGGGGAGTGAGGAGGATTTTCACGGCCGCCCTTGTGATATTTTTGGCAAGTGGATGCGCGACTTCTGGGGAGCCGTCAAGAGAGGCTGAAGCCTCGTTTTGTGAGGGAGTTGGTGATTGTGTCGGGAAAAGCGCAATGTTTTCTCTGGCGGTGTTGGCTCTCATTGGAACTATTCCCGGAGCCGCTATAGGCTATACGGTCGAAAAGATATCTGATGGGATTAAGGGAGAGAAGAGCGAAGAGGGGGATTTAGCCAAAGAGGTTGGGACAGAGGAGAAGAACGAAAGCAATGCAAGCTCCAGCGATTGGGCTTTTGATCTAGAAGCCCGCCCTCGCGAGAGCCTCTAGTGTGTCAATATCTTCCCTCTCTTCTAGGAGCGCCACTCTCTTTCCCCGGGCTCTTTGGAGAGTCTCTTGGAGCACTAGAGAAGTGCTCCAAGGCATTGCATGGAAGAGCTCTGGCATGAATCCCTCTTGGGTGAAGGCGATGAGGTAATAGCCGCCATCTTTGGCGGGTCCGATGACGATCTCGTGATTTTGGAGCAGCTCATCGACTCGCCTAAAGAGTTCGGGCGTGAGCGTGGGGGTGTCTGAGCCAATGAGTAGCGCTTTGGAGTGATGAGAGAGAGCATCTCTTAAAGCTTGTTCCATCTTCGCCCCCAAATCTCCCTCGCCCTGCAAAGAGAGGGCGCTCTCGCCCCCCAGTGCCTCACGCATCGCTTCAAATCCCTCTAGGGGAGTGTAGGCGATCTCATAGGAGTAGCCTGATTCTTGGAGGCTTTGGTGGAGGCTTTGGAGCATCCATCGATAGAGCTCCAAAGCCGCCTCATCACCAATCTCTCTAGCGAGGCGAGTCTTGACAAAGCCTAAAATAGGGGCTTTGGCAAGCATGATGAGATGCATTTAGGTGACAGGATAGCGGCGATGGAGCCTAGCGACGAACTCTTCGTAGCTTTTGCCCTCTTGATGGAGCATCGCTTCAAGCCGCTTAGAGCTCGCCTCCATTCCCCCCTCTCTCTCAGCCTCCAAGAGGAGCGCGTAGATGGGTTCGATGGTTTTGACTGCCTCTGGGGCGGGTTTTCGCCGCATGGAGTGGTAGCCAATCACGCGACCCTTGAGATCAAAAGAGGGGGTGACATTGGCATAGACCCAATAATAAGAGCCATCTTTGGCGAGATTCTTCACATAGGCAAAGACCTCTTTCTTTTCGGCTAGGGTATCCCAAAGGAGCTTGAAGATGACGCGTGGCATATCGGGGTGGCGGATGAGGCTGTGCGGGGTGCCGATGAGCTCCCTCTCGCTATATCCCGAAACAGAGATGAAGACTTCGTTGCCATAGGTGATGATTCCCTTGGTATCGGTTTTGGAGACGATAATCTCATCAGGGCGGAATGTTTTCTCAATTGAGGTTGGGTTGGGGCGTTTCATACGCTGAATCCGTCTTTTTGGTGGATTTTTGAGCAAGCTATATTTCTATCATAGCTTTTTTTTCAAATCCTTTAAGAATTCTAAGTAGTTTTCATCCGTTTCATCTAGGTGGAGGGCTTTTTGGATACAATTTTGCATCTCAAAACTTGGAGTATGCACGCGTCCCATGAACGAAAATCTAAAACCCCCCTCCTTGGAAATCATTGAGCGCGATTTGATGTTGCGGCTCATTTTGCGGGGGCAATGGGACTATGAGCTCCCAAAAGAGCTGATTTCTCGCCTCTTTTTAGCGTGCAAGCGTGATAGTGTGCGTGTCTCTGTTTCGCTTCTTGGGGTGAGCTCGCTGGACTATTCGGCGGCGACTCTTTTGTTGGAGCTCTCCATGGCGGTCAAGAGGCGAGGGGGCGAGTGGGCGTGGGAAGGGGTCCCTCCAGCGATCGCTCCGATTCTTGGAATCGTCAAAGAATCAAAGCGCGACCTCCCCGCCCCTCCTCCTTCGCTCTCTTCCCTTTTGAGGCTAGGCGAGAAGATCAAAGAATCGCTCAAAGGCCTAGGGCGATTCGCTTCATTTCTTGGGGAGACGCTCTTTGCCATGGGGCGTTCCTTGAAAGAGAGCCGACTCATCCGCCTCAAAGCCACGCTCTACCATATCGAAGAATCAGGCATAAAAGCCGTCCCTATCATCGCCCTCACTTCCTTTTTGGTGGGAATCGTGATGGCCTATCAGGGGGCAATTCAGCTGGAGAAGTTTGGCGCTTCTATCATCGTGGTGGAGATGACGGGAATGCTCACGCTAAGAGAGCTGGGCCCCGTGATTGCTGCGATTGTAGTGGCGGGGCGTAGCGCCTCTTCTTATGCCGCGCAGATTGGGGTGATGAAGATCACCGAAGAGATTGATGCGATGAAAACGATGAATTTCAACCCCTACGCCTTTTTGGTGATTCCGCGCGTGATTGCCCTTGTGGTGGTGATGCCCTTGGTGATTTTTCTCTCCAATGTGGCGGGACTTTTGGGTGAGATGCTTATCATCAAATCCTACCTAGGAATCGGCTATCTCCAGTATATTGAGCGATTCTATGAGATGGTGGAGATTCGCCATCTTTGGGTGGGGCTCATCAAGGCACCCTTTTATGGAGCGATTATCGCGCTAATTGGCTGTTTTCGGGGCTTCCAAATCACAGGAAGCACAGAGAGCGTAGGGCGCTACACGACCATTAGCGTGGTGAATGCGATTTTTTGGGTGATCGCGCTCAATGCGATGTTTTCGATCATCTTCACGGAGTATAGGTTATGAATCTCATCGAAGTGGAGCACCTCTGCACTCATTACGAGGGGAGGGCGATTCACGAGGATATTTCACTCACGATCCGCCAAGGTGAGATTTATGGGCTTTTAGGGGGGAGTGGGAGTGGCAAATCGACCCTCATGCGCTCGATGATTCTGCTTAAACGACCCACTTCGGGTGTGGTGAGAATCCATGGAGAGGATATATGGGCGCTTCCTTTGGAGAGGCAGGCAAAACTTCGACTCTCTTGGGGGGTGCTTTTTCAGTTTGGGGCGCTCTTCTCTTCGCTGAGTGTCCTAGAAAATGTCTCAATTCTCCTTAAAGAGTACTCCTCATACCCCAAAGAGGTGATTGAAAGCGTGGCGATGATGTGGATTGATCGAGTGGGGTTGCCACCTCATGCCGCGCGCCTCTACCCCTCAGAGCTTAGTGGAGGGATGAAGAAGCGAGCGGCTTTGGCGAGGGCTTTGGCGCTCAGTCCTGAAGTGCTCTTTTTGGATGAGCCCACCAGCGGGCTTGATCCCAATAGTGCGGAGAAGTTTGATCGGCTGATTTTGGAGCTTCGCGACACGCTTGGCATCACGGTGGTGATGGTGACGCACGACCTTGACACCGTCATGGATGCGATGGATCGCTTCGTGATTCTCCATGATTGCAAGGTGCTTATGGAGGGGACGCTAGAGGAACTCAAGCAGAGGGATTTCCCTGAGCTGAAAAATTTTTATAAGACCAATCGAGGAGGCAAGCTGTGGAGAACCGTTTGAGTTATACGCTAGTGGGGGGCTTTTTTATCGCTTGCATGGTGGCGATGGCGCTCTTTGTCTGGTGGATTGGTCGCTATGGCGAGGATAGGGAGGCCTATCGCCCCTACTATCTTTTGACCAAGGAGCTTCAAAGCGGGAT
Organism: Wolinella succinogenes DSM 1740; assembly: GCF_000196135.1. Lineage (NCBI taxonomy): Bacteria > Pseudomonadati > Campylobacterota > Epsilonproteobacteria > Campylobacterales > Helicobacteraceae > Wolinella > Wolinella succinogenes. The sequence goes on along the minus strand of NC_005090.1, from coordinate 1,922,467 downwards.
AAAAAAGCAGACCCCTGTTCGATTTCAAGGGATTCCCGTGGGGTTTGTGAGGGGGTTTGATTTCTCCAAGGAGCACTCAGGATGGATTGAGATTGAGCTTTGGGTGGAGCAAGAGATTCCTATCAAGCGCGACTCTTTGGCGGTGATCGAATCGCAGGGATTGAGCGGAATCAGCTACATTGCCATCAAGCAAGGGAGTGAAGATTCCCCTCTTTTTGGAAGAGATGAAAAGGCGATTCTAAACCTTGGCGAGACACTCGTGGAGAAGATCGGCGGGAGGGCGGATATGATTTCACAAGACTTAAGCGTCACGCTGGGTCGAATCAATGCGCTTTTGGAGGAGAAGAATCTCCAAAAGATCGCCTCGATTCTAGAGAGCACCGATAGGGTTATGCTCCACCTCGCCCAAGGCACCCAAAAGCTTGAAAGTGCGATGGAGGCGGGAGCGCTTATGATGAATGCCACCCAAAAAACACTCGGAGGAGTCGATGAGACGCTAAGAATCGCCCAAGAAGAGCTGCGAGGGGCGGGCGAACTAAGGAGTGCGATACAGAGGCGAATCGAGGGGGGTGAATATGATCTCCGCAGCGCTCTGGTTCCATGGATGGTGCAGAGTGAGGAGCTAATGCTAGAGCTGCACTCCACCCTCAAAGAGAGCCGTGGCGTGATGCAAGAGTGGCGCGCTTCGCCCTATCGATTCCTCTTTAGCGAAACGATTTCACCTAAAGGACCCGGAGAATGAGAAAGATTCGACACTTAAGCCTTTGGCTTGCCCCTCTGCTTTTGGGCGGATGTCTCGCCAAAGAGGCCCAAGCTCCCAAACTCTATGAGCTCACTTATAAGCCAAGCGCTCCCCAGTCAAGCTGTGCGTCCAAAAAGCGCCTAGGAATCGCCACTCCAAGCGCCTTGGGAAAGGTTGATCGCGTGGAGATTCCCTATAATGAAGGCTCTAGGGTGGGCTACTATGTGGAGCATCGCTGGGTCGATCTTCCCTCCTCTATGCTTCAAAAGCTGCTTTTAGATGCGCTTAGCTCTTCATGCTTTGAGCCCTTCTTGCCTCCATTTAGCGCTGTTTTGCCTCCCCTGGTACTTCAGAGCAAGATATTGACCCTTGAGGTGAGACTTAGGCCTGAAGGCGGGGCTGTGGCTGTGGCGGAGGTGGCTTTTTCTTTGGCGGGTGAGAAGTCTCACTCTTGGGTGATACGCCACCAAGAGCCCTTGGAAAGAATCGAGGCTAGTTTGGCGATTGAGGCGATGAATCGGGCGCTCAATAAAGTGGTGCAGGAGCTTGATGAGAGGCTTGGAGCCATCTAAAGTCGCCCTTTGGCATACCAAGCCACAAGGTCCTCTTCGATCGGGTGAGAGTGAAGGAGCGAGAGGGGGACTCTAGAGGCAAGTGAGACCTCGCCTCTTTCAAGCGAAGGAGCGATGTAGCTCAAAAAGGCGTCCATCGAATCAAAGAGCGTTTCAAAGAGCTCCGCTCCTCCTTCGGCCATCACGCAGCGATAATCCAAGAGCGCTTCAAGGTTACTAGAGACTCGCACGCGCCGATGAGGAACGCTAAAGAGCCGAAGAGAGCGGGGGAAGCGCTCAGGGGAGCGTGTGAGAATCAGCACATCGGGCGCTCTCCCCTCTATAAGCCTGGCATCAAGCCATGGATTGTCGGCTCTAGCGGTTTTCCCTGATATGACCAAGAGGTCGATTCGGTCTCTTAGGGCGTGCACATGAGCTCTAGATGAAGAGGAGCTGATGATTCCCGGGGAGAGGGTTCCATTGAGCCGTTGTGCCCATTTGAAGAATCGAAAATAGCCCTGTTTTTGGAGTCTCTCAAAGGGGAGGAGAAGCTTGTGGCACGCCTCCTCTTTGATTCCTGTATGCACGGCAATTCCCGCTTCTTTGAGCCTATCTATCCCTCCGCTAGCCTTGGGATTGGGGTCTCTTTTCCCGATGATGACGCTTTTGGGTTTAAGTCTAGCCAGAAGCTCTGAGCAAGGAGGGGTTTGGCCGTAGTGGTTGCAGGGCTCAAGCGTCACATAGAGGGTGCAATGGCGGAATATTCCTTGGGAATGAGCAAGAAGGTAGTCGTGGATTTGGCTGGAGTCATGAAGCGCGAGGATGTCAGCGTTGCCGCTTAGGCGGGCGTAGCCCTCTTGGAGTGCGAGCACTTCAGCGTGCGGTGATCCCGCCCTCTGGTGGGCGGCGATAGAGAGAATCTCCCCGTGCTCGCCTAAAAGCAGGGCTCCCACGGCGGGGTTGGGGAGGGTGAGGCCTTGGTATTTCCACGCCTCTTGCAGGGCCAGCTCCATATAAAACTCATGGAGACCTTCCCCTAAAAGGAGCGACATGGGGCTACCAGCGGTAGAAAGTTTGGGCTTTTTTGATGAGGGAGTAGGGGATGGGCTCTTCTCCTTTGAGCTTCACGCTCGTCTCATCGGCGGCTTCAATCTCTCCCTCAATCTCATTTTTATCGGCAAACTTGATTCTAGCAAGCTCGCCTAGGGCGTGCTGATAGTGGGCAGGGCGCTTGAGGGGGCGCTCGATACCCGGTGAGCTCACCTCTAGAAAATATTCTCCCGCCAAAGGGTCTTCAACATCAAGCAAAGGAGAGATAAGATCGCTCACCATGGCGCAGTCATCGAGGCTCACGCCCACCTCTTTGGTGATATAAAGGCGTAAAATCGATCGTTCATTCTCTTTGAGAAGCAACAGATCGTAGAGATTGCAGCCGCACGATTGGACTAGTTTTTCAATCTTTTCTTGGGTGGAGTGTCCAATCATGACTCTCTCTCCTTTTTGAGTTGTTCAAATATGGCATCTAGGCGGTTGGCCTTGTCGGTGGAATCGTCAAAGTTAAAATGGAAACGAGGGCACTTAAACCACCCTGTTGCACTTAAACAGTGATCTCGAATAGTCCCCTCAGCCAAACGGAGCTGTCGCAAGATCTCGCGCTTCTCTTCGGGTGTGGCAAAGGGGGCATCCAAATAGACTTCGGCGTGATATTTGCCCTTGGAGCAGTCCACTTCGACCACGCCTAGGGAGTTAAGCCTCGTGTCAGAGAGGGTGGAGAGCGCTTCGGGAATCACCTCTTTTAGAAGCGATTCGGTGCGCTGGAGTTTGACGCTTTTCTCTTTCATTAGAGCTTTCTGGCTTTTTCAACTTCTTTATAGGTCTCAAAGACATCGCCCACTTGGACATCATTGAAGCCCTCTAGCATGATTCCGCACTCATAACCTTTGGATACCTCTCTAGCGTCATCTTTGAAGCGCTTGAGTGAAGCAATATTGCCCGTGAAGACCACGACGCCATTGCGGATGAGTCGCACTTTGATTCCTCTTTGGATGGAGCCATCCGTGACAAGGCATCCCGCAATCGTGCCCACTTTGGCGATAGTGAAGGTCTCTCTGACCTCGGCTTGGCCAGTGTTTTCCTCTTCGAGCACGGGTGACATCATGCCCCCTAGAACAGCTCTGACATCATCAAGCAGGGCGTAGATGATAGAGTAGGTTTTCACCTCTACGCCAAGCTCCTTGGCACGATTCTTGACACTTCCGGTGGGTCGGACATTGAATCCTAGAATGACGCTATTATCGCTCGCTCCTGCCAAAACCACATCGCTCTCCGTGATTCCTCCGACACCTGCATGAATGATGTTGATCTTCACCTCTTCGTTGCGGAGTTTTTCTAGGCTTCCTCGAATCGCTTCTAGGCTACCTTGAGTGTCGGCTTTGATAATCACAGGCAAGCTCTTGAGTTGACCCTCAGCCACCATGGCGCTAAGCTCATCAAAAGAGACTTTAGTGGAGCGACTGAGCTCTTTTTGGCGTAGATAGAGGGCGCGTTTTTCGGCGTACTCTCTGGCAATCGAATCGTTCTCCACAGAGACAAGAACAGCTCCTGCCATAGGGGTTTCGCTGAGTCCAGTCACCACGGCCACTTCAGAGGGTCCGATGCTCTGGATGTTTTTGCCACAATCATCAATGAGGGCTCGAACACGACCATAGGCGGTGTCAGCCACGATGCTATCACCCACTTTGAGGGTTCCGCTTTGGACGATCACGGTGGCCACAGGTCCTTTGCCCTTCTCTAGGCTACTCTCAATAACGACGGCCTTGGCGGCTTTTTCGGGGTTGGCTTTGAGCTCAAGAAGCTCTGATTGCACCAAAATGGTCTCAAGGAGATGGTCGATTCCCTCGCCTGTCTTGGCTGAGATATGGACAAACTCATACTCGCCTCCCCACTCTAAAGGAGAGTAGCCAAGATCGGCTGCTTCGGCTTTGACTTTGTCAGGGTTGGCGTCAGGCTTATCGACCTTGTTGAGTGCAATGATGATGGGCACATTGGCTGCTTTGGCGTGGTTGAGCGCTTCGATGGTCTGCTGTTTTACGCCATCATCAGCGGCAATGACGATGATAACAATATCCGTCACCTCAGCCCCTCTGGCTCGCATCTCGGTGAAAGCCTCATGCCCGGGGGTGTCAATAAAGGAGATCTTCTTGCCATCTTTTTCAACCGTGTAGGCGCCAATATGCTGAGTGATTCCCCCTGCTTCGCCCGCGGCCACTTTGGTGTTTCGAATCTTATCAAGAAGCGAGGTCTTTCCGTGGTCAACGTGACCCATGATAGTGACTACAGGAGGTCGCTCCTCTAGCCCTTCTTCATCCTCATCTTCCTCCTCTTCGCTTGTGTACTCAAGCGCTTCAGAGGTGTTTTTAATCACCACATCTAGCTCTAGCTCTTCGGCTAAAATCTCGATGGAATCGCGATCAAGAAAGTCATTTTTGGTGATCATGAGCCCAAGGTTAAAGAGAACTTTGATCACTTCACCGATGCTCTTGCCTGTCTTTTCGGCAAACTCATAGGCTCGAATCTCTTCGGGAATCTCAATGGTGCCGCTAATAGACTCTTTATCGGCCACAGTCTGAGGTCGGCGCTTGCGTCTTTTCACACGACGAATCCCTTGATCAAGGAAGGGGGTTTTTCGTTGAACCTTGATGCGATCAGTGTCCACTTTTTTCGCGACTTCATCCTCTTTGTTGATGTCATCGCGGATGGTGAGATCAAAAAGGACAATCTCTTCTTGTTCATCATCAAAACTACTCACCGTTTCTAGGGCTCTATCCCCTAGAAGATCGATCTTTTGTTCGTTTTTCTTGGTGGGGGCGGGGAGGGGCTTTTTCTTCTCTTTTTTCTTTTTGCGTGCTAGAGCCGCTTCGCTCTCATCGCTCTCCCCAAGGAGAGATTGAAGGGTTTTGAGACCCGCTGTTCTTGAGGGAGTTCTAGCCTCCTCCAAGGAGGGTCGATCAGCTTTAGGCGCAGGCTCTTCGCTTCGCTTTTTGACAATTCTTAGCCCCACACGCTTTTGCACGGTGGCTTGAGCCAGGGTCTCTTTTTTCTCTTCACTCTCTTGGATCTCTGCATCGGTTTGGGTTGCTAGGGTCGTCGCCACAATGGTCTCTTTGGTTTCAGTTTTTTCTTGGGGGAGGGGATTGGAATCGCTTAAAGTTTCAGAAGCACTCTCCAAGGAGGGTTCGATGCTCACGAGCTCTTCTTTGGGGGGTTCTTGCTCGAGAGTCTTGGGAGTGACTTTAACGCTCTCCTTGGGAATCTCAGCCTCAAAAGCCTCCTCTTTAGGGGATTCTGGTAGGCTTTCTGGAGCTTCTTTAACGCTCTCTTTGACCTCTTTTTGAGGCTCTTCCTTGGGCTCCATTTGAGATTCCTCTTGGGGGGCAGGGGAGATTTCTTCTTCCTTGGGCATAGGAGCGGCAGGAGCGGCGGGTTTTAGCCGTGAGCTTTTGCCCGTGAGAATGTAGTTGACGAGCTCGGCGGCCTCCTCTTGGGGGAGGGCACTTGAGGCGGTCTTGAGATCAAGGTCAAGATCCTTGGCTTTATCGATGATCTCTTTGCTTTTGATGCCTAGCTCGAGGGCAATTTCATGGACACGGACTTTTTGCATTATGGGCAATCTCCTTTAGGCTATTCCGAATAGTTTCTTTTTCTTTTTTGTCGATTTTTCCGACTCGGCAGAGGGAATCTAAGACTTTTTCTTGTTCGATGCAACCCTTGCAAAGGTAGAAACTTCTTCCGCTTCCGGTGTAGGGGATAAGGGAGTTTTGGATGTATTGTAGCCGCAGTAGGTCATGCTTGCTAAATCTGCCTTTGCAATGAACACACATTCTGATGGGGTATGACATATCCGTCCATTATACCAAAAAGGAACTTAAATCAATCATCCCTCACAACGCCCTTGTTGTCGAATTTTAGCTCCAAAACTCTGAACTTGGGGAAGCGATCTTGGAGCTTTTGGGCGAGGCTTGGGGCGTCCTCTTTGAGGCAGAGATTGAAAAATGAGGAGCCACTTCCTGAGAGCGTGCTCATGAGCGCTCCCTCTTTGAGCGCGGTGTGTTGAACCTCAAAAAGGGCGGGGAATTGCTTCATGCGGATCTCTTGATGGAATCGATCTCGGCTCGCCTCTCTCAATAGATCCCATCGCTCGCTAAAAAAGGCAGCCGTTAGAAGCGAGCTACGGCTTAAATTGAAGACCGAATCGCGCATCGAGTAGCGCTTAGGAAGGGTTTGGCGCGAGTAGGAGGTGGAGGTGGGGCGATGGGGAATCACCACGACTGCTTTGATGGAATCAGGAAGAGGCTTTTGGATATAAAAGACCGAATTTTCACGCGTGGTCGCGACAGTGAAGCCACCCACACAGGCAGGCGTGATGTTATCAGGGTGGCTCTCATAGGCTAGAGCTAGAGAGAGAATCTCCTCTGGAGTGGCCTTTTTTTGAGCCATCATAAATGCAGCGCTGATGGCGCCGATAATGACCGCAGAGCTACTCCCTAGGCCTCTAGAGATGGGGATTTGGTTGTGAAATTGAAAGCGGAAATTGGTGCGCTCCTCGGTGAGTTTGGCGAAAGTCTCTTGGAAAATACGCACGAAGATGTTGTCCACGCGGAGCTTTGGATTCTTTGAGCCCTCTCCTCTAATCTGAATACTAGAGAGACTGGAGGGCTTAATGGAGAATCGATTCTTGAGCTCCAAAGCTAGCCCAAGAGTGTCAAACCCTGGGCCTAGATTGGCGCTGGTGGCTGGCACGCTAATGGTCACACATCTTCCTTGATTTCGATTTAGAGGCGCTATTATACTCTAAAGTGGGGGTAAAACATAAAGCGGCTCAGGCGCTAAAGAAAAGAGCGAATCCTCTAAAACCAAGGGGAGCTTCCATGGGGTTAAAGGGGGAGGGGGGGGGAGACGGATAACCTTGATTTCTCCATCCTCTTTGATAAAGTAGGAATCGCCATAGGCTTTGATGGGCGCCCCCCCATTAAAGGCAAAACTGTCTGTGCCATAGAGGGGAATTTTGAGCGCGATGGAGAGGGTTCTTAAAAAGAGATGGGTGAGCTTAATGGCCGTGAAGCTTCCAGGACCTTGGAGATGGTAGAGGGCGCTAAGCTCATAATGCTCCAAAATCTCCTCCAAAAGAGGATAGAGCTCTTCGCCCACTCTTCCTTGGCGCTCAAAGGTTTGGATCAATTTTTTCTCTTGGTAAATTCCCGCTTGCAAGGGAGAATCGACAGAGAAGAGGAGGAGCTCATTCACCCGTAGCGTACACCTTTTCGATCTCTATAGCTTCTGCCTCATCCTCTAGGGAGACGATCTCATAGGATTCCTCCTCTTTGAGAAGCTCTTTGGTGAGGAGATGATTGAGCTTGTGGCTACCCGCGTAAGAGACATAGGTGCCAATGAGGGGAATCCCAAGAAGCGCCATGTCTCCGATGGCATCTAGAATCTTGTGGCGCACAAACTCTTCTTTGTAGCGCAACCCCTCTTTGTTGAGGATTCCCGTCTCATCCAGCACGATGGCGTTCGCCAGTGAGCCTCCAAGGGCTAAGCCTTTGCTTCGGAGGTATTGCACCTCATGGACAAAACCAAAGGTGCGTGCTCTAGCGATCTCCTCTTTGTAGGCCTTGGTGGAGAAAGTGAAGCGATAGGATTGCTCGCGGATGGCAGGATGGTCAAACTCGATGGAGAAATCAAAGAGACTCACCTCACTGGGCTCGACTCGAACAAATTTCTCTCCATCTTTGACTTCGATGGGGCTTTTGATCTTGATGGCGCGCTTGGGGGCGTTTTGGCTCACGATTCCCGCCTCATCCAAAAGCATACAAAAGCCGATGCTGCTTCCATCCATGATGGGCGCCTCTTCATTGTCTAAAGAGATTTTGAGATTGTCGATACCATAGGCATAGATGGCGGAGAGGAGGTGCTCAATCGTAGAGATTTTGGCGCCCTCTTTGCCAATGACTGTGGCCATGGTGGTGTCGATCACATTTTTGGGCTCAAGAGGGATGCTCACTCCAAGGTCGCGCCTAAAAAAGACCAAACCGCTATTTTCGGGAAGGGGCTCTAGGACAAGATGGACAGGGACACCCTTGTGAAGACCGATGCCGACGATCTCCACCGCTTTGCCGATGGTCTTTTGTTTCATACAATCTCCTTGATACTCACTCGCCCCTCTTCCAAGAAAACCTGCTTGAGCGATCCATGAAACAGGGATGGATCAAGAATCTCACCTCCAAAGAGCACGCTTCCTTGGCCGATCTTCCCTAAAATCATATATTCGCCCTCGCACTCAATCGCCCCATGAATCTCGCCAAAGACTTGGACATTTCCCTCAGCTCGGATAATCGCCCCGCTGTTGATGCGACCAAAAATGGTGACATCGCCAGAAGCGACGATCTCCTCGCCACTGCGGATGGTTCGGCGGAGACAGAGCGTGGAAGAGCGGGAGTGCTCTTTGGAGCCCGATTCTTCTAGGGGAGCGGGGGAGAGAGTGGGAGTTGTGATATTTTTGGAGGGAATCTCCCCTGAAGATTCTCGGCTCTTTAGGGGCAATTGTATCGAAGAATCGAGAAAATTGAGTCCCTCGCTTTGCAAAAAAGCTCTCACCTCTTCATCTAGAGCACCTTTGAAAATGAGCATGAAGCCCCTAAGGAGCACGGCATTTTTTTGGATGTAGGAGATGAGATCCTCTTTGGGGGTCTCCTCAAATTCAAAAACGCGAAGGTTTTTCTGTTTGGCCTGCACCATGTTAGTTGCCTTGGGAATCGATGAGGGTTCTAGCGCTCTTGATCACATCGGTGATGCTCTCTTTAATCCACTTGGCATCCATCCACTCCACGCAGCTCACCTCTTGGCCTTGGACGATGATCCCAAAATGGAGGTGATCTCCTAGGGCAAGCCCCGTCATGCCCGTTTTACCAATAACGCTATTTTGGGCAATCGTATCCCCTTTTTGGACATGAATCTCTGACATATGCGCATAGAGAGTCATAAGCCCTAGCCCATGATCCACCATGACCACATTGCCATAGATTCCCAAAAATCCAGTGAAGACGATTCGTCCAGCATTGGTGGAGACGATAGGGGCGTTTTGGACGCTAGCAAGGTCAAGTCCCATATGGTAGGACTCGCTGGCAAACTGCCCTGCGTAGTTAAAGATTCGATGATCGCCAAAGCTCGCCACTGCCGCGCCATTGCGCAGAGGATAGAAGGGGATGAGGGAGAATTCATGTGCAGGCAAGATGGCTAGATTGGCCTGACCCACCTTGGAGATGACGCTCTCATTGCTTAGGCGAATCTCTTCGTTGATGTATTTGAACATCTCCACCTTGCTCTTAAAAGAGACCAAAGGACGCTCCCCAATCTCCTCAATAAGAGAGGAGATCTTGCCATCAATGAAGTCATCTTTGAGCTGGAGATTGGATTGGCGATAGTTTTTTTGAACCTTAAAGAGATTCACATTGGTGATGGCCATGTTGCCCGCCATGTCTATCGCTGTGATTTTGGCGTTGAAGTCGTTATTGGTGATAGGCCAAGTGATGAGCGAGGCGTAGTAGCCCTTTTTATAGAAAGGCTGAGGCTTGAAACTCTCTGAGCCATTAGAGACTTCCACTCTATCAAGGAACTCATCCTCGGCCTTGAAAACCACGAGCGCCGTTCCTCCTTTGGTGATCTTGTAGGAGTGGGCCACAAGCTGAAGCATAGGGCGTTTGGTGTCAATCACGGCGGTGATCTTTTTCTTGGCGGTGTTGCCTGCGAAGAAGCTCCAATTGCTTGAATCGGTGGCTTCGATCTCAAACTCCAAAAGTCGTTCGCGATTGAACATCACATTCTTGGGGGGATGAAGCTCAAAAGAGACCTCAGGAAGGTGTTTTTCTAGTGTCATATTCTCTAGAAGCGTCTTGGTGCCATCTTTGAGGAGGTAGATTCGATAGTTTCTCAAGCCGCTGTCATCCACGATGCGAATCTTGAGGGGATCTTTAAGATTCCAAAAGAGCTCACTAGGGGAATCGATTACAGGAGGATTTTGCTCGAATGCCTTAGAGTTGTAGAGGAGAAAAGCTCCTAAAATCAGCGCTCCAAAAAAGAGGAGATAGAGAAATGAGGAGAATTTAGAAGATGAGTTCATGATAGCCTTTCTTTGCAGAGGTCAAGCGCCTCTTGCAGGGTCTTTTCTAGGGTGGAGTGAGAGGAGATATAGCCTGCGGCATAGGGGTGTCCGCCCCCGCCAAGCTTGGCGGCAATGTCGTTGCAAGGGTGGGGAGCTTGGCTTCTTAGTGAGACTTTGAAGCGCTTGGGGGCAATCTCGTAGGCAAAAATGCCCATGCGAACCGTGGAGAGGGAGAGGGGGTAGTCAGCCATTCCCTCTAGCATGTGAACGCCTCCGCCTAAACTTTGGAAATCCTCCTCTAGCAGGTAGCTAGAGGCAAGTGTCGCGTCATGGTGAAGCGCAAGGCGCGAGAGGATTCGCTCTAGCAAGCGGATTTTGGCTAGGGGCTCTGAGCGTGTGAGCGAGTCATTGATCTTGGCAGGCTCAACGCCTGATTCCATCAAGTCGCCACAGAGCCTGAAGAGCTCCGCATCGATTCGATCGTTTTTGAAGAAGTTTGAATCGGTCAAAATAGCGGCGTAGATGGCCTCAGATTCGGGCTTATTGAGCCTATCTTGAGCCTTTAAAAAAGAGGCAAGGACGACGCCTGTGGCGACCTTGGAAGAATCGACAATATTGACATCCCCAAAGCGTGAGTTGCTCTCGTGGTGATCAATGTTGAGCACCCATGGACGCTCCTCTTCCCAAGGTGCACCCGTGCGCGCTGGATTGGCGCAATCAAGGAAAATCCACGCATCGGCATTGGCGGGCACCTTGTCGCTGAAATTCTGCGATTCTCTTAAAAATCGAAGCTCTAGAGGAATCCTCGAAGCATCAAGATTGAAAAGATAGCTCTTTTTGCCTAATCGAGTGAGACGATGATGCATCGCGAGGGCACTGCCAATGGCATCCCCATCGGGCTTTTGGTGAGTGATGATAACGATCTTTTTGAAGGATAGAATCCTCTCCCAAACTTGAGCGTAATCCAAAGAAATCCCCCGTTAAAACTGTTTTGGGATTGTACCCCAACCTCCTTTAGCCAAGGATTAGGGGCTAGTTTTTCTTCTTGTTGAGTTTATAAACATAGGCGAGCACTTCAGCGACGGCTTGAAAGAGTGTCTCAGGAATCTCCTTGTCCACATCGGCGTTTTTGTAGAGTTCTCTGGCGAGAGTTTTGTTCTCCACGATCTGTATCTCATGCTCTCTGGCAATCTCTTTGATTCGAATCGCCATGAAGTCCACCCCTTTGGCGATAACCCTTGGAGCGCGCTCTTTTTGGGTGTTGTAGCGGAGTGCCACGGCGTAGTGGGTGGGGTTGGTGATGACCACATCAGCGGTAGGGAGCTGCTGCATCATGCGCTTCATTGCCGCTTGCATCATGAGCTGGCGAATCTTGCGCTTGATTTCAGGATTCCCCTCCATCTGTTTGTACTCATCCTTCACCTCCTGCTTGGTCATGCGGAGGCTTTTGAAGTATTGATAACGCTTAATGGCAAAGTCGATGGAGGCCATCACAAAAAAGAAGAGCAGGAGAATCGCCGCTAGAATGAGCGCTTTATCCTTAAACCACCGCATCTGATCAAAGAGAGGGAAGAGCGAGACGGTGGTGAGCTCCCCAATAAAGGAGAGAAAGACCCAAAAGCCAATCCCAAAGGCTGTGAGCACCTTGACGGTGAGGAGTGTGCCATCGAGTAGTTTTTTCAGCGAAAAAAGATTTTTGAGCCCCGTAATGGGGTTGAGTTTGGAGAATTTGGGCTCGATCGCTTTGGAGCTAAGAAGGAATCCAAACTGGCTCACATTGCCCGCCACTCCAATGATCATCAGAGCGATAAAGAGGGGAATCACGAGTAAAAAATATTCTAAAGCGATAGAGATCGCAAGAGAGATGGCATCTTTTCGGCCTATCTCCTCATGAAAATAGGGGGTGACCTGATGAAAGACCCTGCCTGTGCCATCCACCCAATAGGTGAAGAGCACATAGATGAGGATTAGTCCTACTAAAAGGCCAAAAAAGACCACCACTTCAGGGCTTTTGGGGACATTGCCATCCTCGCGGGCTTTCTCGATCTTTTTCCCACTAGGTTCTTCGGTCTTCTCTTCTTCGTCCGCCATGATTCCTGCCGTTTTTTGGTTAAGATTCTATCTTAAAAAACCCAAAGGAGAGCGGATGAGGGCACTGAAAGTGGGGCTTTTTATCGGGCTGTTTTGGCTAGGGAGCGCTCTATGGGGTGGGGCTTTTGAAGATTCTTTGGCGATGGCTAAAGCACAAAACAAGCCTTTGGTGGTGATGGTGAGCTCTAGAGCGTGCCCCTATTGCATTCGCACTCACAAGCAGGTTCTTTCTCGACCTTCGATACAAAAGGCGCTAGAGGGGAAAATTTGGCTTGAAGTGAATCGTGACGAAGAGAGACTCGCTGAGGCGATTGAGACGAGGTTTGTTCCTAGTTTCTTCTACTTTTCTCCCGCAGGCGAGCTGCTGGGGGAGAGGCTTGGCTACCAGCTCCCTGAGGCTTTTTTGGAGTTTCTACTTGACCCTTGAGGGAAGTTTGGCTAAAGCGGCTTGATACTCCTCTTTGGTGTTGAGGTTGGAGAACTCCTCTTCATCTAAAAAATCGACAAAAAGCGTCTCGCTACTCTCCACTAGAGCAGAGAGCTTGTAGTTTTTTTCCTCCAAAAGCTCCTCAAGCCTAGGGAGAATCGACTCTTTGTAGAGGCCAATGAGATAGTGTTTTTTGGCAGGAGTTTTGGCTAAAATCGCCTCATGACCCTCTTTGCCTCTCTCTAAAATCTCTCCAATGGTTTTAAAGCTCACAAAAGGAGCGTCCACGGTGATGAGGAATATCTCGTGAGCATAGAGCTCATTAAAGAGCGTGTTGATTGCCACTCCAGGGGCGGAGGTTTCTGAGTCATCCTCGATAAATTCGGCCTCAAACTCAAAAATAGAGGAATCTTTGGTTGAGATGTAGACGCTCTCAAAGATCTCTTGAAGACGGCGATACTGGTACTCAGCCAAACTAGAGCAGCCCCCAAAGGGGAGAAGCGCCTTATTTTTTCCCATACGGCTGCTTTTGCCGCCCGCTAGAATGACGCAAGGGGTGGAGAATTTTTGGATCGGGTTCATTGTCCTTCTCATGTGCAGTTTTTAACGCTCGAATTATATCTATTTTTTAGCTTCGTTTTGGATATTATTAGGCCAAAAAGAGTCCTGAAACTCAACAAAATAGGGAGTAAAATGCTTATCGATAGTTTTGGACGCACAGTGGATTACATCCGAATCTCTGTAACCAATCGATGCAATTTCCGCTGTCAGTACTGCATGCCCGACACACCAGAAGATTTTTTTGATGCAGAGGAGGATATTCCTTTGGCTCAGCTTTTGGAGCTCGTGAAAGTGGCAATTGATGAAGGGGTGAAAAAGATTCGTATCACAGGAGGCGAACCGATGATCCGCAAGGATTTAGATTGGTTTATCGCCCAAATCTACCTCTACAATCCTGAGATTGATATCGCGCTCACTACCAATGGCTTCTATCTGCGCCATTTCGCCAAAAGTCTCAAAGAAGCGGGCTTGAAGCGTATCAATGTATCGCTTGATTCTCTTAAGCCTGAACGGGTTGCGCTCATCTCGAAAAAAAATGTTCTTCCTCAAATCCTAGAGGGAATCGACCTTGCCCTTAGTGTGGGGCTCATTGTCAAGCTCAATATGGTGCCGCTCAAAGGGGTCAATGAGGATGAGATTCCCGACCTTATCGCCTTTGCTCAAAGTAAAAAAGTGACCATTCGTTTCATTGAATTCATGGAAAATAGTCATGCCAAAGAGGGGGCGACTGGCTTGCGCCAAAAAGAGATACTAGAGCGCGTGGCGGAGCGATTCTCCTACAAAAAGATCGAGAAAGAGTTTTTTGGACCGGCCACGCTCTATGAGCTAGAGGGTGGAGGAAAATTTGGAATCATTGCACCCCATAATGACGACTTTTGCGAGAGTTGCAACCGTGTGAGAATCAGTAGCGATGGCAAAATCATCCCTTGTCTCTATTTTGAGGACGCAGTGGACGCCAAAGAGGCAATGGAAAAAGGCGATAGAGAGGGAATCAGACGAGCCCTCTTGCAGGCAGTGACCAACAAGCCAGAGAAAAATGAGTGGAGAGAAGAGGACAACAAAACCTCTGGTCGCGCCTTTTACCAGACGGGAGGGTGAGGCTCTTAACTTGCTTTAGGGCAAAAAAAGTTAAGATTCTCCCATAAAAAGCTCTAAAACAATCCCTCTCTTTACAGGAAAAGCGATGTTTGAAACCGTCATCGGACTTGAAGTCCACGTTCAGCTCAACACTAAAACCAAAATCTTTTGCTCCTGCGCCACTAGTTTTGGCGAAGAGCCCAATAAAAATGTCTGCCCTGTCTGTCTTGGACTTCCCGGAGCCCTCCCCGTGCTTAATGGCGAGGCGGTGAAAAAGGCGGTCAGTTTTGCCAAGGCGGTTAATGCCAAGGTGAATCAAAACTCCATTTTTGCACGAAAAAACTACTTCTACCCCGACCTCCCCAAAGCCTATCAAATCTCGCAGTTTGAGATTCCTATCGTGGGCAAGGGCTGGCTTGATATCGAGGTGGATGGAGAGAAGCGCCGTATTGGAATCACGCGCGCTCATCTTGAAGAGGATGCGGGGAAAAACATCCACGAGGGCGAAATCTCCAAAGTGGATCTCAATCGCGCTTGCACGCCTCTTTTGGAGATTGTGAGCGAGCCTGATATGCGAAATAGTGATGAGGCGATCGCC
The DNA here is from genome assembly GCF_000196135.1 of Wolinella succinogenes DSM 1740. Taxonomy (NCBI): domain Bacteria; kingdom Pseudomonadati; phylum Campylobacterota; class Epsilonproteobacteria; order Campylobacterales; family Helicobacteraceae; genus Wolinella; species Wolinella succinogenes. The sequence goes on along the minus strand of NC_005090.1, from coordinate 1,907,263 downwards.
TATCTCAAAAAGCTCCACTCCATCGTGCGCTATCTTGAGATCAGTGATGCGAATATGCAAGAGGGCTCTTTTCGATGTGACGCGAACGTCTCGATTCGCCCCAAAGGTGATGAGAAGCTCTACACTCGCGTGGAGATCAAGAATCTCAACAGTTTCCGCTTCATTCAAAAGGCGATTGAGTATGAGGTAGAGCGACAGATTGAGGCATGGCAAGAGGGAGTCTATGCCAAAGAGGTGGTGCAGGAGACACGACTTTTTGACACGGACAAGGGCGTGACTCGCTCCATGAGGGGCAAAGAGGAGAGCGCGGATTATCGATATTTCCCCGATCCTGATCTTTTGCCTGTTTTTATTGATGCAACGCTCATGGAAGAGGCGGAGAAGATTCCTGAGCTGCCCGATGAGAAGAGAGCACGATTGGTGCGTGATTTTGGACTCAAAGAGTATGATGCGGGTGTGATTGTGGCGGATTTGGAGATGGCTCGATTCTTTGAGACGATGTTAAGCGAGGGAGCTTCGGCTAAGGGAGCCGTGACTTGGCTCACCGTGGAGCTGCTAGGACGCCTCAAAGGCGAGAGCGGAGTGCAAAATAGTCCTGTGGACGCCAAGAGACTCGCTTGCTTGGTGAAGCGAATCGAGGATGAGACCATCAGCGGCAAGAGTGCCAAAGAGGTGCTCGATGTGCTTGTGGCGGAGGGCGGAGAGGTGGATGCGATCATTGAGCGCTTGGGACTTAAGCAGGTGAGCGATGATGGAGCGATTTTGAGTGTGATTGATGAGGTGTTGGCGCAAAATGGCGACAAGGTCGCTGAGTATAAAAGCGGCAAAGATAAACTCTTTGGATTCTTTGTCGGGCAGGTGATGAAGAGCGCCAAAGGGGTCAATCCCGCCAAGGTCAACGACCTGCTTAAAAGCCGCCTAGGTTAGCTTGTATGGATGTAGCCATCATTGGCGGGGGAGCGTGGGGAAGCGCGCTCTATAAAGCGCTCTTAGAAAAATCTTCGGTGGCGCTAGTCTCCCGCTCCGGGCGCGAAGGAATCCACCAATGCTCGCTCCAAGAGGCGTTAGAGGCGCGATTTTTGGTGTTAGCGATTGCCTCTAGTGCTCTAAGGGGGTGGCTCAATGAGGCCAATCTCCCTCCAAAGACCAAGATTTTGGTGGCCTGCAAGGGAATCGAGGAGGGGAGCGGAGCGCTGGTGAGCGAGATTTTAGAGGAGTTTTTGCCTAGAGAGAATCTCGCCTATCTCGCGGGCCCCTCTTTTGCCAAAGAGGTGCGCGAGGGGCTTCCTTGTGCTTTGGTGATCCACTCTCATCACCTAGAGTTAGCCCAAGAGATGAGCCAATTTTTTCCTTCATGGATTCGTCTTTATGTCGAAAATGACGTCGTGGGGGGCGAAGTTTGCGGTGCCTACAAAAATGTGATCGCCATTGCGGGGGGAATCTGCGATGGTCTAGGTCTAGGCTATAACGCCAAAGCCTCGCTTGTGGCGAGGGGATTGGTCGAAATGGCACGCTTTGGGCAATATTTTGGCGCAAAGATTGAGACCTTTTTGGGTCTCTCTGGCGCGGGCGATCTCTTTCTCACTTCAGGCTCCACCCTCTCTAGAAACTACCGCGTGGGGCTTGGACTCGCCCAAGGCAAGAGCTTGGAGGAGATATTAATTGAGCTTGGCGAGGTGGCTGAAGGGATCAAGACCGCTAGGGCGATCACGCAAATTGCTCAAAGAGAGGGCATTCACGCTCCCATCGCACACGAGGTGAACGCCATCTTGCAGGGCAAGAATCCCAAAGAGAGCCTCAAAGACCTACTCTCTCACGGACGATAAAATCTCCCCTTTGATTCGCTCAAGCTCTTTGAGGGTTGATTCTTTGCTGGTGTGGAGAATCGTGTACTCACAGGGCTCCATCTTATAAACCTTGTCGTAATACTCCACCAAAAGCAACTCAGCGCATCGCCTCAAATCCCCTTGCCAAAATGCCAAAGAAGCTGCCTTGTGAGCCTCTTTATTCATGTATCGGGCAATTTTTTGCATCGCCCCTTCAAAAAAAGCAGGAGAGATAGAGGCATACTCCTGCATGGTTCGGTCGATTCGAGCCTCTAGGGGAGAATCGATAAAGACTTTGGGCGCGCTCTTGTAGCGCTCATAAAGAGGGGAAGGGAGGATGAGATTCCCTAGTCTCTTGCTCTCCCCCTCTACGGCGACGAGAGGCTCCTCTCTTAGCCCTAAAAGGCGCTCAAAGAGGAGGTTTTGAAACATCTTCGTGCTGGGCTGCTCCCCCTCGATGGCTCCAAAGCTTGAGCCTTTGTGGCGGGCTAATCCTTCAATATCTAGACTCCAAGAGAGCGATTGAATGAGCTCGCTCTTCCCTCCGCCGGTGGGGCCAACGAGCGTGAGAAAAGATTCTTTTCGTGGGACTTGCCAAGAGGCGGCGACATGGGCGCGATAGCCCTTGTAGCCTCCGATGAGTCTTGCGATCTGATAGCCAATAGAGGAGAGGATGAGCGCTAAAGAGAGGCTTCTTTGACCCCCGCGTGCGCAGTAGATGAGCACTTTTTGGGAGGGATGAAGCGAATCTTTGAGCCAAGAGAGAGCAGAGGCAATATTGGCACAGATGAGAGAGGCGCCAAGAATCCTCGCCTCAAAGGGCGATTCTTTATAGAGGGTGCCGACCCTCTCATGCTCCAAATCGCTTAGGACGGGGAGATTGAGCGCACCGGGAAGGTGTGATTCGAGGTATTCGTGAGGAGAGCGAACATCGATAACAAGGGAGAAGGCGGAGCGATGGCTTAAGAATCGCTCCAGAGTGAGCTCTTCTAGCACGAACTCTCCACTCTCCAGCGGACTCTCTTGCCTGCCTCAGGGGGGATGAATCCCGAATAATCCTCCTCTATGAGCGATTCTTCTTGAAGAAGGGTCACCCTTTTGCCTAAGGGGGCGATTCCATAAATCCTATGGGCATTATCAGAGACAAAAGCCTGAAGATTTTCTAGCTTCCCGTGGCGCTCAAAGAGCTCGGCTAAAAGGGGTAAAAGCAAGGGAGCGCTAAAGATTCCCGCTGCCCCTTTGGCGCTCTCTTTGGCCTCTTTGGGGTGGGGAGCGCTATCGCTTCCAAAGGAGATTTTGGGGTGGGCGCCTAATGCCGCCTTTTGCAACGCCTCTCTATCTCTAGGGAGTTTTAAGACAGGTTTGCAGAAGAGGTGAGGATTGAGGGCTTGGCCTAGGAGGTCATCAAGTGTGTAGAGGAGGTGGTGGAGGGTGAGCGTGCCATAGAGATTGCTAAAACGCTCGATTCGCTCTAAGGAGCGGGCATCGCTCATGTGCTCAATGATGATTTGAAGCTTTGGAAAGGTGCGTGCAATCTCCTCATAGACACTCAAAAACTCAAACTCCCTCTCTAGGACAAACCCTCCGCTCTCGCCATGCATTGAGAGGATGAGACCAAGAGATTGCATCGTTTCTAGGATTTGGAGGGTTTTAGGGGTGAGAATCTGCGCCACACCCGCCTCGCTTCCCGTGGTGGAGCCCTTAGGGTAGAGTTTGATGATTCTAATTCCCTCTATTTGGGCTAAAGTGAGCTCTTCTAAAGTGAGATTCTCATGAAAAAAGAGCGTCATAAAGGGGATGAAGCGCTCTTTGGGGCAAGCCTCCTCAATGCTCTTTTTGTAGGAGAGCACCTCTTGGGTGGTGCAGAGGGGTGTTTTGAGGTTAGGCATCACCACTGCCCCGCTAAAGAGATTCGCTGTGTAGGGGAGGACGCGCTTTAGGGTTTCGCCCTCTCGGAGGTGAAGATGCATATCCAAGGGATCGATGAGGGTGAGTCTCTCCATGGGATTCTCCTTTTTAATTTTGCTCTTGTTGCGCTTGGTGGATGAGGGCTTCAAGCGATTCTTGATAGAGGGCTAGTTTCTCTTGGCTCTTGGCCTCAAAGCGGGTCACTAACACAGGCGTGGTGTTACTAGCGCGCACAAGTCCCCATCCTTCTTCAAAAATCACTCGGATTCCATCCACGTCAATCACCTCCAAGATGGGGGGGAGACTCTCTTTTTTCTCTAAAAGAAGCGCTTTGATTCGTTCCATCAAGGGGAATTTCTTCTCCTCGGTGGTTTTGACTTTGAGCTCTTCGGTGGAGAAGAGAGGGGGGAGCGACTCTTTCTCTAAGTCTAGATTGATTCCCAAAAGGAGTAGTTCCATCGTCCGAAGTGCCGCGTAGATGGCGTCATCGTAGCCAAAGTAGCGATCATTGAAAAAGAGGTGTCCGCTCACTTCAGCCGCTAAATGCGCTCCTAGCTCTTTGAGTTTCACTTTGAGGTTGCTGTGACCTGTTTTATACATCACCGCCTGACCTATTTTGTTGATCTCCTCATACATACTCATGGAGCACTTCACCTCGCCAATGACGAGGGGATTTTTCATCTGTTTGGCAAAAATGACCGCCAACTCATCCCCTTTAAAGATGTACTTAGGGGTGAGCACTGCGATTCGGTCGGCATCCCCATCAAAGGCAAAGCCAAGGCCACCACGCTTTTTGAGGAGCGCTTGCAAATCCTCTAGATTGTGGGGATCGGAGGGGTCTGGATGGTGATTGGGAAAGCGTCCATCAGGCTCGCCATAGAGCACTTCGCATTCTAGGTTCAAGGCCTTTAAGATAGGCTCTAACGCCACACCCGCCACCCCATTGCCACAATCAATAGAGAGGGGAATAGAGAGGGATGAGAGCGCCTTGAACTCCTCTTTCATGTAGGTGATATAGCGACCCAAAGCGTCCGCAAAGTGAATTTTGGGGGGTTTGGAGCAGGAGATTTTAGCTTCGATGAGTTTTTGCGCCTCTTCTCCAAGAGCGGTGATGGCTTCGCCAAAAAAAGGCTCTTTAAAGAGCGTGATCTTAAAGCCATTATATTCAGGGGGGTTGTGAGAACCTGTGATCATCACCGAGCCATCAGGCGTGATTCCTTCAAAAGAGTTAAAAAGTGAAAAATAGGCCACGGGAGTGGGGATGAGCCCTAGATCAAGAATCTCAATATCGGCTCCTGCGACCCCCTCAGAGAGCCAAGTGAAGAGCTCTCTAGAGTGGGTTCTGGCGTCATGTCCGATGGCTAGGTATTTTCCACCCCTAGCCCTCACGCGCTCCCCTAGCAAAAAGCCAATCGCCCTCACGCTCTCTTGGGTGAGCTCGGTGGGGTAGATTCCCCGAATGTCATACTCTCGAAAAATGGTCTGCATGGTTGTGTTCCTTGGGGCAGAGCTAGAAATGTGGCTCAAGAAGTTTTGAATCGTGAGGAAATTGTATCAAGGGGTCGTTAAAGATAGGCTTGAAAATTTAAACCCTGAACTTAGAAAAAATTGGTTAAAATGTTTGATTACCGAAAAACATTGTTGATAGGGCACTCCATGCAATTCAATCCCACGCTTGATTCGATCAAAACCTACGAAGCGGGCAAGCCCATTGAGCTTGTCGTCCGCGAATATGGCATCAAACCTCAAAACGTCATCAAACTGGCTTCCAATGAAAATCCCTTTGGCGCTTCGCCCAAGGTGATTGAGGCGATTGCGAAGGAGGCGGTGAATGCCCATCGCTATCCTGATGATTCGATGTTTGAGCTCAAAGAGGGGCTGGCAGGGCGCTTTGGCGTGAAGAGCGAGAATGTGATCATTGGCTCAGGAAGTGATCAGATTCTAGAGATGGCGGTTCACGCCAAATGCAACGCCTCCTCCAAGGTGCTCATGTCCAAGACCACCTTTGCGATGTATGATGTCTATTCAAGGCAGGTTGGGGCGAGGATTCTTCGCACTCCAAGTGATCAGCACCATCTTGGAGAGTTTTGGGAAATCTATCAAAAAGAGCGCCCTGAAATCCTCTTCCTCTGCCTCCCTAATAATCCACTAGGTGAGTGTTTGGACAGGGAAGAGGTCTATGACTTTTTACAAAAAATTGATGATGAGACGCTAGTGATTGTGGATGGAGCCTACCAAGAGTACGCCGCGTTTAAAGATTCCCAAAAAAGAATCGATCCCAAGGATCTCATCGAGCGCTTCCCTAGCTCTATCTTCCTTGGCACCTTTTCTAAAGCCTTTGGGTTGGGTGGCATGAGGGTCGGCTATGGAATCGCCCAGCCCTCTATTATCCAAGCCCTCATGAAGATGCGAGCCCCCTTTAACATCACCACACTCTCGCTCAAAGCGGCGATTGAGGCACTCAAAGAGAGCGCCTATGTGGAAGAGACCATCAAGGAGAACTTTAAGGAGATGAGGCGCTATGAGGAGTTTGCGCTTGCCCAAGGAATCGATTTTATCCCCTCTTACACTAACTTCATCACACTCCTATTGAAGAATCGAGTCGATTCCTCGGAGTTTTCTCAGTGGTTGTTGGAGCGAGGATTGATCGTGAGGAATCTTAAATCCTATGGAATCAATGCGATTCGTATCACGATTGGCAGGAGCTTAGAGAATGATCGTTGCTTTGAGTTGATGCAAGAATATCTGCACCAATTCTAAGCTCAATGAAATCAATCCAATCAAGGACGGAGAGCTAGGTGGACTTCAAGGTACTCTTTAATCAGATACAAAATCTCTACGCCAAGCTCAACCTCAAACAGAAGCTGGTGATCCTTGGGACGATCGTCGGCGTGGTGGCTTTTGTTTCGTTCTTGATTGTCTATAACGGAGGCAAGGGCAAGAGCCTAGATGGCTACGCCGTCCTCTTTGAGGGGGTGAGCCCCCAAGATGGTGCGCTCATTATCCAGCACCTGGAGCAGTCCAAGATTCCCTACAAGCTCCCCAAAGACAACACGATTCTTATCCCCGAAGAGAAGGTCTATGAGGAGCGAATCAAGCTTGCTAGTAGCGGGATTCCCAAAAGCAGCAAAGTGGGATTTGAGATTTTTGACAAGCAGGAGTTTGGGGCGACCGACTTTGATCAAAAGGTGAAATTTGTCCGTGCCACCGAAGGCGAGCTAAGCCGAACTATCGAGAGTCTCACCCCCATTGAGAAGGCCTCTGTTCATATCGCCATCCCCAAAGATTCGGTTTTTGTGAGCAAAGAAACCCCTCCAACCGCCTCGGTTGTGCTTCGACTTCGCCCTAATATGGCGCTCACCCCCGCTCAAGTCTTGGGGATTAAAAATCTAGTTGCCGCGGCCATCACACGCCTTGAGCCTGAAAATGTTCGAATCGTCAATGAAAATGGAGAGCCTTTAGGCGAGGGCGATGAGCTCACCACCTCTAAAGAGATGGCAGCGGTGCAGATGCGATACAAGCAAAACTTTGAGCGCTCTGTTGAGGAGAAGATTGTCAACATCCTAGCCCCCATTATTGGCGGAGCGGATAGAGTGGTCGCCAAGGTGACGGCGGAGTTTGATTTTTCGCAAAAGCAGAGCACTCAAGAGCTTTTTGACCCTAACAATGTCGTGCGCAGTGAGCAGACTCTCGAAGAGAAGAGAGAAGGATTTAAGCCCAAAGAGATTGGGGGTGTGCCCGGTGCGGTGAGCAATATCGGCCCTGTGCAGGGGCTTGATAGCCAAGATGTGCGAGATAAATATGAAAAGTCTCAAACCACCACCAATTTTGAAATCAGCAAGACCGTCTCAAGCATTAAAGGGGAATTTGCCACGATTAAGCGACTCTCGGCCGCTGTTGTGGTGGATGGAAAGTATAAGACTAGCGTGAATGAGCAGGGCAATGAGGTCTTGGAGTATATCCCTCTCTCTGATGAAGAGATGGAGAAGATCAATGGCTTAGTGCGTCAAGCCATGGGCTTTAGCGGGACGAGGGGCGATGAGGCGACCGTGAGCAACTTTGAATTTGACGCCAAGAGTGCTGGCTATGCTCCCAAAACTCCAGTGGAGCGTTTTGTCCAAGGGCTTGAAAAATTCATGGGCCCCTTCATGCCGATGCTCAAATATGTCATTGTGGGACTTATCCTCTTTGTCTTCTACAAAAAAATCATCGTGCCTTTTGCCGAGCGAATGCTCGAAGTGCACGAGGATGAGGACGAGGAGATTGAATCACTCATCAAGCTTGATGATGACGATGAGGATGCACTCAACAAGTTCAACGAGATGAAGCGGCGTGTTGAGGAGCAACTAGGGCTTGGCAGTGGCTTAAGCGAAGATGAGATTAAATATGATGTGTTGCTAGAGAAGATGAAAAATATCGCCATGGAGAAGCCTGAAGAGGTGGCGGGAATCTTCCAAACACTCATTCGTGATGAGCTTGGGTTGGATGATATGTCTTCAAAGTTGATGGCGGAAGCCAAGGCTAGAAAGTAGGACGGGAGCATGAATCTAGGACCACGACAGCAGGCACAGTATGATGAGCTTAGTATGGCGGAGAAGGTCGCCATCTTGCTCATTCAGATGGGAGATGAGATCACGGGTGAGATATTTTCTCACCTCGATCTTGATTCCATCACTGAAATCTCTAAATATATCGCTCAAAGCAATGGCGTGGACAAGGCAATTGCCACTGCGATTTTAGAAGAGTTTTATGCCATCTTCCAGTCTAATCAATACATCAGCACAGGCGGCTTTGAGTATGCCAAAGAGATTCTCTATCGCGTTCTTGGTCCTGAGGAGGCGAAAAAGGTTCTAGATAAGCTCGCCAAGTCGATGCAGTCAGCGCAAAACTTCTCCTATCTCTCTAGGGTGCGACCCCAGCAGCTCGCTGACTTCATTATCAACGAACATCCCCAAACCATTGCCCTCATTCTTGCTCATATGGATCCTAGCAGTGCGGCTGAGACATTGGGGTATTTCACGGATGATTTGAGGGCGGAGATTGCGATTCGTATGGCCAATCTTGGCGATATTTCACCCAATGTGGTCAAGCGCGTCTCCACTGTTTTGGAGAATAAACTCGAATCGCTCACTAGCTACAAGGTCGAGGTGGGTGGCCCAAGAGCGGTCGCTGAGGTCTTCAACCGCCTAGGCCAAAAAGCAGCCAAGGCAACGATCGCCTACATTGAGCAGATTGATGAGCAGCTAGCCAACGCCATCAAAGAGATGATGTTCACCTTTGAAGATATTGAGAAGCTTGACAACAACGCGATTCGAGAGATTCTCAAAGTCGCAGACAAAAAAGAGCTCACGCTGGCGCTTAAGTCAGCTCCTGAGGAGCTCAAGCAGAAGTTCATCTCCAATATGTCGCAACGTGCGGGCGAACAGTTTATGGAGGAGATGCAGTTCTTGGGTGCAGTGAAGGTCAAAGATGTCGAATCGGCACAGCGAAAAATTGTCGAGACCGTCCAGTCGCTTGCGGAGCAGGGCGTGATCCAAATCGGCGAAGAAGAGGATATGGTTGAATAACTATCAACAGGAGAACGTTATCTCCACGCAAGGACAAAGTCGGCACAACATCAAGCGCTACGAGTTTAAAGTGCTCGATTCTTTAGCCAAAGAGGAGCCTCAAGAGTCATTTGAACCCCTCTCCTCTTTGCCCTTAGATTCTCATATACCCCAAGAGAATCTTCCCCCCTCGCCCTCTACTCCCCCTACCCCCCCTACCCCTTCAATTCCTGCAAGCCTCATTGAAAATGAGCTCATCGAGCGACTTTTGCAAAAGAGTGATGAGCTGGCAGGCTCTTTAGCCAAGATGCAGATGCAATTAGATAAACAGCAAAAAGAGATGGATTCTCTGATCAAAGAGGCAAGAGAAGAGGCGAGGGCTCTTGGAATCAAGGAGGGGCAAGAGCAGGCAAGAGCAGCCATGCAGGAGGAGGTGGAGGAGCAAAAGCGTGCACTCATTGCCTCAATCGAACTCTTGGAGGGCACCTCTAAAGAGATGGAGAAGCAGATTGGTTCTTTGGAGCGTGAGCTGAGTGCGATCGCAGTGGATATTGCCAAAGAGGTGATTGTCAAAGAGGTCTCTGAAAAAAGTGCGGAGGTGGCGCACGCGCTGGCGAAGAATTTGCTCGATTCCCTCAAAGAGGCCACCAAAGTGCTGCTTAAGCTCAATCCTCAAGACTACGCCCTCTTGGTGAAGCACTTTGAGGGAGAGGAGCGAATCAAAATTCAGCCTGATAAAGCCATTGCCAAAGGCGGGGTGGTTATAATCAGCGATAATGGCAATCTAGATGGGACGATTCTTTCAAGATTCCAAACGCTTAAGAAGTCGATTCTAGAAAATTTAGCCGATCGGAGAGAAGAATGAATCTCAAAGGTAAAACCCTCAAGGAGCTAGAGGAGGTCTCTTTAAGCATTAGAGAGAGAATCCTTGAGGTGGTCTCCCACAATGGGGGGCATCTGAGTTCAACCTTGGGGGCGGTAGAGCTGATTGTGGGGATGCACGCCGTCTTTGATTCTTCTAGGGATCCTTTCATTTTTGATGTAAGCCATCAAGCTTACGCTCACAAGCTTCTCACGGGGCGATGGGAGGAGTTTGCCACACTTCGTCAATTCGAGGGGGTGAGCGGGTTCACCAAGCCAAGCGAGAGCGAGCATGACTACTTCATCGCGGGACACAGCTCGACCTCTATCTCTCTCGCCGTCGGTGCGGCCAAGGCGATTTCACTCTCCTTGGAGAAGAATCGAATGCCCGTGGTGCTCATCGGGGATGGCTCCATGAGTGCGGGACTTTGTTATGAGGCGCTCAATGAGCTTGGCGATCGAAAATATCCGATGGTGATTTTGCTCAACGACAATGAGATGAGTATCGCTGAGCCTATTGGTGCGATTAGCAAATACCTTTCTCAGGCGATTGCGGGGAGATTCTTTCAATCCATTAAAGGCAAAGTAGAGAAGCTTCTCGCCCATCTTCCTGAGGGGGCGAGCTATATGGCCAAACGCTTTGAGGAGTCACTCAAGCTCATCACGCCCGGAATCCTCTTTGAGGAGCTGGGGCTAGAGTATATTGGCCCCATTGATGGGCACAATCTCAAAGAGATTATCGAGACGCTTAGAATCGCCAAGGCAATGAACAAGCCCGTCATCATTCATGCTCAAACCCTCAAAGGCAAGGGGTATAAGATCGCCGAGGGGCCCAGGGAGCATTGGCATGGGGTGGGTCCTTTTGATCTCTCTAGCGGAGAGCCACTCAAAAAGCCCTGTAGCAGCTCTCCTACTGATATTTTCTCTAGAACACTTTTGGAGCTCGCTAAAGAGGATGAGAAGGTGGTCGGGGTGACGGCGGCCATGCCAAGTGGAACGGGTTTGAGTGCGCTTGTCCATGAATTTCCCAATCGTTTTTGGGATGTAGCGATTGCCGAACAACATGCCGTCACCTCAATGGCTGCTTTGGCCAAAGAGGGCTACAAACCCTTTGTAGCGATCTATTCGACCTTTTTGCAAAGGGCTTATGATCAGATTATTCATGATGTCGGAATCATGAAGCTTCCTGTGAAATTTGCGATTGATCGCGGAGGAATCGTGGGAGAGGATGGAGAGACCCACCAAGGGATTTTAGATATTGGCTATCTGCGGCTTATTCCCCATATGACTCTCATGGCGCCCCGTAGCAATGAATCGCTTAAAGAGGCGGTGAAGTTTGCTAAGGATTTCTCTCTAGGCCCCATCGCCTTTCGCTACCCTCGAAAGAGCTTTGTTTTGCAAGAGGGAATTTTTAGCGAATCTCCTTTTCTCTATGGCAAGGCCGAAAGGCTTATGGAAGGAAAAGATGAGGTGCTTTTTGTGGGATTTGGAAATGGCGTGGGGCGTGCCTATGAGGTCTCTAAAGTGATGGCTTCAGAATATGAGGTGGGATTGGTCGATTTGCGCTTTGTCAAGCCTCTTGACCATGAGACGCTTTGGGAACTCTCTAAAGAGTATCGCTATTGGCTTGTCTTCAGCGATGCCTCTAAAGTGGGGGGAGTGGCTTCAGCCCTTTTGGAGTGGAAAGCCGAAGTGGGGGCTGAAGTGGAGATTCTCTCAATGGAATTAGAGGATGAGTATATTCAGCATGGCAAGGTGGAGCAGGTGGAGGAGGAGATTGGTTTTGATGTGAAAGGTCTGAGCCAAAAAGTGAGAGAGAGATTGGAGAGGATAGCCAACAGCCAAAGGCTGTTGGTCTAGGAGAGACTAGAGCTTCTCGGAGTTTTTGGCGAGATACTCAGCGACACCTTTGGTGTCAGCCTTCATTCCCTCATCCCCTTTCTGCCATCCTGCGGGGCAGACTTCGCCATGCTCATTGACAAATAGCATGGTGTCCACCATACGAATCATCTCATCAATGTTTCGACCAAGGGGAAGATCATTGATGACGGCGTGTCTTACGGTTCCATCTTTGTCAATCAAGAAAGAGCCCCTAAGAGCGACAGATTCGTTGAAGAGTACATCAAAATCTCTAGCGATCTGCTTGGTGAGGTCGGCTACAAGAGGAAATCGAACCTGTCCGATTCCGCCCTCTTTGACGGCCGTGTTTTTCCACGCAAAGTGGCTAAACTGAGAATCGACAGAGACGCCAATCACATTGATTCCTCTAGCTTGGAACTCCTCAAGGCGCTTATCAAACGCAATGATCTCAGAGGGGCAGACAAAGGTGAAATCAAGGGGATAGAAGAAGACAACGGTTCCGCTTTTACCAAAGTTCTTGTAGAGCTCGAAATCGCTAACGATCTCATTGTTTCCTAGGACGGCTGTGGCGACAAAATTGGGGGCTTTGTTGGTGACCAACATGGATAACTCCTTGTGATGTTATTTATTAGAATTTAAAAACATAAATAAAGCGATCGCGAGTTTGTTAATAAAAATTATTAACAAAGAAATTGTAACCATTAAAAGTTAAATATTAGATTAAAGTTGGATGGGCTAAAATGCATAAAAATTAAAACACAAGGTGAATTCATGAGAAAAGAGTTTCTCTTCACATCCGAATCTGTAACCGAAGGTCACCCTGATAAGATGGCTGATCAGATTAGTGATGCGATTCTAGATTATATTATTGAGCGTGACCCTAAGGCGCGCGTCGCGTGCGAGACACTCCTCTCTAATGGTTTTTGTGTGATCGCAGGAGAGCTTAAGACCACCACCTATGCTCCTATGCAAGAGATCGCTCGTGAGGTGATTCGAGAGATTGGCTACACCGATGCCCTCTATGGTTTTGACTATCGAAGTGCAGGGATTTTAAATGGAGTGGGCGAGCAGAGTCCTGATATTAACCAAGGCGTGGATCGAGAAGATGGCGAGATTGGCGCGGGTGATCAAGGACTCATGTTTGGCTATGCGTGCCGCGAAACGGAGACCCTTATGCCGCTTCCCATCTTCCTCTCCCACAAGATCACCGAAGGATTGGCCAAGGCAAGAAAAGATGGAACCTTGCCCTTCCTCCGTCCTGATGGCAAATCTCAGGTCACGGTTCGATATGTCGATGGCAAGCCTGTAGGAATCGACACCATTGTTGTCTCCACGCAACACGCTCCTGATGTCTCCCAAGAGCGCTTGAGGGATGCTGTGATTGAAGAGATCGTCTATAAAGTACTGCCCAAAGAGTATCTTGGAGACGACATTCGATTTTTTGTTAATCCTACAGGCAAGTTTGTCATTGGAGGTCCTCAAGGAGATGCGGGACTCACAGGGCGGAAGATCATTGTCGATTCTTATGGGGGTAGTTGTCCTCATGGGGGCGGGGCGTTCTCAGGCAAAGATCCCAGCAAGGTGGATCGAAGTGGGGCGTATGCGGCACGATATGTGGCTAAAAATCTTGTGGCCTCAGGTGTGTGCGACAAAGCAACCATTCAGATTGCTTATGCGATTGGAGTGGTGGAGCCTGTTTCGATTTTGGTGGACACTCATGGGACAGGAAAGGTGGAAGATGACCAGTTGGAAACATGCGTACGCCAGCTCTTCCGCCTCACTCCTAAAGGAATCATTGAGAGTCTTGATCTCTTGCGTCCTATCTATAAAAAGACCGCAAGTTATGGCCACTTTGGTCGAGAACTCCCTGAATTTTCATGGGAAAAGACGGATAAGGCGGAGTTGATTAAAAACTATTTTAATCTAAAATAGTGAGTTTTTTATAAAAGGTTAAATTTTAGCTTTAGGTTGATTTTATCCTTCGTGGAATATACTTCAGCCAGCTCACGAAGCTATAATTTAACCAAGGAGCGAAGCACCATGGCTGTGAAAATCACTGATATCTGTATCGCCTGTGGAGCCTGTATTGATGAGTGCCCCGTTGAAGCGATCGTGGATGATGACGATAACCCTCAGGGTAACGGAATCTATTATGTTTACCCTGATAAGTGCGTAGAGTGCGTTGGTCATCATGATGAGCCTGCTTGTGCGAGTGCTTGTCCGACTGAGGGGTGCATTGTTTGGAGTGAGTGTGTTGGGGATCAACCCTGTCGAAGCGAAGTTGATGCATCTAAGCGAAACGGTAAAGTCGCTTGCGTCAACTAAGAATCTCCGTCGTCTCTTTGTAGATTCTCCCCTTTTGGGGGAGAATCCCTTCTTTTCCCTCTCTTTGAAGCAAAATTAATCTAAAAACCAGCAAATTTTCTGTATAATCCACCTCCGTTTTGTTTTTCGTCCACCGAAGATTTTCTTTTGAAAGTAATCCTATTTAATCGGGAACGACATAAAGACCCATTCATGAACGAGGAGAATAAAAGCCCTATGGAACAAACTCTTTCAATTATTAAGCCTGATGCAGTAGCCAAGAATGTTGTCGGAAAGATCATTGATCGATTCGAGAGTAATGGTCTTAAAGTCGCTGCCGCTAAACGCCTTCAGCTTAGTCGAGCCGATGCGGAGCAGTTTTATGCCGTTCACAAAGAGCGCCCCTTTTTTAAAGATCTTGTTGATTTCATGGTGAGCGGTCCCGTGGTAGCGATGGTGCTTGAGGGCGAAAATGCCGTCTTGAAGAATCGAGACCTCATGGGTGCAACCGATCCCAAGAAAGCAGCGCCTGGAACGATTCGAGCGGATTTTGCCGATAGCATTGATGCCAATGCGGTGCATGGTAGCGATTCTTTGGAGAATGCCAAGATCGAAATCGCCTTTTTCTTCTCTGGCAGGGAGATCAACTAACTCCGCCCATGAGAATCGATTTCAAAAAAATCACAAGAGAGCCAAAAAAGTTCTCTCTCTCCGCCTTTGGGTGTGACATGGAGGGCTCAATCCAAAAGATTGAGGTGAACTTGTTCCAAGTGGATGCTAAGCTTCGCGGCGAAATTGAGCTGATTTGCGACAGAAGCGGCGAAGAGTACACCCAAAAGCTCGACGAAGAGCTTAATCTTAAAGTCTCTGATGGCCTCTACACCCCAGGGTCTGAAGAGGAAGATTTCGATGTAATGGAATTTTTTGGCGGGCAGCTTGATATGGAGGAACTTCTAGCGAGCGAGCTAGAATCGATCCGCCTAAGCTATCATGTCAAGGAAGATTCCGCCCCCTAAAACTTAAATTTTTCAAGGAGTAAGCTATGGCAGTACCAAAGAGACGAGTCAGTAAGACAAGAGCAGCAAAAAGAAGAACTCACTACAAAGTTACCCTTCCTGCGCCCATCAAAGACAAAGATGGAACATGGAGAATGCCCCACTGCGCCAATAAGTTCACCGGAGCTTATAAACAGAACTAAATATGGTAAGAGTCGCCATTGATGCCATGGGAGGGGACTTCGGTCCCGCTCCAATCGTGGAAGGAACCCTCCTTGCCTTAAATGAGAAGGATTTTATCCCTTTTTTGGTGGGCAACAAAGAGATTATCGAACCCCTTATCCCTCAAAAATACAAAAAAACATTAGAAATCATCGACTGTAAAGACTTTATCAAAATGGAGGAGGGCGCCTCTAGTGCCATTCGTCGCAAAGATAGCTCGATCTATGTAGCCACAGAGCTTGCCAAAGAGGGCAAGGTGGATGCTTTGGTCTCAGCGGGTCACAGCGGAGCCACGATGAGTCTAGCCACCCTGCGAATTGGTCGGATCGAAGGAGCTTCTAGGCCTGCAATTTGCGCCATTATGCCAAGACAAGATGGAAAACAGAGCCTGATTCTAGACGCAGGAGCGAATGTCGATTGCAAACCCGAACACCTTTATGAGTTTGCCCTCATGGGATATGAATATTCTAAGAATGTGATGGGGTATGAAAATCCAAGAATCGGTCTGTTGAGTAATGGTGAAGAAGAGAGCAAGGGCAATGAGCTCACCAAGTCTGCTTTTTCACGACTTAAAACTCTTAAAGGATTTGTGGGAAATGTCGAGGGGCATAATATCTTTGATGGCAGCACCGAGGTGATCGTGTGCGATGGTTTTGTGGGTAATATCGTCCTAAAGACCAGTGAAGGAGTGGCTGAATCAATCACTACTCTCATCAAAAATTTTGTGAAAGTCTCTCTCACGGGTGTCGTGGGGGCGCTTTTCATGAAAAATGTCTTTAAAAAACTCAAGAAGCGGATGGATTATGCAGAGTATGGCGGAGCCCCTCTTTTGGGAGTGAATGGGAATGTCATCATCTGTCATGGCAAAAGCAACGCCAAGGCGATCAAAAACGCTATTTTTCAAGCGCTCACTTCCGTTGATCAGAAGATCAATGAGAACATTATCAAGGCTTTTGCCTCTCATCCCTCCAAGGAATAGGAATATCTTTTGTACGCATCACTCCGCTCCATAGGAGCTTATATACCCCAGAAAGCCTTCACCAATGCCGATATGGAGAAGATGGTGGAGACCAGCGATGAGTGGATTAAAAAGCGCACGGGAATCAAGACGCGCCATTTTGCTGAGGCCAACGAGGCTACAAGCGATCTAGCGACCAAGGCGGCCAAAGTCGCCATGGAGCGCGCTGGTGTGAAGCCTGAAGAGATTGATATGCTCATCACGGCGACCATCTCTCCTGATTACCTCTGTATGCCCTCCACTGCCTGTGTGATCGCGCACAATTTGGGGATAGAGGACAAGCCTGCTTTCGACATTTCAGCGGCTTGCAGTGGGTTCATCTATCTCCTCTCTATCGCCAAAGCCTACATTGAATCGGGCATGGCCAAGACGATTTTAGTGATTGGGGCAGAGAAGCTGAGCGCCATCACTGACTTTACCGATCGAAGCACCTGTGTGCTCTTTGGCGATGGAGCAGGAGCCGCGATTATTGGGGTGACAGACTCCAAAGAAGAGGCGATTCTAGATGTCAATATTGCAGCCAATGGCAAATATCAAGACTTCCTGATGACACCTGGCTGTGGAAGTCGCCATCCCGCTTCCCAAGAGGTGATCGACCAGCGATTGCAGTTCATGAAGATGAAAGGCAATGAGACCTTTAAGTTGGCGGTTAAGACCCTCTCTAATGATGTCAAAGAGATTTTGGAGCGCAATCATCTCACCTCCAAAGAGATTCACCACTTTATCCCTCATCAAGCCAACTATCGTATTATTAAAGCAGTGGGTGATCTTTTGGATTTCACGCCCGAGCAGATCGCTATCACAGTGGATCGCTTCGGAAACACTTCCGCCGCCTCGATTCCCATGGCGATGAACGCTCTTTATGAAGAGGGGCGACTCAAAAATGGAGAGAAGGTTCTTCTAGATGCTTTTGGGGGCGGGCTCACTTGGGGGTCGGCGATTCTCACCTTCTGCGGTCGCTAGAATCAGGGAGAAAACGAGAGAAAGGAGGCTTTGTGAATGCACGAAGCAATCATCCGTCTCAAAAATGAGCTTCAAAAGGCTCTCATCGGTCAAGAGAGCGTGGTGGACGCGCTTCTTATTGGACTCTTCACGCAAGGCCACATCCTTTTAGAGGGAGTGCCGGGGTTGGCTAAAACCACAGCCATCAAGGCACTCTCACGAGCGCTTGGGCTCTCTTTGAAGCGACTTCAATTCACTCCTGATCTTCTTCCAAGCGATATTCTTGGTGCTGAAGTCTATAACCCCAAAGAGCGAGATTTTTATATTAAAAAAGGGCCGATTTTTGCCCATCTAATTCTCGCCGATGAGATCAATCGAGCTCCTGCTAAGGTGCAATCAGCGCTTTTAGAGGCGATGCAGGAGCGACAGGTAACGCTAGGTTCAGAGAGTTTTGTTCTCCCTGAGCCTTTTTTGGTTATGGCGACCCAAAATCCCATTGAGCAAGAGGGAGCATACGCGCTTCCTGAGGCTCAGCTGGATCGATTCATGATGAAGGTGGAGGTGGGGTATGGAAGATATGAGGAGGAGCTCTTAATCGCCCAAATTGGCTCTAAGAATCTATGGCAACAGCCTCGCACTCTGCTAGGAATCGAAGAGGTTATGCGTCTTGGAGAAGCGATACTAAGAATTCATTGTGATGAGGAGGTGGAGCGCTACATGGTGGATTTGGTTCAGGCCACCAGGGAGCCTGAGCATTATGGATTGCCCAAACTCAAAGAGAAGCTGCGCTATGGGGCGAGCCCTAGGGGGACGATCGACCTTTTCAAGGCGACCAAAGCGCTAGCCTTTTTAAAAGGCAAAGATTATGTCTCGCCCGTGGATGTGGCGGAGCTTTTGCTTCCCGTGCTGGGTCATAGACTCACCCTCTCCTACGCCGCCAAGGCGGAAGGAATCACGCCTAGATCGATTCTAGAGGAGGTGCTTGGAGCCGTGAAGATTCCATGAGGAATCACGCCCTCCATCGCCAAATCTCTCTGGAGAGCCAAGAGCTCTCCAAGCGACTTCGCTATTTTGGGGATCACCCTTCAGAAAGCTTGGGTGAAGGGGGTGAGTTTGCCGAGATGGCCGAGTATGAAGGGGGAGATTGGCGGCGCGTGGATGCTCATGCTTCTGCTAAGCTCAATCGCCCGATGGTGAGGCGCTCTTTTGCCCCCAAGGCGATTCCTGTGGTGATTCTCTTTTTGCCAAGCCTCTCGCTTCTTTTTGGTCAAGATCGATCCAAGCTAGAGCAAGCCGCCTATCTTGCAGGAATCCTCGCTTATTCGGCTCTTGGGCGTGGAGACAGGGTCATGATGTTTAGAGGGGTGGAGCCTCTTTGGCCTTGGAATCGAGACCCTTGGCGTGTTGAAACCTTCTTGGAGAAGATGCTCAAAGAGAATCTTCCTCCTCTTCCTCCGCCCCCTTCTATACTCCTCCCCGTGGTTTGGCGATTTTTAAGAGAGCCTTGCCTTCTCTTTTTGATCGGGGATTTTATCGAACCTTTTATCGGCTGGAAGAATCCTCCTCTGAGCGAAAGCTACGCCCTCATCGTGCGCGATCATCTCGAAGAATCGCCCCCGCTTTTGCCACTAGGAGCTTTTTTTGATCCCAAAGGAGAAGTGGTGGAGGGAGCGATGGAGGTCAAAGGGCGCGACTCATTCATGAGGTTGGTGGCCAGCGAAGATGAAAAAGAGTGGGAAAGACTCTATCAATCAGGAATCAAGCCCATCAAAAGCTACACACAAGACTCACCCCTGCTTGCCCTGCAGACCCTCTTTGGTCGCTAGGGCGTTATAGAGCCAGAAGGCAAAAAGAAGCAAAGAGAGGGGCGCTAGAGGGGGCAGGGTGTAACTTAAAGGGATAAGCCCCAAGACGAGTATCCAGTGGAGTGTGATGGAGGGAGTAGAGTTGAGCCAAGAGGGGAAATGTGCAAATCTAAGAAGAATCACAAGGCCCACTAGATTCCACCCATAAAGGGCGATGGATCGATGCCGCTGGCGAATGGCTTCTAAAGAGGGCAGGGGAAGTTCTGGATTTATGAGCTTAAGAATATAGGCGACTCCAGTGAGGGCAGAGAGGATTAATAGCCCCATTCCTGAGGTGAGGAAGTTTTTCCAAGGCTCTTTGGGGTTAACCCAAAGACGAGCCCCACTTAGCATCAAGACCAACAAGGTGAGCCAAAGAGCGATAAGAAGCTCAAGGAAGGGTGATTCGTAAAGAATAAAGAGAAAGAGGAGGCAAACTCCCCCAATGATTCCTGCGAAGGAGAGGCGGCTAAAGGTCTGGGGGAGTTTGGATGCAAAAGAGAAGAAGAGAGAGAAGCTCCAAAAGGACAAGGGGAAAGAGAAGGCGAGAAAGAGGAGGTTGAGCTCTAGCTTTTCCCAAAGGGGGAGATGGAGCCACGCATGATTGAAGAGGACAAAGGCTAAAAGAAGAAGGCTTAGACTCAAAAAAAGAAGGGCGGCAGCATGGAAACGCTCAGCCATAGGCGCTTCGGAGTCGAGCACTTTTTTGCCCCAGGAACCAAAGCGTTGCCAGCGAATTTTCTCAGAGATTCCCGCCAGAAGGAGAGAGAGAAGAAGGGCGGGCGTATAGTATTCCAAAGAAGCCAATAGGGCATAGCCAAAAGAGAGAAGCCCGAAGGTGAGGACTAGTTTAGAGGGTCTTTTTTCTCCTTGGGTGAAGAAGAGTAAAAGTGTGCCACCTGCGCAAAGATTCAAAAGGAAAATATGGAGTCTCTCCCAATGCACATCAGGGGCAAGGGGCCGTAAAAATCCTGCCGCCAATGCCATCCACATCACCCCTCCAAAGAGAATCTTGTAGCCTTGGCGCATATCCCCTCTTTTTGTTGTATATAGGCTAGATTATAGCGATAGAGTGCTTCAAAATAAGCTCTAGGAGTAGGTCTCTCTTTTAACCACGATTTGGGGGAAGGCGTATTAGAATCGCCAACAAAAGCATCCAAATATGGAAGGATCAAGGCGCATGAGCTATCCCTACACCCACCTTCATCTGCACACCGAATACTCCTTGCTAGATGGAGCCAATAAGATCAAGAGTCTTGCCAAAAAGGTCAAGCAGCTTGGTATGAGTGCCGTCTCGATGACCGACCATGGCAATATGTTTGGGGCGATTGACTTTTACACTGCGATGAAAAAAGAGGGAGTCAAGCCCATCATTGGAATCGAAGCCTATCTTCATAATAGCGATGAATTGGGAGACAAGAGCACCAAACAGCGATTCCATCTCTGCCTCTATGCCAAAAACGAGGTTGGCTACCAAAACCTCATGTATCTGAGCTCCATGAGCTTTATTGAGGGATTCTACTACTATCCGCGAATCAACAAAAAGCTCCTCAGAGAGCATAGCGAGGGGCTTGTCTGCTCTTCGGCGTGCTTGCAAGGAGAGGTGCAGTGGCATCTCAACACCAACAGCGAGCGTAATGTAAAATTTGGCGCCAAGGGGTATGAGCGCGCCAAAGAGGTGGCGTTAGAGTATCGAGAGATTTTTGGCGAGGATTTTTATCTAGAGATCATGCGCCATGGAATTGGCGACCAGCTCTTTATTGATGAGCCCCTTCTTCGCCTGAGCCTAGAGACGGGAATCAAGATCATCGCCACTAACGACACTCACTATCAACTCCAAGAGGATGCTGAGGCGCACGAGGCGTTCATGTGCATCGCGATGAACAAAAACTTCAATGATCCCAATCGCCTTCGTCATAGCGTTCAGGAGTTCTATCTCAAATCGCCCGAGCAGATGGAGGAGCTATTCGCCGATATTCCCGAAGCGCTTTTAAACACCCAAGAGATTGTAGAGAAGTGCAATTTGGAGCTTCATCTTGGCAACCCCACCCCTCCGACTTTTAAATTCACCGAGGATTACGCCAAAGCCGAAGGGCTTGATTTTCACACCGATGATGACTACTTTGCCTATAAGTGTCGTGAGGGATTAAAGAAGCGTTTAAAACTGGTTCCAGAGACTCGACATGAGGAGTATCGGGAGCGGCTAGAGCGAGAGATAGAGATCATCAACAAGATGAAATTCCCCGGCTATATGCTCATCGTTTGGGATTTTGTGCGCGCGGCCAAAGATCGTGGAATCCCTGTAGGGCCAGGGAGGGGAAGCGCGGCGGGAAGTTTGGTTGCCTTTTGCCTAGAGATCACGGATATTGATCCGCTCAAATACGCGTTGCTTTTTGAGCGATTCCTCAATCCTGAGCGGGTGAGTATGCCTGATATCGATATGGACTTCTGCCAGAGTCGGCGAGGTGAGATTCTTGACTATGTGGTCAATAAGTATGGTCGCTATAATGTAGCCCAGGTGATCACTTTTGGTACGCTTCAGGCCAAGGGGGTGATTCGTGATGTCGCCCGAGTGATGGGGATGCCCTATGGCGAGGCGGATGCGATGGCCAAACTCATCCCTGATGAGCTAGGAATCACGCTCAATGGCAAGGGCAAAGAGGGGACTCCTGATTATAAGGCGGGGGCATTTCAGAAAGAGCCCAAGATCAAAGAGCTCATCGATTCCAATAAAGAGGCTCGCAAGGTTTGGGAATTTGCGCTTCTTTTGGAGGGGCTCAAGCGAAACGCTGGAACCCATGCCGCAGCGGTGGTGATTGACAGCCAAAAAGAGCTTTGGCACAAAGCCCCCCTCTACAAGCCTAGTGGCGATGAGACGATTGCGACCCAATATTCGATGAAATACCTTGAAGATGTGGATCTTATCAAGTTCGACTTCTTGGGACTTAAGACGCTCACGGTGATTCGAGGGGCGATGGATATGATTAAGGTGCGCTATTCCAAAGAGATTGATTTTAACGCGCTGGATGTGAACGATCCAGCGGTCTATGAGACGATCCAGAGCGGTAACACCATCGGCCTCTTTCAAGTGGAATCCAAGGGGATGCAAGATCTCAACAAACGCCTCAAGCCCACCACCTTTGAAGATATCATCGCGGTGCTCGCGCTCTATCGGCCTGGTCCGATGGAATCGGGGATGTTGGATGACTTTATTGACCGAAAGCATGGCAAAGCCCCGATTCTCTATGCTTTTCCTGAGCTAGAGCCTATCCTCAAGCCCACCTATGGAGTGATTGTCTATCAAGAGCAGGTGATGCAGATCGTTCAGACCATTGGAGGTTTTAGCCTTGGAGGGGCTGACTTGGTGCGGCGAGCGATGGGGAAAAAGATCAAAGAGGAGATGGATCGCCTCAAAGGGGAGTTCGCCAATGGAGCAGAGAAGAGAGGGTTTGATCGCCAAAAATCCGAAGAGCTTTTTGATCTGATTGTCAAATTCGCTGGCTATGGATTCAACAAGTCTCACTCCGCCGCCTATGCGATGGTCACTTTCCAAACCACCTATCTTAAGACCTACTACCCCCACGAATTCATGGCTTCCCTTCTCACCTCCGAGCAGGACAACACGGACAAGGTCGTGAAGTATGTCGATGAAGCCAAGCGTCTAGGGATCAAGGTCCTTCCTCCTGATATTTCGCGATCTCTCCTGGAGTTTAGCGTGGCAGAGATTGAGGGAGAAAAGGTGATTCTCTTTGGGCTTGGAGCGATCAAGGGGGCGGGCGAGATCGCTCTTAGCAAGATTCTAGAGGAGCGCGCCAAAGCCCCTTTTGAGAATCTAGAAGATTTTCTTGGGCGAATCGATGCGCAAAAGGTGAACAAAAAAGCGCTCGAATCGCTCATTAAAAGTGGGAGCATGGTCGGTTTTGGCTACTCAAGGCGTGCGCTTTTGGAGCAGATTGAAGCGATCAATGAAGCCTCCAAGGAATCAGAGCGCGCCAAAAGGATGGCGGAAAATTCACTCTTTGGGGATAGCGAGGAGATGATTGTAGCGCGGGTGGAGATTGAAAATTTTGAAGAGTATCCCCTAAAGCGCCTCTTAGAGCTAGAGAAAGAGACGCTTGGCTTTTATGTCTCAGGCCATCCGCTGGATGATTTTCGCCCTGAGCTTGCCGAGGTGAACTACACGCTCTCCAGCCAGATGGAGCAGATTGAGGATGGGAGTGCAGCGCTCTTTATTGGTAAGGTTGAAGAGGTGACGACCAAATTCAGTAAAAAAGGGAATCGGTTTGGAATCCTAAACATCCTCGATCTGCATGGAAACATCGAAATGATGGTTTTTGAGCGGATGCTAGAGGAGCTTGAAAAGCTGGACAAAGAGCGCCCCATCGCCTTTAAGTGCCTCATCAACAAAGAGGGTGAAAACACCCGTTTGCGTGTGGAGAAGATCATGACCTTTGAAGAGGCGCGTGGGGCAAAAGTCGAGACCAAGATGAGCGTTCAGGATGTCTCAGGTGCGCTTGTGGCGGTTTTGAGTAGCGATGTGGAACCTGAGGTGATCGCGACCCTCCGAAGTGCGGCGATGGCGCATCAGGGCAAGCGCGAGCTGAAGGTGCTTTTGCGCGGCAAACTCCAAGAGATTGTGATGGTGACGGGATTTCATGTGCACACCAAGATCAAAGAGAGTCTTGGAGAGCTAGAGTGGATGGATGAGGTGGGCTAAATGAGGGGATTGGAGAATCTTCAAATTGGAGCCAAGCTTGGCGAGGGGTGGAGCGTGGATACGGTGTGCAAGGAGTGCGGAGAGCTGGAGAGTGAGTGCCGATGCCACGCTTTCAAAGAGAGAAGAGAACCCAAAGCGCACAAGCTCCACTTTCGCCTAGAGAAGCGCCAAGGCAAGAGCGTGACTTGCGCGGGAGAGTTCTTTTTAGAAGAGAGCGAGATGAAAGAGTGGCTCAAAAAGCTTAAGAGCTCGCTAGGGTGTGGTGGCACCTATAAGGGTGGATTTATCGAGCTTCAAGGCGAATGGAGAGAGAAGGCGCGCGCTTTTTTTGAAAAAGCGGGCTTTGGGCTGAAACGCTAAAAATAGGGCGCAAGGAGGGATGGATGTTTAGGGTGAAGGGAATCAATATTCTTTGCATGGAGGATGATCCTTTAGTGTTAAGCAGCGTGGCGCGTCACTTGCGCAAGCGCGGCTATGACACATTTGAGGCCAATAGCGGGAGCGAGGCGCAAAGAATCCTCAAAGAGCGACCCATCGATATTTTAATCGCCGATATTCGTATGCCTGACATGGGGGCTTTTGAGCTTATCTCGCGGGTGAGGGCGATGGGGCTTAGGCCTAAGATTTTGATTCTCACCGCCTATGAAGAGAGCGACTACTTTATTGAGGCCATTCGCTCTAAAGTGGATGGTTTTATCCTCAAGCCCCTCAACTTTGCCGCGATGGATATGCATGTGGATGCACTCTCCAATGAAGTTTATCACGAGCGGGAGCTCAAAGAGGTGAGTTTGCAGAGGGATAGGGTGCTTGATTCGATCAAAGAGGGGGTGTTGTGTCTGAACACCAAAGGTCAGATCACCTATGCCAACTCTCAAGCCTTGAAGCTTTTAGGAGGCTCGCTGGAGGAGCTCTATGGCAAGACACCCCAACACTATTTCACCCTAGAAAACACCGAAGGAAAAGGGATGGGAGAGCTCTTGGAGAGAGTGCTTTGTGGAGAATCGACCCTCCAAGAGGGGAGCGGAACGCTATATAAAAAGGAGCGATTCTTGGCGCATGTGGAGTTCACCCTCTCGCCTATTATCGACAAGGGAAGGATTCTTGGTGCAGTGGCGGCCCTTAGGGATGCGACCCTCAAGCATGAGAAAGAGAAGGAGCTTAAACTGCTCTCCCTTTTAGTGGAGCAATCTCCGGGCAATATTTTGCTCACCGACATTGATGGGAAGATTCTCTATGTCAATCGCGGTTTTGAAGAGCTCACCGGTTTTGACAGAGAGGAGGTGGTCGGGCTCACTCCTAGGATTCTCAAAAGCCAATACCATTCGATGGAGTTTTACCAACAGATGTGGAAGATGGTGAAGGAGGAGGGGCGTGTCTGGATAGGTGAAATGAAGAATCATCGTAAAAACGGTGAAGACTACTGGGTTTACCTCACTATCTATCCCATCAAGGATGAGAAAGGAAGCATCACCCACTTTGCAGGCATTGGCAAGGATATCACCGATAAAAAGGCCTATGAGGAGTATCAGCGAGAGTGCGAGGTGAAAATCGAAAGCGCTGTATTGGCTGAGACGGCCAAGAATCTAGAACGAGATCGCATTCTCTTTGAAAAACGACGCTTAGAGGATATGGGGAATCTTCTCAAGGATATTTCCCACCACTGGCGCCAGCCTCTCACAGCGATCTCGATTTTGGTGCAGAATCTCAAAGAGTTTGAGGAGCATGAGGGGTTTGACGAGGAGGAGTTCGCCAGTACAGTGGAGAAGGTTCTCTCTCAGGTGGAGGTGATGTCCAAGTCGCTGGATGGGTTTCGCAATTTCTTTAAAAGCCATGAAGCCCCCGTCTGCTTTAGGGTGAAAAAGATCATCGAGGAGATCTCTTTCATGCTTTTGGGGGAGATGCAGACCCATCAAATCACGCTGGAGATTCACGAAGAATCGCCCTTGGAACTCTGTGGACCTAGCGCTGGATTTAAGCAGGTGCTCCTAAGTCTCATCAAAAATAGCGTGGAATCGATCATTAAGCGGCGAGAACAGAAAAAGATCAAAGGGAAAATCTCCCTCCATTTACGCCAAGAGGGGGAGCAGAGTCTCATCCAAATCTATGATAATGGGATTGGAATCAAAGAAGAGGAGCGTGCCAAACTTTTTGACCCCTACTTCTCCACCAAGACTGAGAAACATGGTCGTGGAATGGGGCTTTATATTGGGCGCTCTATTTTAAGACAGGGCTTTGAGGGGGAGATATGCTATGAGAGCCCCAAAGAGGGAGAGGAGGGAGCGATCTTTACGATCAAAATTCCCGCAGACTCCCCTCTTTGAGCTGGTAGATTCGATTCGCTTTTTTGATCGTAGTGGGTCGGTGGGCGATGATGAGTGCCGTGGTGTCACGAAGGTGTTCTAAGAGCAGATCGTGCAGGCGCTCTTCAGTCTCTAGATCAAGCGCTGAAGTTGATTCATCAAAGATGACAAACTGAGGCTTAGCCAGAATCATTCGCGCAATCATCACTCTTTGGCGCTGACCGCCTGAGAGCCTCGCTCCAAGCCTACCTAAAGGCGTCTCTAGTCCCTCTTTGAGAGAGGCGATAAAAGGGGAAAGCTGGGCGATTTCGATCGCCTTTTGGATCTCCTCTTGGGGGCACTCCTTGCCTAGAGTGAGATTGAAGTGTAGGGTGTCATTAAAAAGCCTAGGCTCTTGAAGCAGCAAAAAGACCCGCTCTCTAATGGCCTCAAAACCAAGCTCTTGAGTGTTCTTGCCATTGTAGAGAATCTCACCCTTAAGCGGTGAGCAGAGCCCCACCAAAAGATGAGCCAGTGTGCTCTTGCCTGAACCAGAAGCTCCAATAAGAGCGACCTTCTCTTTGGGTTTAATCTCCATGCTCAGCCCCTCAAAGAGGAGAGGTGAGTCGGGAAAGGCAAAGGAGAGATTCTTCACCTCCAGATGGAGGGGCGAGAGGGGGAAGGAGGCTTTAGCCTCCAAGCGCGTGCTCTCTTCGGGGAGATCCAAAAGCTCGTTGATTCTTCCCAGCGAGGCTTTGGCGTTGTAGTAGGCGTATTGGGTGGAGATGAGCTCTTGGATGGGGGTCATCATAAACCAAAGATAGCCAAAGACGGCCAACATAAGGCCGATAGAGAGGTCGGAGTAGGCAACCATGAGAATGCTAGCCGCACGAAAAATCTCATACCCCACTAAAAAGACCGTTCCTGAGAATCGAGCCGCCGCTTCGCTCTTCCATGCATACTCCTCTCCGACTTGGCGAACTCGATGCGCCTCCTCTTTGATCTTTCCAAAGAATCGCTCACTCAGGTTGTTCACGCGAATAGGGGCGAGCAGGAGGAATACCTCTTCAATCTGTGCCTGAAATGACTCGATGGCGCGATTCTCTTCTTTTTTGATGAGCCCCACCCTCTGCCCGATGCGTCGACTCGCCAGCACCACTAGGGGGTTAAGGAGCAGGATAAAGAGCCCCAGCCAAACATGAATAAAAAGGAGCACCACGCCAATACCCAAGAGAGAGAGTAGCGCGAGCAGGAATCGACCGCTAGTGATAGCAATGAAGCTATCAATCGTCTCTAGGTCATTAATGAGGCGCGAGGAGATATTCCCTCCTCCAAGGCGCTCAAACTCAAAAATAGAGCTTCTCTGGAGCTTCTCTAGCACTTTTTCTCGAAGCTTTAAGGTCACCTCTTTGGAGAGGTGGGTGAAGATCTTGTATTGCCAAATATGAAGACCGAAATAGGCAAGGCGCAAAAAGGTGACGATCAAAAGCACCATCCCCACATAAAAGAGAATCGGCGCATCGGCGTAGAGTGGAGAGAGAAGATTTGTAAGCCATCCTTTTTGTCCCAAAATCACCTCATCCACCAAGAGGGGGACAAAAAGGGGCGTGGGAATGGAGAGCGCAAGCGCAAGCAGAGCCACCAAATAGCCCGCCAAAATTGAGCGGCGATGGGGCCTTAGGAGCGAGAGAAGAGTTTTTATATCAAGAGAGTTGGGCATGAGCCTTCCTTAGGGGAGCCTTTGGACTGGGGAATTCTAGCCATGAAGCGCTTTTCCAAGGATAAAATGGGTAGAATCGACCCAAAGGAGCCAACTATGCGACTCAACCAATACATCTCCCACCACTCTAAGTACTCTCGCCGTGAGGCCGATGAGCTGATCAAGGCGGGGCGCGTCAATATCGAAAAGCGAAAGATCGAGAATCTCGCTACACAAGTCAAAGAGGACGAGCGTGTCTTTATCGATGGCAAATTCCTCAAAGAGAAGAGCGAGGAGAATTACACGGTGATTGTCTATCACAAGCCCAAAGGAGAGCTAGTGACCAAGAGCGACGATCGAGGGCGAAAGACGATCTATGATTCTCTACCCAGTGGATTTAAACATTTCATTCCTGTAGGGAGGCTCGATTTTGCTAGTGAAGGATTGCTCTTGCTCACCGATTCTCCAAAAGTCGCCAAGGCGCTCATGGAGAGTGAATTAGAGCGCGTCTATCACCTCAAGATCGACAAGCGCGTGAGCCCTGAGATGATCAAAGCGATGGAAGAGGGGCTGGTTTTGGAGGATGCGAGTGCGGGGGGGCATGAGAAGAGTGAGATTAAAAGCATGAGTTTTTCACCTTTTGCAGGCTTTGAGGTCGCCAAAGATAGCCCAACTCACTCCAAGATCAAGGTGGCTATCAAAGAGGGGAAGAATCGGGAGCTTCGCCGATTCTTTGCCCATTTTGGAGCCAAGGTGCTTGATTTGAAGCGAGTGAGCTATGGGTGGGTCTCGCTCAATGCGCTGCCTGATGGGAAAAATCGCTATCTCAATCGCAGCGAATACAACAAGCTTCACGCATTCATGAAAGAGCTTCAAAAGAGCGAAGAAAAAGAGAAAAAACCTAGAAAGGCAAGCTATAGAAGCGCTACAAAAAGCGATTCTGCGCGAGCTCCAAGAAAAAAAGGGTAAGCGCATCTTCTCCTTTGAATATCAAGGGAGAAAAATTTGGATTAAACAGGCAGCCTTGGGGGAGATTAGCTCTTGGCATGCGCTGCTTGCCCTCTTGCATCTTTTGACGGGAAATCCTCTGTTGGCTCCCACGGTGGTGAGAGACCCCAAAGCCTCCTTGGCGCACGAGGTGCACCGTCTTAAGGAGTGGGCGGCTCTAGGGGTGAATGTTCCTAGAGTGCTTTGGGAGAGCGAGGAGGCGATCGTCCTTGAGGATAGCGGGCAAGCTCTTCTAGGGGCTCTTGAGTCTGATGGAATCACCAAAGCAGAGAGAGCCACTATTTTGGAGCAGGCCTCAAGGCAACTAGCCGATTTGCACAACCAAGGGCTCTATCACTCTAGGCCAGCCATTAAGGATATGACACTTAAAGAGGGGAGGGTCTATCTGCTTGATTTTGAAGAGGATTTAGAGGGAGCGATGGAGGCGCATAAAGCCATCGTGAGGGATGCAATCCTCTACCTGCACTCTCTTTTTCGCTCTCTTAAGCGAGCCTCGGATGCAGAATTGGCGGCTAGAGCCTACGCTCAAAGGGCGAAGCCAGCCCTTTGGAGGGAGATTCTTGGGTATGCTAAAAAATACTATCCACTCCTTTGGCTCTTGAGACCATGGGGGAGTTTGCTTGGCAAAGATGCCAAAGCGACTCTTTATCTCTTAGAGGCGCTCCCTAGGCTTTAGCCTCTTCAGGGGCTGATTCTCCGTAAATGTATCGCTTTTTTTTGCTCTCTTTGATCTTGGACACCTCAATCACAATGAAGCCATCGATGCAATTTTCAAAGTCAGGATCCACCCCAAAGTCAAAAAATTTCACCCCGCCCTCTTCGCATAGTTCACTATATTGCTTGTAGAGCGTGGGGATGGAGAGATTGAAGTGGGAGAGATTCTCCTTGAGGATTTTGAAATCCTCCTCATAGCTCCCTCCGCTAAACATCGCCTCATATTCGCTCTCCTCTTGCCGGGTGAGAAGATAGCGATTCTTGGAGAGGACGAGTCCTCGTGGGCAACCAAAATAGCGCTTATAAAAAAAGATAATCATCTCTCTAGCGACCCTTGGATAGCTTGCGCTCAGACTCACGGGGCCAAAGAGATAGCGAGTGTTGGGATACTCTCTCAAATAGGCTCCAATTCCAAACCAAAGATAATCTAGGGCGCGAGTTCCCCAAAATTTTGGTTGCACAAAGCTTCTTCCAAGCTCAATAGATTGATCAAAAAGGTAGCCCGAACCCTCTTGATAATCAAAAAGTGTCTCGGTGTAGAAGCGCTCTCTTTGGGGGAGGGTTTTGAGATAGTCGCTCTCGCCCACGCGATAAGCCCCCACAATCTCACGCTCTTTCTCATCCCAAAGAACGAGATGACGGTAGTGAAAATCAAACGAATCGATATCAAGCCGCTTGCCCGTTCCCTCTCCGACTTTGCGGAAAGAGAGCTCTCTTAAGCGCCCAATCTCTCGAAGTAGAGGGGTTTCACTCTTGCAGTCGGCTAAATAGATGCTCTTAGAATCGCGTGTTTTTCCAAGGCGCAGCGAGCGATGGAGCTCTTTTTCCACCTCAAGGCGGTCTTGGGCGCGGATGAGACATTTTTGGGTGTTGAAGACCCCCTTTTTGCCTTTGCCAATGGCATAGAGGTGCTTTTTGAGGAGGTTGAGCTCATTTTTGGCTTTGATCTCAGGGAGGATGAGGTTTTCGTAGGGAATCATCTCGCCCACTTTGATTCGGATGCTTTTGTCCCGTTTGTTAAACATCTCATAGGCCAAAAGAAGCGCCGCTAAGGGTTTGTAGATCATGGAGATGGCGTAGAAGAGCCAAGAGTTGCGCCCGTGGATGTAGAGAGGAAGAATGGGGGCTTGAGCCTTTTTGGCAAATCGCAAGAAACCCTCTTTCCATTTTACATCCTTGATTCCTGAGGGGCGAATCCTAGAGACTTCGCCTGCAGGAAAGATGATGATCGCCTCTTCGTTTTTGAGGGATTGCATGATCAGCTTCACCGATTCTTTGGCGCTTTTGTTGGTGACATTGTCAATGGGGAGAAGCGTGTTTTTAAGTGGCTCAATTTTAAAGAGGAGTTCATTGGCCAAGATTTTCACATCGGGGCGCACGCTCCCAATGAGGCTGATGAGTGAAAGAGAATCAAGTGCTCCAAGGGGATGGTTGGATATAAAGACCACTTTGCCACTCTCGGGGATGTTTTGGAGGCCTTCATTGTCCACATGGTAGCGGAAATTGAAGTGCTCTAGTACCGCATTGGCGAAGCTCACCCCTTCGAGGTGCGAATTTTTGGCGATGAATTCATTGAGGCGATCTTGATAAAAAAGCTTCTTAAAAAGTGAAACGAAGGCTCCCGTGAAGAATCGAGGGTAACTAGCGAAAAATTTAGGATAAGCCCCTTTGAGGGCACTCTCAAGATCGATCATGCAAAACTCCCAGTAGTTCTATCACCACTCTAGCATAGAGCGATTACGATTTTGTTATTGTATGACAAATCTCCTCAAAGAGCCTAGGGGCTTCTAGGTGCCTGATGGAGGTGAATTGGGTTTTGTTGAAGGTGGTTTGACGCTTGGCGAGCTGGGCGGTGTGGGTGGAGATGAGGGGGGTGAGCTCTTCTTTGGAAATCTCACCATCTAAATAGGCGAGTGTTTCAGCGATTCCTATGCTCTTCATCGCCTGAGGCTCGCGAGTGTAGCGCGATTCGAGTTGACAGACTTCATCAATGAGCCCCGATTCTAACATCTGTTCCGTTCGCTCTGTGATTCTTTGACGTAAAAGCTCTCTCTCTAGGGTGAGCTCATAGATTTTGAGATCATGGCCTAGGGGCTTGGGGGGATGAGTCTCAAAAAAGAGCGAAGGAGAGAGGCCGCTCCCTAGGTAGATCTCCCATCCTCGCCTTAATCGATGGAGGTCGCTGGGGGTGATGCGAGAAGTGTAGAGAGGATCGATCTTCTCAAGCTCTTTGAAGGCTTCCCTTCGATTTTCCAAGACCTCTTTGAGCCACTCCTTGGCAGAGGGATCAAGCGTGGGAGCGGGGGAGAGCCCCTCAATAATTCGCTTGAGGAAAAAGCCCGTTCCTCCGACTAGGAGGAGGGCTTTTTTGCCTGCTTGATTGGACGCCTCTAACGCCTCTTCAAAAAGGTGGGCAAAGAGGGCAGCATTGCTTGGCTCATTGGGGGTCAAAAGATCAATTCCAAAGTGACGAATGGACAAAAGCTCTTCTTTGGAAGGCTTGGCTGAGGCGATATTGATCTCTTGATAGATGGAGAGGGAATCAAGGGAGAGGATGAAGCACTCAAGCTCTTTGGCAAGTCTCAATCCAAGAGCGCTTTTACCCGAAGCACTCGCGCCTAAAATGGCAAAAATTTTCACGGTTTAGAGTTTTTTGGCTTTGAGCAGGGCGGCGCGAACCGCCTCAATGAGGATACCTCGAAGCCCTTTAGATTCTAAGAGCGCGAGCGCCTCGGCGGTCGTGCCTCCTGGAGAGGTGACCTCCTCCTTAATGAGGGCAGGATGGCGATCTTCCAAAAGGTCGGCAAAGCCTGAAAAAAGCCCTTGGGTGAGCGCTTTGGATTCTTCTCTGGAGAGTCCCTCTCGC
Source organism: Wolinella succinogenes DSM 1740 (assembly GCF_000196135.1). Classification (NCBI taxonomy): domain Bacteria; kingdom Pseudomonadati; phylum Campylobacterota; class Epsilonproteobacteria; order Campylobacterales; family Helicobacteraceae; genus Wolinella; species Wolinella succinogenes. The sequence goes on along the minus strand of NC_005090.1, from coordinate 1,874,654 downwards.
ACCCCTGCATCCATCAAAGCCTCCGCCATCAAGGCCAAATAGGCAGGACCGCTTCCCGCTAAAGCAGTCGCGGCGTCAATTTTAGATTCTTTGTCTAGCCACAAAGAGGTGCCAAGAGGCGCAAAAATCTCACTCGCCAAGGCTTTGAGGCTCTCATCGCCACAAAGAGCGGTGCAGGAACTTCCCAAAGAGGCGGCCATATTGGGCATTGCGCGAATGTAGCTTTGGGCGGGTATCTTCTCGCGCAGGCGCTCTATGGAGACTCCTGCCAAAATGGAGTAGACGCCCTTGGCTTCTCCGCTAAAAGAGAGCTCGCTTAGGGCGTAGGGTTTGACGCATAATAGCAAGTGTCTATCGGTGATATCTAGGGGTGAATCGTGGGGAAAGAGAGGGGAGGCGTTAAGGCCATGCAGGGCAATCAATTCCTCGATTTTTTGGGGGTTGCGCCCCGTGATCTCTAGGGGGAAGCGGCCGCTTAGACCTTTAGCGATGGCCAAGGCCATTTTGCCATAGCCATAAAGGGTCAAGGTGGGGGGCATCTAGGCCTCTTGTGTGGGCGTGGAATCGGAGTTGAAAAAGGAAGAGATGGTCTCAGCGAGTCCATAGGCAGGATATCGATGGCTCTCTAAGACGAGCTGACCCATGGTGTGGTTATCAAAGTTGAAGATGACGGGAGCTAGGAAATTGACGGTCGAGCTCTCTAGGGGCGTGTGAATGATCATGATATTAAGGACTAAGAGATTGGTGTTCTCCTTGAGGTCAAGAAGCACCTTCATCGCCAAGGGAATCTCAAAATCATACTCCCGCAGCAGGAAGGGATTCACCAAGGTGAATACGGGAGAATCGGCCTCGGCATTTTTGAGCTTCATAAAGAGATCGTCAATCTTTTCCAGCCTCATCCCTCTAACCGACTCAAAACCGAGTATGGGAGATTTTACTTCAAACTCCATCAATCATTCCTTCCAAAGCGCAGGGGTCAGCGGCAAAACTGCCTGAGTCATCGGGTCATTTTATCGAATTACGCTATAAAAAGCAATTTTTCCTAAGGTCGGAATTTATGAAAGCATAACAATCGAGAGGCTATAATCCACCCCTATTATAGAACCAATAACAAAGGAGTCCGATGAAGCCGCTCGTCAATCTATCCCTCGCCCTAGCCTTGGCGCTCACCTTTTGGGGTTGCTCTCAAAAGAGCGATGAGGCCAAGGAGTATAACAAGCCAGCCGACTACTGGTATCAGAGGATGCTCCGTGAGATTAGGGCGAGCGATCTGGAGAAGGCGGATGATATGTTTGCCTCTTTGCAGAGCGAGCACATCAACTCTCCTTTGGTTCCTGAGGCGATGCTCATCTTGGGTCGAGCGCACATGGATGATCGAGAGTATGTTTTGGCGGAGTTCTACTTCGAGGAGTATTTGAAGCGTTTTGGAACGAGTGAAAACGCTGATTTTATCGGCTATCTTAAGCTTCAAGCCAATTTTTTTGCCTTCTCTAGGGAAACGCTCAATCAGCAACTGCTTCTTGATTCGATTGATGAGGTGGAGGAGTATATTAAGAAATACCCCTACTCTCGCTACAAGCCCTACGCCGATACGATGCTCTTAAAGCTCCATCTTGCCAATCTCCATCTCAACAAAGAGATTGCTCGAATCTACACCATCCAAGGCAAGGAAGAGGCCGCTGAGAACTACAGGGAACGCTTTAAGCACCACTGGCTTAAAGAGATCGTCTCCAAGGAGCCTGATATGCCTTGGTATCGACAGCTTTTCAACTGGTAAATTTTTAGAGGAGAAACATGCAACTTAGCAACTACGGGTCATTCCCGATGAATATTCCCGTTGTAGTGGAGGACGACCTCTTCCTCTACCCCTTTATGATCGTGCCTATTTTTGTCAATGACGAGGCCAACATCAAGGCCATCAACCATGCCATGGATCACAACGAGTTGATCTTCATTGCCACCGCCAAGGTGGGCGAAGAGGAGAATCGCACCAAGGAGAGCTTCTATCCAGCGGGCGTGGTGGGGAGTATCATGCGTAAAGTGGCGCTCCCTGATGGAAGGGTGAAGCTCCTTTTCCAGGGATTAGCGCGAGGAAAAGTGCTGGAGGTGACCCAAGAGAATCCCCTCATGGTGGAGGTGGATCTCATCAAGAGCCTCCCCTATGAAGAGAATCGAATCAATGCGGTCTTGGCGATTCTGCGAGATAAGATTAAAACCCTCTCCAGTGTCAATCCGCAATTCCCTCCCGATCTTTTGCGCACCATTGAAGAGAATCATGATCCTCATCGAATCATCGACCTTATCGCCAGCACCATCAAGCTTCGCAAAGAGCAGGCCTATAGGCTTTTCATTGAGGCGGATGCTGAGGAGAGGCTGCTTCTTTTGATTGACTACATCATCGAAGAGGTGGAGGCGCTCAAGCTCCAAAAAGAGATCAAGAGCAAAGTCCACAACAAGATGGAGCAGATCAACAAGGAGTATTTCCTCAAAGAGCAGCTCAAGCAGATTCAAAAAGAGCTAGGGGTGGACAACCAGCGCGATGAAGAGATTGAAGAGTATTACGAGAAGCTCGAATCGCTCAAAGAGGCAATGCCCAAAGATGCCTACAAAGAGATCAAAAAGCAGATCGACCGTCTCTCTCGGATGCACCCTGATAGCGCGGATGCCAACCTTCTCCAAAACTATGTCGAGTGGATGCTAGAGATTCCCTTTGGGAAGATCTCCACGAAAAAACTCTCCATCGATGAGGTGAAAAAGCAGCTCGATCATGACCACTATTCGCTCAAAAAGCCCAAAGAGCGAATCGCTGAGTATTTTGCTGTGCGCGAGCTCCTCTCATTAAGGGGCAAGGATCAAAAAGATTCTAAAGGGACGATTCTCTGCTTTTTTGGCCCTCCCGGAGTGGGCAAAACCTCGCTAGCCAACTCCATTGCTACGGCGCTTAAACGACCGCTGGTGAGGATTGCGCTTGGAGGCTTGGAGGATGTCAATGAGCTTCGCGGACACCGACGAACCTACATCGGAGCGATGCCGGGTCGAATCGTCCAAGGCCTAATTGATGCCAAAGAGATGAATCCCGTCATGGTATTGGATGAGATTGATAAGGTTGGGCGCTCCCATCGAGGCGATCCTACTTCGGTCCTCCTAGAGATTCTTGATCCAGAGCAAAACAGTGAGTTTAGAGATTATTATGCGAACTTCAATATCGATCTCTCGCAGGTGATTTTCATCGCCACGGCCAATGATATCGGACAGATTCCCGCTCCCTTGCGCGATCGGATGGAGTTTATTCAGGTGAGTAGCTACACTCCTCAAGAGAAGCTAGAGATCGCCAAAAAATATCTCATCCCCCAAGAGATGAAAAAACATGGACTCCAAAATGCGGAAGTGAGCCTCTCGCTTCCTGCATTAAGGGAGATGATCGAGAAATACACCCGTGAGGCGGGCGTGCGAAACCTGAGAAGGAGAATCGCTCAAATCTTGCGCAAATGCGCTAGGCTCATCCTTCAAGAGGGGCGAGATAAGGTGAGCATCACGCCCAAAAACCTTCCTGAGTTTTTGGACAAAATTGTCTTTGAGATTGACGAGGCGGATAAAAAAGATCGTGTGGGTGTGGTCAATGGCTTGGCGTGGACGAGTGTGGGGGGCGATGTGCTCAAGATTGAGGCGGTCAAAATCAAAGGCAAGGGCGCGCTTCAGCTCACAGGAAGCCTAGGCGATGTGATGAAAGAATCGGCCAAAATCGCCCTCTCTGTGGTGAAAGTGCTCATCGATGAGGGGAAAATCCGAATCGATTCCTCGAAGCTTCCCAAAAAAGCCAAAAGCAAGGAGGGCGAAGAGGAGGAGTCAAACGCGATTTACAACTGCTACGATCTCCACCTCCATGTCCCTGAGGGCGCCACCCCTAAAGATGGTCCAAGCGCTGGAATCGCGATGGCGAGCGTCATTGCATCTATTCTTTCGGATAAAAAGGTGCGCTCTAGTGTGGCGATGACGGGAGAGCTCACCCTTACGGGCAAAGTGCTTCAGATTGGAGGGCTCAAAGAGAAGCTTATCGCCGCCCACAAAGCAGGAATCAAGCGTGCACTCATCCCCAAGAAGAACTTCGAGCGAGACCTGGATGAGATTCCTGATGAGGTGAAAGAGGCATTGGAGATTGTGCCTGTGACGCGAATCGAAGAGGTGCTCAAAGAGGTCTTGATCTAAAAAGACCTAAGCCCTTCTCTTCTCCATTGCCACTACAGCGATGGCAAATCCCTTGTCGTGGGTGATGGAGAGCGCGCAAGAATCGATTTCAAAGCGATCTTTAACTCTGGGTGAGAGCTCCAAAAGAGGGGCACCCTTTGGGTTTTTAAAAAGTCGAATATCATGAAATCCCACCTCCGCTCCAATTCCTGTGCCTAATGCTTTTGAACAAGCCTCTTTAGCCGCCCAGAATCCAGCGATTGTCTCAGGTTTATTCGCCAGTAGAATCTCCTCAGGCAAAAGAAAGCGCTCCAGCCCCCTCTGTCCATGTTTGGCAATAAAGGCTTCGATGCGCTCGATGGAGACTAAATCAATTCCAATCATCCCTACTGAACCACAAAATCGGTAAAGAAGAGATTGACGATACGACCATCCACTAAAAACTCATTCAATCGCTCGATCAACTCTTCTTTAAGCTTTTCCTTGCCCTTCATGGTGGAGATCTCTTCGATGCTTTTAGAGGAGAGAATCGAAATCACTGTGTCACGAATCACGGCTCTTTTGGTGTCTAGCTCAGCGGTGAGATTGGGCTGACTGAGCTCCACATTGATGGAGGTCTTGAGGTAGCGGCGACCGCTTTGGGTGGTGAGGTTGACGATGAATTGGTCAAGTGCATACATAGGCCCTACGCTAAGGAAATTACCCCCGCCGCTTCTAGAGGCTCCACCCGCCTTGGCTCCGCCTGAGGTGCTTTGGGAGGCTTGGGCGCTGGCTGCTTGAGGCTCAGGGTTGCTGCTTAGCATGAAATAGACGACCACGCCGCCAATGATGAGCAATAGGGCGATAACACCCGCAATGATGAAGATAATCAGTTTGTTCTTTTTGCCCTCGGCCTGTGCGGTCTCTTTGTTCTCATCTGCCATGCGACTACCTTTGGATGGAGTGTTGTAGGCAGTTATTATACAATGTTTGCTAAAATAAAGAAAAACCAACGATAGGTGAGATCAAAAATGGTCACTGCATTTTTTGGAGCCCTTGGAAGACCCGTCCTTCTTCTATGGAAGAGCTTGGAGAAGTTTGGGGAGTTCTTGATGTTCCATCTGCGCCTCATCCCTGCCTATTTCACGCCTCCTTTTCGAGCAAGAGAGCTTTTTATTCAGATGGAGAGTATTGGGGTGGGCTCTTTTTGGGTGATTGTGCTCACTTCGGTATTCACGGGCATGGTTTTGGCGATCCAGTTTTATCAGGGATTCCACCAGTTTGGTGCCGAAAATTTTATGAGCTATCCCATCTTTCTTGCCATCACGCGTGAATTAGGCCCAGTCTTTGCCGCGCTCATGCTCACGAGTCGTGCGATTTCAGCGATGGCGGCTGAGCTTGGGACTATGCGAGTGACTGAGCAAATTGATGCAATCGACACATTGGCCATCGATTCGAAGCGTTATTTGATTGTTCCAAGGATTCTCGCCTCCACGCTATCACTCCCTTTGTTAGTGATTCTTTTTAACTTTATTGGGAATCTCTCCGCCTATTTTATCTCCATTCACGTCTTGGGAGTGAATGAGGAGAGTTATAGGAGTATTGTGAGGCAATACTTGGAATTGAGCGACTTGGTGATTTCTTTAGTGAAGGCATTCGTCTTTGGCTATCTGGTGAGCTTGGTGGGAACTTATATCGGATACAACACTCGCGGAGGCGCTAGAGGGGTGGGGCGCTCCACCACTAGTGCGGTGGTCTTTAGCGCAGTGACCATTTTTGGGGCTAATTATCTGCTCTCTGCCTTTTTCTTGGCGATGGACTGGTGAGGGGAGGGCTCTTAGGGCGCATGGTGAGGCCTCCTTTGACTTTTTGAAGAAACTCTGAAATAATTTCTCCAATAATATCTACTCAATCAATCGTTTCATTATCACCACGTCCATACAAAACAACAAGGGGTAGCTCATGGAGGGGCAGAGGGTCATCGCACGCATCATAATGGCGTGCCTATTTTTATTCAGTGCGCTAGGGGCGGAGATAGGGAATATCACCCTGCTTGTGGGAAGTGCAGAGATAGAGCGGGGAGCAGAGAGACTCCAAGCCTCTACGGGCACGGTGTTAGAGGAGAAGGACACGATCCGCACCGCGGCTAGCTCTAAAGTCCAGCTCACCTTTAAAGACAAGACGGTCATCACGCTAGGACCCGATTCTCTTTTTTTGATTCAAGAGTATCTGAGCGATTCCTCCTCGCCCAAGGCGAAGTTCTCTATCACCCAAGGTGCTTTCAAGGCGATCACAGGGCAGATAGGCAAGGTCGCCCCACAAAATTTCAATCTGGAGACGAAGACGGCGACCATTGGGATACGGGGGACGATTCTTGGAGGTGAGATAGGGAGCACTCCTAATGGAGAGCCGCTAGATACACTCTACTGCTTTGATGGTTCGATCGTAGTCGCTTCGCTTCATCCTACAGCAGGCATATCATCCTCTGTGGTGGTGCTCAATCCCGGAGAGATGACGAGGCTCGCTTTTGCCTCTCCCCCCTCCCCTCCTGCTCCGATTTCACCCCAGCAGATGAATCAATTCAACTCTTCTCTTGGTGGGGGGCTAGGAGCATCTAGAGGATTAGAGACAGGCGGAGGGATGGGAGGACTCTCCCCTTCTCCCCTCTCCTCTCTTGGCCTTTTGGGTGGCGCAGGATCGGGATTTGAAGGAGTGGGTTCTCAGGCGGGGCTGATGCAGTCTATGGCTCTGCAGTCCATGCAAGGCGATAGGATGGCGCAGCTCGCTGATTTGATCAATCCACCCGAGCCCAATCTCACTTTTTCTTATTTGACTAAAACCTCCGTGAATGGTGTAGCGGCTGATATTGAGCAGGTCGAGGCGAGCTTGACCAGTGGCGCTAGTGTCGCTGATCGAATCGATGTCACCTATAGCCATGATGATGGAAACGGGGGGAAGATCACCGAGACACTCTCTAGCGATGACTTGGCCTCTTCGCCAGATTGGCAAGAGAGCTATGTGAATGATGATGTGCTTCGCTACTTCATGCTCTATCGCGCGCACACCGACTCGCTAGTCGCAGGCGGCACACCTCTCTCCACCTCACAGGTCGCTTCTCTCTCGGGGGTGGCGCAATTTTTTAACCCTGAAGATAGTTGCTATTACGGAGGGGACTGCTCTGATATGGTAGGACTCAGCTCCAATCTAGCGATCAATTATGACAATAAAGAGCTTCTTGAGGTGACGATGGATGAATGGGGGGGAATAACGCTCTTGGTGGGGAAAATAGGAGCCAATGGCTCGATTGCCTCTTCGACCAAGCGGGTAGGACAGAGCCTCTCGTGGGTAGTGAACACCGACTTCTTTTTTCCCGAAGAGAGCACCTCGGTCTCAGGGCGACTCTATGGAGAGGAGAATAACTACATCTTGGGAGCCTTGTCTCAGATGAATTCAATGGGAGGGGTTAGTGTGGAGAGTTACGCTGCTAGAGCCTATCAAAATCCCTACCTAAACGTCCCTACGACAGGAAAGCTAGAGCTTCAGGGTTATGGGGTCTCTTTTTATAATCCTGGAAGCGGTCTAAGATGGGGTATATCAGATGAAGTGACTATTTCCTTGGCGCGATCTTCGGGTGGGAGCACTGCAGGGACGAATATCGACCTCATGGGTGGCAGGAGTAGTGAGCTCTCTAGTGTGAATTTCTCTTCAGCGACCCATCGTGCCTATATCACGGATGAATATTTTGCCATCCTTGACACCACTTCAGGGAGCGAGAAGTGGATCGTGGCGATTCCTAGTAACGCAGAATTAACTGGATATGACTCTTGGGGGGATTATGTCTCTTGGGGGTATTGGGGTGCGTATGACGCAGGGGATGTCACCAAGCCCAGCGTCAACTATTGGGTGGCAGGAAAGGACAAAGATCTAGCGGCTAGTTATATTGATAGCCTGATTGCCTCAGTCGATATGAACTCCTACACATACAAGGGAATCATTTTGGGGCAAGTTACCAATGGCTGGGGGGAGGTCTCGCCGATTTTAAATGGAACCGTCACACTCAGATTTGATTTTGGGGGTGGGGCGAATTCCCTGCTGGATTCAAGCAAGATCGCCTTTAGTGCAGGAGGAAACTCTTGGATGTTGAATCCTTCTAGTGATGCGCCAGTGAGTAACGGAACTTTCTTTAGCTCTTTGGATGGCACGGTGGGCGGTAACAGTATTGATTCGGGCTCGATGAAGGGGAGTTTCTTTGGCAGTAATGCTGAAGCCGTAGCGGGAGCTTTTAGCGCAAAGGGCACTGTGAGTGGTTACGAACATGAAGCCGTGGGGGTCTTCAAAGCCCTCTACCAGCAGCCCTAAGGAGTCCTAGTGCGTTGTCTATCTAAAACTTTTAAGTCGATTCTTTTGGCAGGAATCTTGGCAGCAAGCTCTCTAGAGGCGAGCCCAAAAGCCAAAGCTGAGGCGATGAGCTTCTATAATTTGGGACAGTTCCAAGAGGCCAAAGAGCGCTTTTTGGAGCTCTCTAGAGCCAACCCCCAAGACCCTGAGCTCAACTTCTACCTGGGGCGCAGTGCGCTGGAGGTGAAAGATTATGATACCGCCATAGCGGCGTTTGATCGAGTACTCATGGTCGATCCAGCACACGCTAGGACTCGTTTGGAGGTGGCGAGAGTCTACTTTGAGAGGGGTTATTTCGAGCTCGCCCTCAAGGAGCTTGATTTGGTTCTCTCAGGGAAGCTTCCCGTGAATGTACGAGAGAGCGTGCAGAGCTTCCGCGATCGAATCGAAAAGGGCATGAGCCGCCACACATGGAGTGCGGCACTGCTTGTGGGAATCGAGCATGACAGTAATGTTAATAATGACATTGGCGGCAAAAGCTTCATCCTCCCTTCGCTCCAGCTCCCCCTAGAGGGGAACACTCAAAAGAGCGACTACAACTCCTATCAAGGGGTGATTCTCAATCACGCCTACGACATCGGAGAGCGAGGGGGCTGGGCTTGGGAGAGTGGGTTGAGCGCGTTTAACAAATCTTACTTTGACCAAAGTGCCAACAATCTCTCACTCGCCTCACTCACCACAGGGCCCGCTTATGCGCATGGTTCGCATAAGCTCTCCTTTCCTGTGAGCTTTGATAAAATCTATCTAGGGAGCGAAGGCTATGTGGATGTCCTCTCAGGAGGCGTGAAATACAAGCAGGCCTTTAGCGCCTCTTGGATGGGCGAAGCGGGAATCTTGGGGCGCGCGAATGACTATGTTTCCAAATATCGCACGAGAGATTCTAAAGAGATTTTCACCTATCTTGGCTCAAAAATCGCCCTTGGAGAGAAGAATCCGTGGCTCTTCTCCCTCTATGTGAGCTACCGAGATGTGAACGCTAAAGAAAATATTCGCACCGATGTCAACCTCAATGAGTGGAGCTATAAGGCGGAGCTCTCCAAGGAGCTATGGGCAAAGACTCGCGCGAGTGTCGGTTATGTTCGCAAAGAGAGCCGCTATCAAGACTATGACACGCTCTTTTTGTCCAAAAGGGACGATTCGGAGAATCGTTACGAGCTAGGGCTCACCTATGAGATCAGCCAAAAATCCCTCATTGGATTGAGTTACGCTAATATCCATCATCGTTCTAATCACGGCCCCTTCACCTATGACAAAGAGACGCTGGCGGCTTACTATGTCTGGAATTTTTGGTAAGAGATTCGGTGCGTTAATCGTGGGCGAGAGTAGCGTAGTAGCTAAGAGCGCTCTTGCCAAATTTTTTGGTCTTGAGGCGCTCAAACGCCCCAATTTGGCTTGGAGGCTCAAGCTGGCTCATATGCTCTAGCGCAATATAGAGAGTGTTTTGAGGAGAGAGGGTTTGGATGAGAGCATAGCAGCGCTCATAAACCTCGGCTTGATTCTCTCGAATCGCAAAAGGAGGATCAAGATAGACGATCATCTTCTCCTTTTGGCTCTGAGATCGCATGATTTGAGGAAAGAGATCAAAGCTATTCCCCAAAAAGCTCTCACTCGCCTCTTGGAGGGAGAGGGTTTGGAGATTTTTTTGCAAGATTTTATAGGCTTCGTTAGAATACTCAAAAAAGATCGCCCGCCTTGCTCCCCTAGAGAGCGCCTCAATCCCCATGGAACCCGTGCCCGCAAAGACCTCGACAAAAAGCGTCCCTTCCACTTCTATCCCTAGGGTGTTAAAAAATGACTCTTTGAGGATGGATTTGGTGCTTCGTGTGGTATCGCTTGGCACCATCGCGATGGGGCGACCCTTGAGAGAGCCCGCGATGACTCTTAGGGTCAATTTTTTACCGTTTGCCTTCATGATGCTCCGTGATCATCCAGTAGAGCTCTTGGGAAAAGCGCGAAGTGGCCTCTTCGATTCTCTTTTTGAGGGCGAAGTCTTGATGCCCTTCGGAGATTTCATCAAAGGGCGGACGGAGTTTGAGGGATTTGAAAAAGGCCTCCAGACCCAAAATTAGCTGGGTGCGCGTGAAGGGCTTGGGGATGTAGGCCTCTTGGCTGGTGGAGATGAGGCAGAGGGGTTTGTCCACCTTTAGGGGCTTATCGGAGACGACAAAGTCGCACTGGCGATAGCTGGTGACATGCTCTCTCAAATAGTACTCCAAGCATCGGTCAAGAAGAGGAGAATCGCAGATGATGGCTAGCTTCATGGGCGACCTTTGGCGAATTTTAGCGCTATTTTAGCCCATCCTCGCTTACACGAACGAGAGAGGATCGATGTCGATCTCATCAAGCTCGCCCTTGGCTTTGGCGAGCGAAGAGAGGAGGGTTTTGGAGCTTTTAGAGCGCACAAAGATGCAGTAGCGCCACTTCTTGGCGATCTTCTCGATGGGGGCGGGACCATGACCGATGATCTCTACGGGGGTTTTTTGGAGGCGCTCTAGGGTCTCTTGGCAGGCTCTTTGGGCTTTGGAGGGGTCGGTGTGAGAGAACCAGATCATCGCCAATTTGCTAAAGGGAGGATAGAGGCCTTGGCGCAGTCTCAACTCCTCTTTGAGAAACTCCTCATAATCGCCCAGGCGATCTTTTAAAAAGGCGGTGTGGAAACTTTGGATGAGTACGCCACCCGATTCCTTTCGCCCGCTTCGCCCGCATAGCTGCAAGAGGGTTGAGATCGCTCTCTCGTGAGCCCGATAATCATCGCTCTTAAGAAGGTAGTCGATTCCCAAAATCGCGGCTAGTTCGACATTGTGGTAGTCGTGCCCTTTGGAGAGCATTTGAGTGCCCACGAGAAGATCGATTTTTCCTTGGTTGAAGCGCTCTAGGGTCTTTTTGAGGCGACTTTGTGTGGTGATGAGGTCACGATCAAAGCGCTCGATGTTAGCCTCAGGAAAGAGGAGGGAGAGCTCCTCGGCAATCTGTGCGGTGCCAAGGCGCTCACTCTTTAGCTCAGCACCACACTTGGGGCAGAGTGAGGGGATGGGGCAGCTGTAGCGGCAGTGGTGGCAGATGAGCGCTCGCTCTTTTTTGTGCAGACTGAGGCTCACGCTACAATGGGGGCATTGTAGGCTCTCTCCGCACTGGGTGCATAATAGGTGCTTAAAGTTGGCGCGAGTGGGGAGGAAGATGATCGCCTGCTTGCCTCGCTTGAGGGTTTTGGAGATTTCTTGAAGGAGGGGAGGCGTGAGGGTGTCAAGCCCTGGAGTGAAAAGGAGGCTCTTTTGGGTTTGGAAGTGGCGCCCTTTGAGGCGGAACATCGCCTCTTTTTGGGAGAATCGATAATAGGTGCTAGCTAGAGGGGTGGCGCTTCCAAGAATCACCTGGATTCCTCCGCGATCTCCCGCTAGGAGAGCTAGGTCACGCGCGTTGTAGCGGGGACGATTTTGGGATTTGTAGGCATCATCATGCTCTTCATCCACGATGATGAGCCCAAGGTTTGGGAGGGGCAAAAAGAGTGAAGAGCGCGCGCCAGCGATGAGACGAATCTGGCCGCTAGCGATCCCTTCTAGGGTTTCTTGCTTTTTTTTGGCTGAGATTTTAGAGTGCCACAGTGCGACCCAATCCCCGAAATAGCCGCAGAGCCGCCTCTCCATTTGGGGGGTGAGACTGATCTCTGGCATCAAAAAAAGAACACTCTTTCCTTTGGAGAGATGGGTGGCGATAAGGTGAGCGTAGATTTCTGTTTTGCCGCTTCCTGTGTCGCCAAAAAGGAGCGCGCTTGGCTTGGCTTGCAAAAACTCTAACGCCTCTTGCTGGAGAGAAGAGAGGGGCAGAAGGGGAGGAGGGGGTGCTTCTTTGGGTGGGGGTGGGGTCGATTCAAAAGGGATGAAAAGTCCAAAGCTCTCGCCTAAAGAGGCGCAGTAGTAGGTGGAGATGAATCGGGCAATCTTTTGTTGCAAGGGAGAGAATCGCGCCTCTAGAGGGCGGAGAATCTCTTTGCAATCAAAACTTGGGGGATCGATCTTTTCCAAGACGACCGCTTTTTTGAGGCGGCTTTTGAGCTCCACCTCCACCACTTCGCCTGATTCGATGGCTTTGGGGGAGGCGTAGGTGAGAGTGGGAGCGCTGGAGCCTAGGATGGCGAGGAGGTAGTGATTCAAGGGGATTTAGTGCTGATCAAGCTTGTCACAAATTTTTTCTAGCGCCTCTTGCATCTCGGCACACTCTTGGCACTTTTCTAGATAGGCTTTGAGGAGCTCTTTGACATCAAGAGTACTCCTCTCGCTAAGCCAAGCAAACTCCTTATGGGTGCGGGGATGCACCCCCTCTAGTGAGATTTCGTAGCGCTTGCCAAGAAGGGAGAGCGAGAGTTTCTCAGGCATGATCTATCGAACGAGCGCCGATTCTATCTTTTTGAGCATACCCTCTAGCTCGCGCTCTTTAAGAGAAACTTCTTCATAGAGGCTGGAGATTTCGCTACTTTTGGCTTCGTTTTCAGCGCGGAGCATGATGTTTTCTTTACGGAGAATCTCAAGGGTCTCCTCGGAAGAGGCAAGCCTAGAGAGGAGTGTATCAATCTTCTCGTTGAGTCTCTCTAGTAAGGTGAGGGGGGCTTCCATGGGTTTCTCCTTGCTTTTGGGGGATAAAATATCGACAAAAGAGCGATTCTAAGGCGTTTTTATCAATATTTAAAGTTGGGTATAATTGTAGCATTTTTTGAACATTTTACAACGGAGCCTCCATGCAGCCTTTCAAAGTGCACTCTCCCTATGAGCCTGCAGGTGATCAGCCTCAAGCGATTGAGAAGCTCGCCCAAAGCATTCAGACCCAGCATCGCTATCAGACGCTTGTAGGCGTCACGGGAAGCGGCAAGACCTACACGATGGCTAAGATCATTGAGAAGCTTCAGATTCCTACGCTCATCATGACTCACAATAAAACCCTCGCCGCTCAGCTCTACAGTGAGTTTCGCGGCTTTTTCCCTAAGAATCATGTGGAATATTTCATCTCCCACTTTGACTACTACCAGCCCGAAGCCTATATTCCGCGCCAAGACCTCTTCATTGAAAAGGACAGCTCCATCAATGAGGAGCTGGAGCGCCTCAGGCTCTCAGCGACCACTTCGCTCCTGGCGCATGAGGATGTAATTGTGGTGGCTTCAGTCTCGGCCAACTATGGTCTTGGAAGCCCTGCAGAGTATGTTCAGATGATCCAAAAGCTAGAGGTAGGGGAGCGGCTGCATCAGCGCGAGCTTTTGCTGCGATTGGTGGAGATGGGCTATAAGCGCAACGACAACTTTTTTGATCGTGGAGATTTTCGTGTCAATGGCGAGGTGATTGATATCTATCCTGCCTACAGCGAAGATGAAGTGGTGCGCGTGGAGTTTTTTGGGGATGAGATTGAACGCATTGCCCTCCTAGATAGCGTGGATAGGCAGGCTTTGGGGGAGCTGCCAAGCTATATTCTCTATGCGGCCAATCAGTTTATCGTAGGGCAGAATCGACTTCACGAGGCGCTCAAAACCATCGAATCGGAGCTAGAAGAGCGGTTGGCGTTTTACCAAAAAGAGGGGCGAATGGTCGAGCACGCTAGGCTCAAACAGCGCACCGAATTTGACTTGGAGATGATTGGAGCGACAGGAATTTGCAAGGGAATCGAAAACTACTCACGCCATCTCACGGGTAAAAAAGTAGGTGAAACTCCTTACTCTCTGCTGGATTACTTTGAATTTAAGGGCAAACCCTATCTCATCATCGTGGATGAATCACATGTCTCTTTGCCTCAGTTTGGGGGGATGTATGCAGGGGATCGAAGTCGTAAAGAGGTACTGGTGGAGCATGGATTCCGCTTGCCTAGTGCACTGGACAACCGTCCGCTCACCTATGAGGAGTTCATCACCAAGGCGCCGCACTACCTCTTTGTCTCGGCAACCCCTGCGCCAAGGGAGCTTGAGCTAAGCCAAGCGCAGATCGCTGAGCAGATCGTGCGCCCCACGGGACTTTTGGATCCTCTCTATGAGGTGCGCGATAGTCAAAATCAAGTCGCCGCACTCTTTGATGAGATCAAAGCGGTGGTGGCGCGAGGCGAGCGTGTGCTCATCACCGCCCTCACGAAAAAGATGGCCGAAGAGCTGACCAAGTATTATGCCGATTTGGGAATCAAGGTGCGCTATATGCACTCAGAGATCGATGCGATTGAGCGCAATCAGATTATTCGAGGGTTACGCACGGGAGAGTTTGATGTGCTGGTGGGAATCAATCTTTTGCGAGAGGGACTGGATCTTCCTGAGGTCTCGCTGGTGGCGATTCTGGATGCGGATAAGGAGGGCTTCTTGCGGAGTGAGACAAGCCTCATTCAGACCATGGGACGTGCGGCGAGGAATCTCAATGGACGCGTTTTGCTCTTTGCTCAAAAGATCACTCCTTCGATGAAGAGAGCCATGGAGGTGACCGACTATCGCCGCTCCAAACAGCAGGAATTCAACCAAAAACATGGAATCACCCCCAAAAGCGTCACGAGAAAATTGGATGAAGAGCTGCGTCTTGAAGGGGTGGGCGATCTCTACGCAAAGGCCTCAAAGAAGGAGAAAATTCCTAAAGCAGAGCGAGAGAAAATCATCAAAGAGATGACCAAAAAGATGCATGAAGCGGCCAAGCTTCTTGATTTTGAGGAGGCGGCAAGATTGAGGGATGAGATTGCCAAAATCCGCGCCCTCTAGTCTTTGGACATCTCCTCTATCTTTTTGATCATCTCTCCATACCCATAAGGCTCCACGAGGCGCTCATAGCCACTAGAGCCAAATCGCCTCTCCACTTGGGAACGATCAAGATGGGAGGAGAGGATCAGGCAAGGTAGAGGGGAGGAGTGGGTCTCCTTGATGTCCCAAAGGAGCTCTTGGGGATTCTCCTCCTCCACTCCAGAATCTAAAATCAACACCCTTAAGCCCCCTTGGCTAGCCACCGCCAAGGCTTCTTCGCTCCTTTTTTCTGTATGCAGATGGTAGCCTCTAGGCAGGAGCGCTTCCCGCACCCTTTTGGCTAAAAAAGTGGATGGAGAGAGGAGAAGAATCTCTCTGGGGGTGCTACTTTTGAGGTGAGCCAAGAAACCAAGAAGCTCCCTCATCCAAGCCGAGCGCTCCTCTTTGAGGATGCAAGCAATCGCCCCTCCTAAAAGAAGGCGTTCCTGCTTTTTGAAGCCTTGAGGAGAGAGGAGGAGGATCACTCTCACCCCAAAGAGAACGTGCAGCTCCAAAAGGAGCGATTCTTCCTTGGGAATCAAGGAGCAGTCTGCGATGACCCCATCAAATCCCTCTTGGTAGTAGAGGGATTTAGCCTCGGAGAGGGAGAAGGCATCCAAAAGAAGGTAGCCTTGATGGATTAGAGAGAGCCAGAGTCGCCCCTTATCGCAGGGGGAAAATCCAAACAGAAGAATCTTTTTAGGCCGCCAGGGGAGAGTCTTCACCTTCTAAAACCTCTTCTTCCTCACCTCTTCAACCATCCCCTCTGCCATCTTAGAGACCTCTCTAGCTATCCCATCCGTCTTATCCGCTACTCCTGCATTTTGTTGGGTTACAGTATCAAGTTGGGCAATGGCTTCATTGATCTGAGTGATTCCTTGAGCTTGCTCTTTAATACTATCACTCATCTCATTGACAGATTGAACTAGGACATTGGTATTGGCCTCTATCTCTCCTAAAGACTTCTGAGTTCTCTCCGCTAGCTTTCTCACTTCATCGGCAACGACTGCAAATCCTCTTCCATGCTCTCCTGCTCTTGCGGCTTCAATGGCAGCATTTAGAGCCAGTAGATTGGTTTGATCGGCAATGTCTCTAATGATCATGATGACATTACGAATCTCTTCAGTCTGTTTAGAGACCTCTTCAGCTCTATGGCTGATTCCTCCCATAGAGCTACTCATCTCTTCAATAGCGGCGGCACTCTCTTCTAGGCTGGCGGCTTGTTCGTTGGCTCCCTGAGAGAGAACCTCCATTGATTCTTGCAGGAGTCTGGCCTGTTTCTCCATGGAGTGTCCTGAATCAAGAGAGCTTTGGAGCATCTTAGTGATCTCTCCTCCTAGATAGTTGACCCCTTCAATCAAAGAGGCGACTTCTCCTTTGAGTCCTCCTTTTTCCATCCTCTCCCTAAAGTCATTCTCAGCGTAGCTCTTTAGAAGAGAGAGGACTCCTTGGAAGTTTTGATTCAAAGAGGCAAGCATCTCATTAAGAAGCTCTTTGAGTTTGAGGAGCTGAGGATTATCAGGGAGGGAGTGGATGGCTTGGTTGAGATGACCCTCTTTGATTCTATTGACCACCATAAGAGTCTCTTGGACGGTCTCTGTGTCCTCTAGCAACCCTTTTTGGATACGCTTGATGTTTTCATTGATCGCTCCAGCCATCTCTCCAAACTCATCTTTAGAGGAGAGATTGATGAGCTGTGCCTCTTTGGATTCTCTTGAGAGGAAAGAGAAGAAGGAGAGGAGGCCGGATTGGATGGAGGAGAGAGAGGAGATGATGTTTTTGATGATCAGGATTGAAAAACCCAAGAAGACTCCAAAGGCGAGAATAAAAGCGATGGCTATCGTTTTTTCGATGAGATCTGATTGCTCTAGAGTGGCTTCAGAAGCGCTCTTTAGGGTTTGCTCCAGATTGCTTTGGAGCTTCTCACTCACTGAGGCTCCCTCCTTGGTGGTCTCAGCAATTCTTCTCTTTTTTTCCTCTTCGCTTAGCGATCCATCAGCTAGGATTTGAAGTCTCAACTCATAGAGTTCAGCATAACGGGCGAAAAGCTGAAGATTTTCTTCTAGGCGAGCCTTATTGGCAGGGATTTGCACCTTCTTATGGAGGGCTGCCGTATCATGGTGGATTTTTTTCATGACTAGACGAATCGCCTCTGTCTTTCCGCCACTAAGCTGATCTTGGTAACGAAGAATCCGAAGCTTTAAGAACTCCTCCATAAGAAGAGTTGCCTCAGAGCTTGCGATATTGTAGGCACGAACAGTGGAACTTTTCGTGTGATAGATGGAGTAAACAGATCCAAGAATAAGAGCCAAAATTAACGGAATATACTGCCACCATTTGTCAAGACAACTTTTTGAGAATTCATCTTCCAGCCTCTAGCCTTTAATTTAAGCAACGTTTTTCAACCCTTCTAGATAAACATTCATGGGCTTTTGATAATTTAGTGCTGAATGAAATCTATTGTGATTGTAAAAATTGATATATCTTGAAACCTTAAATCTGAGATCTGAAATAGAGCTATACTCATTGATATAGATTTCATCATATTTTAAAGTCCTAAAAAATCTCTCAATGGCAATATTATCAATGGATCTGCCTTTACCGTTCATAGAGATTTGAATGTTGTGTTTCTTGAGAAGTTCTGTATGTTCATGGCTGGTATATTGGCTACCTTGGTCGGAGTTGAATATTACAGGAATGTCATATTTTTCAATGGCTTCTTTTAAAACATCTGTTACAAGAGATGTATCCATAGTTGTTGATATTTTCCATGAGAGTATCGTTTTACTGTGCCAATCAATAATGGCGCACAAATACACGAAACCACCCTTGATTGGGATATAGGTAATATCTCCACTCCAAACCTGATTGGCTCTGTTAATTTCAAGCTCTCGTAGTAGATATGGATAGATTTTATGTTTATAGTTTTTAATGGATGTGTGTCGTTTCTTTTTTGGAAAGATTGCCTGTATCCCCATAGTGTTCATTAGCTTATTGACTTTATTTACACCAATTGAAAATCCATCTTCCAAAAGCTGCCTATGCATAAACCGATAGCCATAGGTTGAGGATATATCAGTATATATCTCATCTATCCTTTTCATGATTTTTAAATCATTGTCTGATATGGGTTTAGGTTCATAATAAAGGGTTGAGCGATTTAAATCTATTATTTCACATTGTCTTGCCATGGAGAGATTCTTTAGCTTGGGTGTGACAAGATCTTTTTTATTTGATAAGCCCAAGCTCTTTAGCTTTCCCACTGCCCAATCCCTCTCTATGGTTGTTTTTCCTAATTTCTTTGCTAGAGCATCATTCTCTGTTTTTAGCTCTTCTATCTCATCTTTATAGGCTTTAGTAGCCGAACCTACATCAAATACTAGTGATGCATTCTCTAAAAACTGCTTTTTCCAATCAATGAGACTTTTTGGTGTAATCTCATATTTACTGGCAATCTGTGCTACAGTCTCTTCGCCACCTAGTAATTCTAAGACAACTCTAGTTTTAAATTCTGCACTATAGCTTTTTCTTTTTCTACTCATTTTTTCCTCTCCTAAATCTTTAGAAAATTCTACCATTTAGGAAGATAAACCTTTCAATTTATTGTCTTGAATTTTAGTGGCAGTATATTGTCGCCGAAGAGGTTAGGATATTGGCCTCTCGTAGCGCTGAAGCAGCCAAAGAGACATCAGATCTTATTGAAAGTTCAGTAGCAAAGACTAGAAATGGTACAAAGATCGCTGAAAAAACGGCAGGCGCACTTGGTGAAATTCTTAACAATGCGGGAAAGGTGTCAGATCTGGTCAAAGAAATCGCTTCGGCTTCTCATGAACAGGCCGTTGGTTTTTCTCAAGTAAATCAAGAACTTGCTCAGATTGACCGTGTTACCCAACAAAATACAGTCAATGCCGAAGAGAGTGCGAGTGCGTCAGAAGTGCTGTCCACTCAAGCCATTCAGCTACAAAGTCTGCTTAATCGATTCAAGCTTAAGGGACAGACTAAGCATTAAGGTGAACAGTGTTGGCAGAAAAGTCACTTTTTGTTCTCCACTCTGAATTTCAAATCTAAGTTTTACAGGATAATACCCCCCCTAAAGAGGGAAATAAAAATCGACTCTGGCACCTCTTTGGGGTGGATTTGAACACTCCATGCGGCCTTGGAGTTGATTCTTGGCGATTCCTTGCATGAGTTGCATTCCAAGCGTCTCCTCGCGGCCCAAAAAGAACGCCTTGGGGAATCCCACTCCATCATCTTCGATCCTCAAATGGCACTCTTTTGAGCGAGGGTTGAACAGGATCAAGATCTCGCCCCCTCTCTTTTTGAAGGCGTGTTTGAGAGAGTTGGTGAGGGCTTCATTGACGAGCAGGCCGCAGGCTAGAGCCTGACTCACATCCAGCTCTAGAGGCTCGATACGAAGTGCGATTCTGATTCCAAGGCGCTCAGTCTCATGGAGCTCGCCGATTCGATGGACAATCTCTTGGATGTACTCTTTCATCTCGATTCGCTTGAGGTTTTTGGATTGGTAAAGCTTGCGATGGAGGAGCTCGATGGTGTAGATTCTCTCTTCTAGCTCAACAAGAAGCGTTTTCGATTCTTCGCTCGTTGCCTTAGGGGTTTTGAGCGCGATAAGCGCGATAATCACCGCAAGGTTATTTTTGACGCGATGGTGCACCTCTTTAAGAAGCGCCTCCTTCTCTTCTAGAAGCGATTCTAGGGCTTGGGTACGCTCCAAGACTTTGGAATCAAGCGTTTGAATATCCTGCTCAAGGGTTTCAATCATCGAATCGAGCGTCTCTCCTAGCACTCCAATCTCATCTTCCCCGCGAATATGGCTTCTGGCACTCAAATCGCCGCTTTTAACTGTTTTGGCGGTTTGAGAGAGGAGGGTGAGCCTTTGGGTGAATCGGCGAAAAAGAAGAATCCCCAAGAAGAGCGAACCAAGAAGGGCAGCGAGGATGGCTGGAAGAAGCTTGAGGAGCACGGAGCCAAGCGAATCGTAAATCTCCTCTTCATAAAGCGTCACGGCGAGGATGAGTGGATAGGCAGGGGTTTCAAATTTTCTTGCCCATGTGATGGCGGGATGGATGAGATTTCCCCGATCATCCTCTTTGTCGAGCCAATGGCGGAGGGGCTCTTGGGTGGTGCTGGCGCGCAGATAGTCTGCTGCTTTGAGGTCGCCTGTGAGTGGCTGATCGGTGGGCGAGGTCTCGCTCACGCAACAGACGCGATTGTAGAGGGAGGCCTCGCTCTCTAAAGAGGTGCGAAGCGTGGCGTTGTGATCGCAGGTTCTCTCGCTGCCATCGACCCACATCATGTAGGCGAATCCAGGATTTCCCTCTTTGATGGATTGAAAGCTCTCTTTGAGGATAACGCCAATTTCGCTCTCAAAAGCGCGCCTCTCTGAGATGAAGTCTTGGCTTTGACAATGAACCCCGACTCGATAGCCCGTCGTGCCAAGAGGCTTGAATAGGAGCGTCTCTTTGTCGCTGGTGGGGCAGGCGCCTTGGGGTCGGGGGTGGAGATAGGAGTGCCACTCCCCTTGGGGGAGTGCTGTGAGTGAAGAGAGGAGAGGAGAGGCACTTGGAAGAGGCTTGGTGGAGTGAAGAATTTGATTCTCTTTGATAAGAAGGGCGCGGCAGGCCTCCCCTTGAAACTCTTGATCTAGTGTTGCGATCCACTGCTCAAGCGAAGCGCTGGGGTGGGAGAGGGCATGAAGGTGGAGGTTTTGGAGGTGATTTTGAAGGCGTAAATCGTTATTGGTTTTTTGGGAGGAGCTATGAAATTGATTGACCTTGATGGCTAGGCGCACTTGGTGTTCCATCTTGGAGAGGAGACGCTCGATCGTGTGAGTCTCTGTTTTGAATTGCTCCTCTTTCATTTTGGGGGCGAGAATTCCCACCACCAAAAGGAGCAAAACGAGGCAGATTCCTAGAAGTGCTAAAGTGAATTTGACCCCAAGAGGCAGAGAAGGGGGGCGCTTAAACATGGAGTCGATAACCTGCTTCAAAAACATTTTCGATGAGGGCGGGATGGAGCTTTTGGCGCAGACGATAGACGAGATTCCTGAGTCTTGTGGGATCGGCATGCGATTCTCCCCAAATGAGATCAAGCAAAACCTCAAAGCTCACAGTATGCCCAGGACGCTCGCTCAGAATCTCAAAAAAGCGAATCTCATTTCCTGTGAGCTTGATCGCCTTTCCTTCCCAAAGGAGTTGAGCCCCTAGAGAATCAAAGGCATAGCCAAATCCTAGCGCAGTCGGTGCCTTGGTGGATTCTTTGGAGTGTTGCAGGAGGCGGCAGTGTTTATTCCAAGCGGCTTGAAGCGTGGCTTTGAGCTCCCCCTCTCTAAAGGGTTTGATTAGATAGCCGTAAGGTTCGCACGCCATCGCCTCTTTGAGCGTCTTGTCATCGCAATAAGAGGTCAAAAAGATGATGGGGATGCGATACCTCTCCCAGATGAGTGCGCCTGCTTGAGTGCCTTGGAGATTGCCTTGGAGGTGAATATCCATGAGAATCAAGTCGGGAGAGTGCTCTTTGGCGTGAAGAATCGCCTCCTCTCCTTTGGCTTTGATTCCGCTGATAGAGAATCCAAAGCGTTGAAGAGAGAGCTTGAGTTGGAGGGCTAGGATCGTCTCATCTTCAACGACTAAAACCTTAAGGGGGTGCTCGGATGTCAAAAAAATCCTTATTTGAGATTTGGGTGAGATTTCTTACAATTATGATAACGAATATCATTTTAAAACGAAATGAAAGGATTGGGAAAAATGATCAGATCAAACAGTGGCTCTATGAGAAATAAACTAGCACGTTCGCTCGTGCTAGCCTCTCTTTTGGCGGGGAATCTTCTTGCTTCCGAGGGGGCAGGGTATTCACTGGATAGGGTAGAGATGTGGGGGACGGCGATTAATAGCTCCTCGGTCTCTTTGGGGGAGAATCAGATTGAAGTGAAGCAAGCAGGCCACTTGAGTGATCTTTTGAGGGACATTCCTGGGGTGGATGTGGCGGGCACTCACTCGCTCAATCAAAATATCAACATTCGGGGGCTTAGTGGAGATGCGTTAGATGTACGACTTGATGGTGCCCCGCAAGACATTCACCTCTTTCACCATTTTGGTGATTTAAGAATTAATGCGGATATTCTCAAAGAGGCAAACATCCAAGTGGGGAACAATTCGATTGTGAACAATGGCCTAGGAGGAGGGGTGCGCTTCAAGACAATGGGCGCGAACGACCTTTTGAGGGCGGGGCAGAGCGCGGGCGCTCGCGTGAGCACCACTTACGCCAGCAACTCCTCTAAATCCGCCTCTTTGGCAGGCTATGGTCGATTCAATGAGATGTTTGACTTTTTGCTCTATGGCAACTATATCAACCAAGAGACTCCTAAAGATGGCAAAGGCAACAAGCTTGCCACCAACGAGGGAGATGTGGACAATATTTTGGTGAAGTTTGGAGCGAATCTCACGGATAGCCAGCGACTTGAGCTCACCTATGATCGATTTCATGATGAGGGTGATTATGCCGCTAGGCCTAATTTCAGCCAAGGCTGGGCGACGGGCTCCAATAGAGATTCTATCTTTCCTACGGAGTATAACCGAGAAGGGGTGACGCTCTCCCATGAGCTTGATTTGGGCAAAGCCTTGGTGCTAGAGACGACATTGTATCACTCTAAAAATGAGATCTCTCGATGGGAAGGAAACTCTAATGGGGTGACTTGGATGGCCGCTAGACGCGATGCAGATATTGAGGGGGAGGGGCTCAATAAAGGGGTGACCCTTTTGGCTAAATCGACCCTAGAGACAGGCGCATTCACCCACGGGCTCACCTATGGGGTTGAGTATCAAAAGCAGGAGGCAGAGCAGGCGACCAAGCCTAGACCCTCTTCAACCACTGCGACCTATCAATACTCCAAAGAGAAGCGACTCTTAAAGACTTTCTATCTTGAAGATCGAATCGAGTATGGGCGATTTGCTTTGATTCCTGGGGCGCGCTACAATGATTATGAGCGCACACTCCAAAGCAAACCGACTCAAAGCTGGACTGAGTGGACTTATGCACTAGCTGGAGAGGTGAAGGCGACCGAGAATCTCACGCTCAAAGCGAGCTACACGGAGCTTTTTAGAGGACCTCAGCTAAGTGAGATATTCTCCACGGTGATTCATAGCTCGACCTACAATCCAGATCTCAAAGCCCAAACGGGTAACAACCAAGAGGTTGGGTTTGTCTATCGCACCAAGGCGATCTCAGGAATCGATGAGCTGGTGCTGAATGGAAACCTTTTTAAAACCACGATTGACAACTATATCGATGACTATTTTAGCAACAATCAAAACCTCGGCGAGCTCACCATCAAAGGCTTTGAAGTGAGTGCAAATGCTCGTCTGGGAGATTTTGACACGGGCGTCTCCTACGCTCGTTCACGCTCCAAGATTGATGATCTAAGCACCTATGCCATTTCGCAAGGAATCACGGGGGGATCGGCTATCGGAAAAGATGTGGGTGATAGCATCGGATTGAGACTCGGATATTCTTGGGCGCCCTACAATTTGCGTTTTGGCTGGGAATCGACCTTTGTCAAAGAGGTTGAGGCCTTCAACCCCTACCTCAAAGTGAACTTTGATAAAAAATCCTACAATGTCCACGATGTGAGTGTTCAGTGGAAGCCCAAAGGGGCGTATGATGGCCTCACGGCGATCTTGGGAATTTACAATCTCTTTGATGAGTATTACGCCTCTCACGCCTCCGTCAATGGCAAGGTTCAATCGGCGGATGGCACGGATTATGAGCCAGGCCGAAATGTGAAGTTCACTCTCTCTTATATGTTCTAATCTTCCGCTCTCCTCTGCTTTGGCTAGGAGGCGGGGGAGATTCTCCTTTTGTGTGGCGAGGCGTAGACTCTCTTAAAGAATCTTTGACTATCATGAGGGCGTAAAACTCCCTGATAAAGGAGCGATGATGCCTATCGCCAAGTGGGGCGTGAGGAGCAGAAGATGAAGCGCCTCTTTACGCTCTCCTCGCTATTCTTCTCTATCTTCTTTCTTTTTGTCGGCAATAGTCTACTCATCAGCTCCGCAGGCGTGATGCTTGAATCTCAAGGCGTAGATAAGATCACCATTGGGGTGGTCAATGCGGGATTTTTTTTCGGTGCGATTTTAAGCGCCATCGCTGCGCACAAAGTCATCTCTAGAGTCGGGCACATTCGAAGCTTCAGCGTTTTTGGCTCAAGCCTCCTTCTAGGCGTGTTGCTTCACACCTTTATCCCTTGGGTGGAGGCGTGGATCGCACTACGGGTGATGGTTGGATTCTCCTATTATGGGCTTTTGATGGTGGTGGAGAGCTGGCTCAATGAGAAGAGCGATTCTTCGATTCGATCTAGAATCTTAGCCTTTTACACCGCGCTCTTTTATGTGGCCTTTTGTTTTGGATTGTTGATTTTGGGGATGGAAAAGGAGCATGAGAAGCTCTTTATTATCAGTGCGATTCTCCTAAGCCTCTCCCTCATTCCTGTCTCGCTCACTAAGATCAAAGAGCCACTCCTCCCTCCGCCTTCTAGACTCTCTCTGCCTCACCTCTTCGACATTGCTCCCTTGGCCCTGGTGGGGAGTCTTGTGGCGGGCGTTTTGGTGGGGGGATTTTTCACGATGGCACCTGTGTTTATCTTGGAACGAGGCATGGAGGTCAAAGAGGTCTCCACTTTCATGGGGATTGCCATGGCGGGCGGATTTTTGGTGCAGATTCCAATGGGGAAATTCTCCGATTCCTATGGACGAAAAAGAGCGATCATGCTCGCCTCTGCGCTCGCCTTTTTCTCCTCGCTTCTCGCCTTTTTCTTTTATGAGAGAATCGAAGTGCTCTATGGATCGGCTTTTGTCCTTGGGTGTGGGATATTCACCCTCTATTCATTGAGCTTGGCGCGTGCGAACGATCGAATCTCAGATCGCTCCAATGTGGTCGAGGTGAGTCGAAGTCTGCTCTTTAGCTATGGGGTGGGGTCGATGGCGGCTCCCCTGCTCTTAGGCGGTGCTATGGAGTGGGCTGGAAGTAGCGGTTTTATCGGAGTTTATCTCTTCTTTTCTCTCGCTCTTTGGCTCTATGCGAGCACCAGAGAGATCGTGCCCAAAGAGCAAAGAAGTGTTTATGTGAGTGTTCCAGGCAGCGCGGGAGATCGCCTGCCTGAGCTTGATCCAAGAAAAGAGGGGGAGAATCCTAAGGAGTGGGACGCTCCTTAAAACCTCTTCCCTCTCACCTCCTTCACAATTCCCTCAGCCATGCTTGCCACCATACTAGCAATCCCATCCGTCTTATCCGCTACTCCTGCATTTTGTTGGGTTACAGTGTCAAGTTGGGCAATAGCCTCATTGATCTGAGTGATTCCTTGAGCTTGCTCTTTAATACTCTCTCCCATCTCATTAATCGATTGAACTAGAACATTGGTATTAGCCTCTATCTCTCCTAAAGACTTCTGAGTCCTCTCGGCTAGCTTTCTCACTTCATCGGCAACGACTGCAAATCCTCTTCCATGCTCTCCCGCTCTTGCAGCTTCAATGGCAGCATTTAAAGCCAGTAGGTTGGTTTGATCGGCAATGTCTCTAATGATTCCAATCACCCCTTTAATCTCTTCAGACTGTTTGATCACCTCAGAGGTTCTATCATTGACGCTATGCATAGAGCTGCTCATCTCTTCAATAGCGGCGGCACTCTCTTCTAGGCTGGCGGCTTGTTCATTAGTGCCTTGGCTTAGAGTCTGCATGGAATCATTGAGGAGTCGGCTCTGCTCCTCTAGGCGTTCTCCTGCTTGGAGAGAATCTCTTAGGCTTTGAACAATAGCATTTCTTAGAGTGTTGATGTCATTGACAAGGATCTCAAATACTCCTCCTTTCTCAATTCCTTCTAGTCGGAGCTCTTCCCGATAATCGTATTTGGCATACTGCTCCAGAACCACATTCATATTGGTAAAGTGAGCTTTAGTGGCTTTGATCATTTCGTTGACACTATTTTTGAACTCTTCTAGGGAGGGGTTGGTGGTTTTCTTTTCAATGTATTGACTATACCAGCCATGCTGGACTCGCCTAGCTACCCCTTTAGCCTCTTCAATCAGCTCGCTATCACTGCGAATCTCTTTTTCGATTCTCTCTACATTCTCATTGATCGCTCCTGCCATCTTTCCAAACTCATCACTAGAGTTCAAAGTGATCTTCTTGGCTTCTCTAGATTCTCTTGAGAGGAAGGCAAAGAAAGAGTCAAGTCCCTCCTCTATAGAGGTGAGGGAGGAGGTGATGTTGCGGATGATGAGGAATCCGATCAAAAGTCCAAGAATAGAACAGACAGAGACAAGAGCGATGAGGAGTTTTGTTTCCAATGCAGCGACTTGATCGTTTTCGGCGGAGATGGTTTCGGCCAATTTAACATTGAATTCCATAAACTTATTGAGGAGATCTCCGCACTTGCGCCCTTGAACAGCCACCTGTGAAGCAAAAGTCTTTGCCTCTTCAGTTTTGCCTGCCTCTAGGAGCTCAAAACGCTTAAGACTGAGGCTCTTGTAGGTCTCAAACTCACGCACAATCTCTTCAAAAAGCGCTTTGTCTTCGGGGGTGGAGATGGCTTTGGCGTATGCTTTTTTAAATTCCTCATAATCCTTGGCAAACCAGTTGCTTACATGACTCTTGAGTTTGTCGTAGGTGATCGCTCCGGAGACATAGCGATAGAAGTAGCCCCTCACCTCCTCTAGACTCCCGTTGAGCTTACCAATGTAGCCCAAAGGAACAGTGGCTTGCGCGTATAGCCTTGTGTTGTTGTCATTGATGGTGTTGGCGGCTCTGATTCCCAA
This sequence comes from Wolinella succinogenes DSM 1740, assembly GCF_000196135.1. NCBI lineage: Bacteria > Pseudomonadati > Campylobacterota > Epsilonproteobacteria > Campylobacterales > Helicobacteraceae > Wolinella > Wolinella succinogenes. The sequence goes on along the minus strand of NC_005090.1, from coordinate 1,847,541 downwards.
GATTCCTGTGAGGAGGATTCCTAGAAGAAGCAGAAGAAGCAGAAGGCCGAGTTTGGCCTTGGTGGAGAGATTGGCGATGATACCCATGGGCTATCCTTTTTGGCGTGGTGGAAATATAAACAAAACATAAATAAAACTGATATACAAAAAACATTATACAATGATTCTTGATTTTTGAAGAAAATCACTCAATATTATCAAGAAAGCCATATTTAAGATAATAGGAGTGATTCGTAGCTTAATTGGCATGGTTTTGTTGCCCTCTTTTGGATACAATTAGGGATAGATAATTCACTTCACAAGGGCAGAGCATGAACCTAAATGATCCAAAACTCTACTTCAATCGAGAGCTCTCTTGGTTGCAGTTCAATACTCGTGTGCTCAAAGAGGCGCATAACAAGAAAAATCCCTTGCTGGAGCGCCTGAAGTTCATCGCGATTTATGGCACCAACTTAGATGAGTTTTATATGATTCGTGTGGCGGGACTCAAACGCCTCTATACCGCGGGGATTAGCGAGAGTGGTGCGGATCGCCTCACCCCTTTGCAGCAGCTCACCTCTATTCGTGACTCGCTCCATGAGGAGAAAAAAGAGCTTGAGGCGCTTTTTTTTGAAGTCAAAGGCGAGCTAGAAAAAGAAGGACTCTTTATCAAAGAGTTTATAGAATTGGATAATGAAAAAAAACAGGAGCTAAAAGACTATTTTGATTCCTACCTCTATCCTATCATTATCCCTATCGCGGTGGACGCGACTCACCCCTTCCCTCACCTCAATAATCTTAGCTTCGCGATCGTGGTGAAGCTCCAAAGTAGTGAGAATCCCCAAGAGATTAAATTTGGCATGGTGAGGATTCCTCGAATGTTGCCACGATTTGTTGAGATGAGCGACAACACCTATGTTCCTATTGAGACGGTGGTGGGAGAGTTCATCGGAGAGGTCTTCTCAGGCTATGAGGCGCTCGAGTATGCCCCCTTTAGGGTGACACGAAATGCCGATATGGAAATTGAAGAGGAGGAGGCGGATGACTTCATGGAGCTCATGGAGGAGGGATTGAAGCTTCGTAAAAAAGGGGAGATCGTCCGCCTTGAAGTGGGCAGAGGCTCGGATGAAGAGCTTTTTGGATTCCTCAATCTCCACCTCAAGGTTCAGCCTGAAGATATCTATGAGTACGCGATCCCGCTCAACCTTAATGCCCTGTGGCAGATCGTGGGCAACAAAAACTTTGCCCCTCTCACCTATCCTCTCTACAATCCCCGTACGCTTCCTCCTTTGGATAAAAATGTGAATATTTTTTCGGTGCTTGATCAGCACGATGTGGCGATGTTTCACCCCTATGAGAGCTTTGATCCCGTGGTCACTTTCATCCAAAACGCCGCTAAAGACCCCGATGTCTATTCGATTCGCATGACGCTCTATCGCGTGGGCAAAAACTCTCCCATCGTCAAGGCGCTCATGGAGGCGGCGGAGAATAACAAGCAGGTGACTGCGCTTGTGGAGCTCAAGGCGCGCTTTGATGAGGAGAACAACCTCCACTGGGCAAAAGCCTTGGAGTCAGCGGGTGCTCATGTCATCTATGGAGTTCCAGGGCTCAAGGTGCATGCCAAAATCGCACTCGTGATTAAAAAGGTGGGCAAGGAGCTAAGAGAGTATGTTCACCTCTCTACGGGCAACTATAACCCCGCCACCGCTAAAATCTACACCGACATTAGCTTCATGAGCTCCAAGCGCGAATTCACGCAAGATGCGACCAAATTTTTCCATAATCTCTCAGGCTTCTCCCATCGTTCGCGCCTTGACACTATCTTTGTCGCGCCTTTGCAGATCAAGCCCAAGATTCTTGCCCTCATTGAGAACGAGACCAAGAGGGGCGCAGAGGGGCGAATCATCCTTAAGGCTAACTCTGTTGTGGATACTGATGTGATCAAAGCACTCTACAAAGCCTCTCAAGCGGGCGTGAAGATCGATATGATCGTGCGGGGAATCTGCTGCCTTAGGCCTAAAGTGGAGGGGGTGAGCGAGAATATCCGTGTCATCTCCATTGTGGGGCGCTATTTGGAGCACGCGAGAATCTACTATTTCAAAAACAGCACTCCAAGCGTCTATTTCTCAAGCGCGGATTTGATGCCAAGGAATCTAGAGCGTCGCGTGGAGCTTATGACCCCTGTCTTTGATGAGGGAATTGCTGAGAAGTTTTTGGGGATCCTCAAACTCCAGCTCGAAGATAATGTCCAATCCTACGAGCTCAAAGAGGATGGAAGCTACGAGAGAATCGTGGGTGAGGGCAAGAATGTGAGTAGTCAAAAAATCTTTGAAGAGTATGTAAGCACGCTCTATGCCTCACTCAAGAAGGACGAAGAGGATATCAAAGCCAAGCGCTTGGCCAAGCGAATGTTCAAGGAGAGCTAGGATGGTGATTCCTCTTCTTGGTGTGATTCCTCAAATCGATCCTAGCGTCCTTGTGTGCGAGGGGAGCTACATCATTGGCGATGTGGTGATTGGCGAGGAGAGCTCGGTCTGGTTTGGGGCGGTGATCCGTGGAGATGTGCACTTTATTCGCATCGGCTGCCGCACCAGCATCCAAGAGGGGAGCGTGCTTCATGTGGAGCACTACAATTTGCCCGATCGAAGCGATGGACACCCTCTTTTGATCGGGGATGAGGTGACGGTGGGGCACAAGGTGATTCTGCATGGATGCACCATTGCTAATCGTTGCCTCATTGGCATGGGAGCGATTGTGATGGATGGCGTGGAGATTGGCGAGGATAGCATCGTAGGGGCAGGAGCGCTCGTGACCAAAGGGAAGCGATTTCCTCCTAGGAGCCTTATCCTTGGCTCGCCTGCAAAGCGGGTGAGGGAGCTAAGTGATGCCGAGGTGGAGGAGATCAAAGCAAGTGCTTTGCGCTATGTAGAGTATCAGAATCGTTACCCAAGAGTGGAGGCGTAGAGGCTTTGGACTACTTTTGGATTTTTGATGTGATTGGGTTGATCGCCTTTGCCATTAGCGGATTCCTCGCGGGGGTGAGGCGCAACTTGGATGTGCTTGGAGTGATGATCGCTGGATTTGCCACGGCTATTGGCGGAGGAATCGTTCGCGATGCCATCTCGGGAAGAATCCCGTTTGTTTTCCAAGAGTATTACCCGGTGATCACGATTTTGGTGGCGCTTGCCTTTTCGATTCTTTTTCGACTGCACAAGCGTGACCAAATCGAACGCCGAATCATCTTTATCGTGATGGATGCCATCGGTCTAGTCGCCTTCTCCATTGCAGGTGCAATGGTGGGAATCGACTATGGTTTTAACTTTTTTGGAATCATATTGCTCTCTTTTATCACGGCAGTGGGGGGTGGAATCATCCGCGATGTGATGGTGAATGAGATCCCTTTTGTGCTGGTGAGTGAATTTTATGGAACGGTGGCGATTCTTTGTGCGGTGCTTTTAGCTTTGGCGAAGATGTGGCTGGGAAGTTTGCCCCTTTGGGCTATTCTTTTAGTGGCTGGAGCGGGGTTGGCGCTCAGACTCCTTGGCTACTTTCGGGGATGGCAACTACCCAAGATCGGGTAGTTACACTTCGATAAACATCAGGCAAAGGACGGGGCAGTTATAGCCATCGCTCACTTTGAACTCTCTATAACCTACAGAGGTTTGGACGCCTAGCATATAGCGCTTCTCTTGAAAAGTGATCACCTCATCGATGGCTTCATTGCCTCGAATCTCTAGGAATCTTGAATCAATCTCTAGGATCTCGCCCACTTTGAGCTTTTCATTCGTGGAGGCGATAATCTTGCCATTTCGTTCCACTAGAAGGCCAAAGAGCTCGCCCTGACTGGAGAGCACTTCAGAGCGCTTAGGAAGGGCTTCATGGAGCATAGTGGAGAGCTGGGATTCTGCATCAAAGACGATTCCAATCCCTCCTAGGAAGCTTTTGTTCTCATCAGGCGAGAGGATGGGCGCGTAGAAGATGTAGGTGGGCTTGTGGCGATAAAAAGGGGTGGGTTCAAACGCGGAGACATAATATTTTTGGGTGTCTCGGATGGACCTTACTCGAGAGAAATCCTCTGAAGAGATGGGCTCATCGATGAATTTCATCTCCTCTTTATTGGAGAGGGCGACAATTTTTCCCATCGCATCGAAGAGGAAAAGGTTGTGATACATGGGGTAGAGAGCGTTGATTTTATGGAGAATTCCCATCAAAATCTCCCGAACACTGTTCTCTTGGCTCTTGTGCATATTGGTGATGAAGCGATGAGTGAGCGCCCACCAGCGGCAATCATTGGCTCGCTCATAGAGGTTGCGATCCATGAGATCAATCGCCACTCTGGCATAGAAACTCACCCCTTTGAGAGCCGAAGCGAGGATACTCTTCTGCAATCCGCGAATGGAATCGACGCAGACATGGTTGATCTCTTCGCTGAGGAGACGGATGTTATTGAGAATCGGGTTGAGTGCGTAGGAGTGGCTCTTGGAGGCAATGATCTCTCCATTGATCACCACATCCCCCAGGTCTTCGTTGATGTTTTCTGCCTCGGCAATCACGCGCCTTAGCTCATTGGTCATGAGAGAGGATTCTTCAAGAAGTTCAGGGGGGATCTTGCCTAGCTCAAGACGCTTGGAATCAAACGCACTTCGGAGGGGGAGGAGCAAGGCGGTGCTCCAGTGGGGGCCTGTGTAGCCAAAATAGCCTTGGGTTTGGGCTTTGGCCACGAGGTAGGTGCGCTTGTTGGTCTGGGCAAAGTGGTGATCGCCTATTTTTTGGATGGAGAGAGTGGAGCCAAGAGGGAACTCTTTAGGGTTACCTGAGGCGATGAGGCGATTCTTGGCGTCAAGAAGCATGATGAGACTTCCTGGGGTGGAATCGCTGAAGCGCTTGAAGATTCGCTCCATCTCATCTTCAAATTTGAAGACCAGAGCGACCACGCCCACGCGCTCATTCTCGCCGATTCTCTGCACAGGGGCGAGATAGAGGAGGGAAGGAGTGGGCTTGTTGATGAAGTCAGCCGTGCCAAAGACCTCTAGGTACTCACCCTGAAGAGAGAGGGCTTGGGCGATCATGGGCTCAGAGGTTTGGGTCGCGGGATTGGAGGAGTTGAGTCGTGCAAGGATACGCCCCTCTCTGTCAAAGAGGATCATATCCTCATAGACAGAGTATTTGCGCGTGTACTCGTGCATTCTTGTCTCAATAGCTTCTTTGGTGAGGGCATCAGATTGATGAGTGATAAAATTATTCATCATTTCGCTTTTGGCCAAAAAGGCGATATCAGCGGTTCGTTCAAAGAGGTTGCGGTTGAGCACATCGATGTTGGACTGAGCGTTGAGCTCAGCCTCAGAGAGGATAGTGAGGAAGTTTTGCTCGATGAGTGTGTCGATGAGTCGCTCTTGGAGCTGGGAGAATTTCTGCTGGGTCTCCTCCATGTAAGCGAAGAGATTCTCTGCAATATCAAGGGAGCTGATTTTGCCCGTGAGGGTGGTTTTGTTCAGCAGGGTATTGAGCGATTCAAAGCGGGACTTGTATTGGGAGACTTCAGGCATATAATCGTTTAAAAGAGAGAGGGTTTGGTTTTGCATGGTTGCCGCTCCAAGCTTGGTTTTTCAGACCTTATTGTAGCGGAATCAAGAGAAAATGGACAAGCCCCCAAGAGAAGGGGCTGTCTGGGCTTTAGAAGGCAGGAAGAATTGCCCCTTGATACTTTTCTAGGATAAAGCTTTTAATCGATTCGCTCTGGAGGGCTTGCACGAGAGCCTTGATTCGCTCATCATTCTCTTTGCCGCTTTTGACCACGAGGATGTTCGCGTAGGGAGAATCTTTAGATTCGAGCGCAAGTGCATTTTTGAGAGGGTTGAGGTTGGCCATGAGGGCGTAGTTGGTGTTGATCACTGCAATAGCCACTTCGCCTAGGGTGCGGGTGAGCTGGGGCGCATCGAGCTCTTTGAATTGAAGTTTTTTAGGGTTCTCCACCACATCTAGAGCGGAGAGGAGGGGTTTGCTAGCGAGCTTGATGAGTCCCTCTTTTTCAAGAATCCGAAGCGCTCTTGAGCCATTAGTTGGGTCATTGGGGATCGCCACGCTATCACCCTCTTTGAGCTCTTCTAGCTTAGTGATTTTAGAGGAGTAGATTCCCATGGGCTCTAGGTGGACATTGCCTATGCTAAGCAGGTGAGTGCCTTTTTCTTTGTTGAATTGGTCAAGATAGGGGGCGTGCTGGAAGAAGTTGGCATCGAGCGAGCCATCCTCTAGGGACATATTGGGGGTCACATAATCAGTGAACTCTTTGACTTCTAGCGTGATTCCCTTCTCTTTTAAAGGCGCAACCACCTGAGCAAGAATCGTAGCGTGTGGCTCTGGAGTCGCACCGACTACGAGTTTGAGAGGTTTGGATTGAACCTCGGGAGACTTGGAGGCTTCCTCTTTTTTTCCTTCGGAGCATCCGCTAAAGAGCAAAAGAGAGCCAAGGAAGAGGGCAGAAAGGAGGGGTTTGTGATTCCTCATGTTGATTCCTTACTATTTCTATTGAATTTATTGGGAATAAATTCCCTTGGGCGAATTGTAGTCTTTAAAAAATTAATGTTTGATTTTGCGGTAGAGAAAATCACCTAGTGCTTGGATGATCTGCACCAGTACAATGAGCAGAATCACCGTATAGACCATCACTTCGGTCTGGAATCGATAGTAGCCATATTTGATCGCCACATCTCCCAACCCGCCCCCACCGATGGCTCCCGCCATGGCTGAGAATCCAATCACAGTGATGAGTGTGAGCGTGAGTCCTGAGACGATTGAGGGGAGGGCTTCGGAGAACATGATTTTAAAGATAATCTGATAGTCGCCCGCGCCAAAGCTCTTGGCCGCTTCAATCACTCCTTTATCCACCTCTTTGAGCGCTCCTTCAAGAATCCTCGCGACAAAAGGAGCAGCCCCGATGCTCAGTGGAACGATCGCGGCCGTCGTGCCGATGGTCTTGCCTAGGAGGAATTTAGTGAGGGGAAAGAGCACGATCATGAGAATCAAAAACGGGAAAGAGCGGAGGGTGTTGATGAGGAGATCAAGCCCTTGGTAGAGTTTGGGGTTGGGGCGGAGACCCCTAGGGTCAGAGAGGGTGAGCAAAATCGCTGGAAAGATTCCAAGCCCTAGGGCGATGAGTGTGGCGACTAGGCTCATATAGAGGGTCTCCCAAGTCGCGGGGAGCAAAATCTTAAACCACAAATTTTCCATCACAACACCTCCCAGCGCACGCCGCTAGATTCTAAAAATCGCTCCGCCTCTTCCTGTCTTGCTTCAGGGATATTGATCACTAGCGATCCAAGTACATCCTCGCCAAAACGCTCTAGCTTGCCCCAAACAATCGAGAAATCAAGCGACAGCTGGCGTGCCATCTGCGTGATGATAGGATTTTGTGCGACCTCTTTGGGGAAGTAGAGTCGGATATTGACCCCCTCCTTGGGAAGCACTTCACTCTCTCCAAGGAAATGGCGCATTTTGGGGTCGGGTTGCAAGAATAGCTCTTCAATGTTGCCGCTTCTTAGGAGTTTTCCTCCCTCCAAAAAGGCGGCGTGGTGGCAGAGCTTCTTCACCACCTCCATCTCATGCGTCACGAGGACAACCGTGACCCCAAGCTCCTGATTGATGGTCTGCAAAAGGTCTAGAATCGATTGGGTCATGGAGGGGTCAAGGGCGCTTGTTGCCTCATCAGAGAGAAGAATTTGAGGCTCTAGCGTGAGCGCCCTAGCGATAGCGACTCGCTGTTTTTGTCCACCGCTCAGCGCGCTTGGATAGGAATCGCTTTTGGATTCTAAGCCCACAAGAGAGAGGAGATTAAAGACACGTTTTTGGATCTCTGCCTCAGGGTATTTCCAGCAACGCAAAGGCAGAGCGACATTTTCAAAGACATTTTGGCGTGCCATGAGGGAAAAATGTTGGAAAATCATGCCAATGTTTTTACGAAATACCCTCAAAGCATCGCCTTGAAGTGATTGGAGATCGACGCCATCCACCCAAAGCTCTCCCTCATCAAATCCCTCTAGTCCGTTTATAGTACGCAATAGAGTCGATTTGCCCGCACCGCTATGGCCCACGAGTCCATAGATGGTTCCCTTGGGAATCTCAAGAGAGATTTGATCTAGCACCAGCGCTTCGCCATAGCGCTTGGAGAGGTTGTTAAAGCGAATGTGCGAGGGAGACAGGAGGGCTCCTTTTTAAGAGGAGCAGGCGGATTTACCCGCGTCCACAGGCTGAATCTCGCTATTGTCAACGATCTTTTGGCTATTGGCTTGCTCAATGAAGCTCCAAAGAATCGAAGCGGCTTTCATATACTCTTTAGCGCTTTGGCTCTCAGGTCTAAAAAAGACGATGGGCTTGCCCGCATCTCCTCCCTCTCGCACGGCAGGCTCAATGGGCACTTGGGCGAGCACCTGAGTTTTGAAATCCTCAGCGACCGCTTGGCTGGTGCCTTTGCCAAAAATGTCATACTCTTTGCCACTATCAGGGCAGATGAATCCACTCATATTCTCGATGATTCCTGCGATGGGAATCTTGAGCTTTTTGAACATATCCAGGCTTCGCTCCGAATCATCCAAAGCCACACGCTGGGGTGTAGTGACCGTCACTCCAGCGGTGACGGGGACGCTTTGGGCTAGGGTGAGCTGAGCATCGCCTGTGCCAGGAGGCATATCAATCACGAGCACATCTAGATCGCTCCAAAGCACATCTTTGAGCATCTGCTCGATGGCTCGGATGATCATAGGCCCTCGCCAAATGAGGGATTGACCCTCTTCATAGAGCACGCCCATACTCATCATCTCCACGCCATAGGCGCTCAAAGGAATCAGTTTTTTCTGTTCGGCGTTCACATCGGGGCGCTCTTTGGTGAGGCCGAGCATTCGAGGGATATTAGGACCATAGATGTCCGCATCCAAAAGTCCCACGCGCTTGCCCTGTTGGGCTAGGGCGATAGCGAGGTTGACGCTACTGGTGCTCTTGCCCACGCCCCCTTTGCCGCTGCTCACCATGACAAAATTTTTGATATGGGGGGCAATGTTTTTGGGGCCTTGGGGTTTGGGCTCCTCTTGGGCTTGGGGTTGTTCAATCACGAGGTCAATATTTTTGGCTCCAAGAGGGGCGAGTTTTTGGGTGATCTCAGCGCGGAGCTTCTGCTCTACCTCAGGCACACCAGAGGGAATCTTGATGGCCACATGGAGAGTATCATTCTCTAAAAGAGCCTTTTGGACAAAGCCAAAGGTGACAATATCTTTTTCAAATCCGGGGTAGGTGACCTCTTTGAGGAGGTCTAAAATAGCTTCATTTTTCATGTGAGTGATTCTCCTGATGCATGTTTTGAGACAATCTCTTGACTGATTTTATAACTGCAAAACTTTGGCCCGCACATGGAGCAAAATTTTGCCTCCTTGAAAACCTCTTGAGGAAGTGATTCATCATGATACTCTTTCGCGCGATCGGGGTCTAGGGCGAGCTCGAATTGGCGATTCCAGTCAAAGGCGTAGCGCGCATCGCTCATCGCATCGTCTCTATCCCTCGCCCCGATTCTCCCCCTAGCAATATCCGCCGCGTGGGCAGCGATCTTGTAGGCAAGGATTCCCTCGCGAACATCTTTGGCATTGGGGAGTCCTAGGTGCTCCTTGGGGGTGACATAGCAGAGCATCGCGACCCCTTTCCATGCAGCAATGGCTGCACCAATGGCGGAGGCGATATGGTCATACCCTGCGGCGATATCCGTCACTAGCGGGCCAAGCACATAAAAAGGCGCCTCATGGCAGAGCTCTTTTTGAAGCTTCACATTGCGCTCGATCTGATTCATGGGAACATGGCCGGGTCCTTCAATCATCACCTGCACATCCTTCTCCCAGGCCCTCAAAGTGAGCTCGCCCAAGACTTTGAGCTCAGCTAGCTGAGCCTCATCGCTGGCATCGGCTAGGCAGCCCGGGCGAAGCGAATCTCCAAGGCTGAGCGTCACATCATACTCCCTGCAGATGGCTAATATCTCATCAAACGCCTCATAAAAAGGATTTTGCTTGTGATAGTGCATCATGTAGGAGGCCATGAGACTGCCGCCACGACTCACGATTCCCATTTTGCGCTTGGCGACTTTGGGAAGGTGCTCTAGGAGGAATCCACAGTGAATCGTGAAGTAGCTCACCCCTTGGCGTGCTTGGCGCTCCATCACCTCCAGCATCGAATCGATGGTGAGGTTTTTGATATCGCCCTGAACATCATGAAGAATCTGATAGATGGGCACCGTTCCAATAGGGACGCTGGAGTGCTCGATCACCGCGCATCGAATCGCGTCTAAATCGCCTCCTGTGCTTAGGTCCATGATGGTGTCCGCTCCATATTTAATGGAGACGAGCGTCTTTTCGATCTCCTCTTCGATACAGCTCGCTAAAGAGGAGCTGCCGATGTTGGCATTGATTTTGGTTCTCGCCGCGACTCCGATTCCCATAGGGGAGAGGGAGAGGTGATGGATGTTGGCGGGAATGACAAGGCGACCCCTAGCCACTTCGCTACGGATAAGCTCTTCGCTTAACCCTTCGACATTGGCAACGGCTTGCATCTCTTCGGTGATGATTCCCGCTCTAGCGTAGTGGAGCTGAGTCCTCACCGAGTCGTTTTTTCGCTTCTCTATCCAGCTTTGGCGCATCGCTTCCTCGTGATTTATGGTCTTTTTGGGAAAGGCAAAATTATCCAAAAAAAGATAAAACCAAGCTTTTGATGTGTATAATTTCGTAACACATTGAGTGAATTAGCTTTGAAGCATTGAGAGGGTTATAAGGAGGGCTTTTTGAGCCAAGTCTCTTTAGTCGTTATGGGGGCAGGGGAATCGAGCCGCTTTCGTCAGGGGCTTTCGATCAAGAAACAGTGGCTTCGCCTCGGCGAGACTCCCCTTTGGAAGCATGTCGCTTTGCATCTATCCAAGCAAGCCTGCTTTGATCAGGTGATCATCACCGCTTCGCCTAAAGAGGTGAAGTATATGCAAAAGCAGGTTGATTTTGAGGTGATTGAGGGCGGAGGGACGCGCCAAGAATCGCTCCAAAATGCGCTTGCGAGCGTGAAAACCCCTTGGGTTTTAGTCAGTGATGTGGCGCGCTTTGATGTGCCTTCGGAGGTGATCTCTAGGGTGATAGGGCGCCTTGGCGAGGCGGAGTGCGTGGCTCCTGCCATTGGAGTGAGCGACACCGTGAGCTATCAGGGAGAATACCTCTCTAGGAGTGAAGTGAAGCTCATTCAAACTCCTCAGCTCAGCCATGTCGAATCGCTTCTTTTGGCCTTTAGGCAGGGGGATTTCACTGATGAGAGCAGCGCGATCGCTAAGAGTGGCGGGCGGGTGCTTTTGGTCGAGGGGAGCGAGCGACTCAAAAAGCTCACCCATCCCCACGAGCTCACGCTTCTTCAGGGGTTTGAACCTCCTTTTGGGGGGTGTTATGGGGGGAGTGGCTTTGATGTGCACGCCTTCATGGAGGGGGAGGGACTCAGATTGGCTGGAGTGAATATTCCCGCTCCCGTGACTTTCAAGGCTCATAGCGATGGAGATGTGGCCATCCATGCGCTCATTGACGCGCTTTTGGGTGCGGCGGGGGCGGGCGATATTGGGGAGTGGTTCCCTGATAGCGACTTGGCCTACAAGGGGGTCGATTCGACGCTTCTGCTTCAAGAGGTGATAAAGTTTATCCGCGGAATAGGTTTTGAGCTCATCAACGCGGATCTCACCATCATGGCGCAAGCCCCTAAGCTCTCTCCTTATAAAGAGGCAATGGAGCGAAGGCTAGGCGAGGTCATGGAGGTCTCAAGGCAGAGAATCTCGGTGAAGGCCACTACTACAGAATCGCTGGGGTTTGTTGGAAGAAAAGAGGGGGTCGCTGTGAGCGCTCAGGTGGTTTTAAAACTGTTGGATTGGACAAAGCATGCGTGTTTTAATCGTTGAAAATGAGATCTATTTGGCGCAAAGCATTGCGGCGAAGTTGAGTGATTTTGGCTTTGAGTGTGAGATCGTCTCTTTGGTGAATGAAGCTTTGAGGGAGCAGGAGTATGATGTGGTGCTCCTCTCTACGAATGTTTCAGGTCAAAACTACTACCCCATCATCGAAAAGCATAAAGATTCGATTATCATCCTCATGATCTCCTATGTGAGCGATGACACGGTGAGTAAGCCGCTCAAAGCGGGGGCCAAGGACTACATCCTAAAGCCTTTTATGATTGATGAGCTCATCCGCAAAATAGAGCACTATCGCACCTTTCAAAAGCTTAAAAAAGAGGTGCAATTCTACCGCCGCTATCTCGATTTTGCCCTATCGGACTTTCCCTCCTCCCTCAATCAAAAGCTCACAACCCCCTTTGTGATTAAAAGCAGCACCCAAAAGAGCGCTGATGCCTACGCGATCGCCTACGCCAAGCATAAAGACATTCCTCTAGATTTCCTCTCTATCAAAGAGGGATTCCATTGGCGTGACAAACTCAAACGGGCGCTTCCATGTCGAGAGATCAAATATATCGTGGGCTTAGAGGAGCTTAAAAAGAGCGAGCGCAAGGAGCTTTTGGAGATTGTTGCCAAGTCTTGCGTGATTCTTTCTTTTGTCTCTTCGGAGGAGATTGAGTTCCCCTCGGTGGTGGATATTAGCAGTGGCGTGAAAAATCTTGATCTGGGGGGAGAGATTCTCTCTTTGGATGATTACATCAAAAATATCATCGTTCGATACGAAAATAAATACCCTGACACCGAGCTCTCTAGACGGCTTGGAATGTCCAGAAAGAGCCTTTGGGAAAAGAGGAAAAAATATGGAATCAGCAAGAAAAAATAGGGCTCTTTATATCGACAAGGAGGCGCTCTCTGTCCTTGCGCTCTGCCAAGAGGGGCTGCTTGCTCCTGTGAAGGGGCTTATGAATGCTAAAGAGATGCAAGAGGTTGATAGGAGTGGAATCTATCAGGGCAAGACCTTCCCCGTGCCTTTTCTCCTCTCCCCTAGCGGGCAAAAAAATGAGCAAGTGCTCAAAAACGCTCACAAAGGTGAGGTTTTGGAGTTGATTTGCGACAAAAAGGTCTATGGGAAGATTGTCGTGGATGAGGTTTTTCCTATTGACAGGGAGCATCGATTCAAAAAGATCATGGGGGGCGATCTCTCCTCCCCCAAGGCACACGCCATCTATAAACGGCTTGGGAATTATGCGGTTTGTGGTGACTATGTAGTGAGTGAATTTGAAGATGTCAAAGAGGTGAAGCGCAAGATTAAAGAGGCGCAAGAGGCCATCGGAGCGAAACACACCGCAGCGCTCATGCTCTCGGCGAAGCCCCTGCATCGAGGGCATGAACGAATCATCCGCCTCACGCTCGATGAGACCGATCTTTTGGTGCTCTTTTTGCTCAAGCCCTATCGTACGGATATTATGGACTACTCATTGCGCCACAAGACGCTAGAGTATTTGGTGGAAAACTACCTCCCCAAAAGCCGCGTGCTCATTGTGCCCCTAGAGGACACCTATCTCTTTGCGGGCGGAAATGAGATGATTTTGGATGCGATTGTTGCGCAGAATCTTGGATGTGACAAGCTAGTCACCGGAGCCAACCACGCAGGACTTTCAATGTATTATGATCGCAACCAGATGCGCTCTATTTTTGACACGCTCAAAGGGATTGATATCGACATCAAAATCATGAGCGAGTTTGTCTATTGCAATATGTGTCGCACGCTGGTGAGCACCAAAACTTGCCCCCATGGACACCACCATCACATCACCTACCACTCCGATTCGATCTTTGAGTTTTTCCGACTTGGACTATTGCCTCCAGCGGTGTTGGTGCGCAAAGAGATCTCTGCGATCATTTTAAGCGAGCTCTTCCCCAATCGTTTCAAGAATCTAGAGCGACTCTATTATGACATGATGCCCTCTGAGGGCTTGCTGGAAGAGCGGAGTGATGAGGAGTTCTACCTCAAGCTCATGGATTTGTACCAAACCTCTTCCCTCACCTAAACCCTAAGGAATCTTAATCCATGAATGCAAGACGAATTTTTCTCACACTTGGCGGAGCTGGACTCTCAAAGAGGGCTCCGGGTACGGTTGGGACGGTAGTTTCAGCGATTTTAGCCCTCCCACTTCTCTATCTTCTTCCCGCTTCCACGGTGTTGATGCTCGCTCTATTGGTGGGGGCGATCGCGGTGCGTGAGATCGACAAAGAGGAGCAAGAGGGCGCTAGCCACGATTCCCAAGAGATTGTTGTGGATGAGCTTGTAGGCACATGGATCGCGCTCTCTATGGTGGGATTTCATGGGCTTGGCGTGGTTTTGGCGGTGCTCTTTTTCCGTCTTTTTGATATTTGGAAACCCTCGCTCATCGGAAAAATCGACCAAAAGGTCAAAGGAGGGCTTGGCGTGGTGGGAGATGACGCTTTGGCGGGATTCTTTGCAGGGCTAGCGGCGATGATTCTCCTAGGAATCCTCGGTCGATTCTCTCTTGTTTAGACATTTTTTGCACTTCTCTTCAATAAGGGCGAGCTCCAAGATGGCAGGGCGAATCACAAAGAGTGCCTCCAAAAAAAGAACCACGACGATAAGGAGGATGATTCCTAGCGCGGTTTTTTGGAGTGTGTCGATTCGGTGTTCGCTCTCTAGCTGAAAGGTGAGCGTGCCAAGCTCTAGCACCCCCAAAAGTCCCTGATCCCCCTCCCACATCTCCAAGAGATTCTGACTCAAAAAGAGTGTCTCTTCAGTCTCCTCGCTCTCTAATAGTCTCACCCCCTCGCCCAAAAAACTCTCCAGCTTAATCGCTAGATTCCATGAACCAAAATAGACCTCATAGAGAGGAGAGCGGCGATTGAGCGAGAATCCCTCGGTGTGAAGCGCCTTTTGGCGGAGGCTTTTGTGGATGAAATCAAGCTCTTGGAGGCTGAGCTTAAGCTCCTCGCTCGCTTCAAGATAGTCGCGCCCTAGAAATTTTCTTGAGGCGATATTTTGAGAGAGGGAGACGATCCGCTGGGCGAGCATTCGCTGTTTTCCGCTGATATTCACAAGATAGGCATCATCTCTTTGCTGGGCGATGGCACTTTGAAGAATCGCGTAGGAGACAAAAAGGAGGATGAGCAGCAATCCAAGCGCATAGAGATGCTTTTTGGTCAGCGCGTGCGCTAGGGTGTGTCGACTTTTGAGTAGGGTTTGCAGTTCTTTGAACATGTGCAGATGAGACCTTGTGCGATTTTGTGTGACGAAAGCATTATATCGTATTGCGGAGATTCTCTATTTTTTGGTGAGCCTTTTGAGGGCGAGTCGAGTGGAAATTTTTTTGTAACAGAGCAGGCTTATAATTAAAAATTATGTTTATCACAATAACAACAAAAATTATGAGGATGTTTTGAATGAAAACCATACATGGGGCGATATTCGCAGCAACCCTATCAAGCACCTCTCCTCTTTGGGGGGCTGATTTTACAGTCAATACGGCAGTGACCTCGGGGCAAACATTGAATGATGGCAACACGGGAGTCGTGACAAGCGAGGGGAGTGTCACTACTTCGGGATCCACGGCTGGTGTGATGATTACGCCTACCACTACGACCAATTCGATAATCACGCTGACCAATAATGGAACTATCTCTCAAACGGGAACGGGCAGAGCGGTCAGAAACAATACAAGCAACAAAACATCCCGAATCGTTATCAACAACAATGGAACCCTATCTTCTGTAGGCGATGATACAGTCAAAATTGCTGATAGCACAGCAACCATAATCATCAACAACCAAGGAACCATAATCAAACAAGGTTCGATGGCTGATAGCGGACAAGCCCTTGATTTCAGAAATTCAAATGCAACCATGGGGAATACAATCATCAATGGTTCAGTCTCCAACACTAGCGCTTTGATCAAATCTGAGGGCGATGATGCTATTAGACCTAGCCACAATATGAGCATTGTAAATTATGGGACGATTATCAGCACGGGTCCCGTTAACACAAAGTGTGTGGGCACTTGCAGTGGAGATCCAAAAGCGCATGATGGAATAGATGTGGGCGATAAAACAGGGGTTCAAATAGATAATTATGGAATCATTAGTGGCTCTAGGCACGCCATAACGGCTGATGAGGAGATATATGTTGTCAATCAAGCGGGAGCGACCATCATCGGCAATAACGGCTCAGGCGTGGGAAGCGATGGAACGGGAACGGTCATCAACTACGGGACGATCACTGGGGCGTATGCGGGAGAAGGCAATGTTTATGACCATTCAGCCTCCAATGGAGGCACATCAACTGCAAACAACGGAGATGGGGATGGTGTGGATATAGATGGGGTGGCTATTATAAGAAATTATGGAACCATACAAGGGCTTGGAGCGGGCGGAGTGGACTCTGGGGGTTTGCCAAATGGTGCAGAGGGCATCGCTGCTGGGGGTGGCAGCCTCTTCAACTATGAAGGAGCCACCATCTATGGTCAATCCATTGGCATACTCATAGACGATGGATCAAACGGAACGGCTGTGGCATCAGGTAGAGGCACGACAACAGCGGCGGGTGGAGCGCAGATCATTGGAAATAGGGGGACAATCATTGGGGTGACAAAGGCGGCTATTGGACTTGTAGGAAATTATGATGATACAATCACCAACTATGCAAGCGGAACGATCACGGGTGGAAGTGGCAGTGTGAAAGTTGATGAAGTGGGCAGCACAACAGCGGCAGCGGCTATACAGATGGGCGCTGGAGAGGATACGCTTGTTAACCATGGCACCATCACGGGCCAAAATGGCATGGCAATAGATATGGGAAGCGGAGATGATACCGTGCAACTTTTAGGCGGAACCGTCAATGGCACCATAGATGGGGGGAGTGGCACGGACTCTATAGTGCTTGGTTACGCAAACAATTTTTCACTCTCTCAAATCATCAATTTTGAAAACTTTACAATACAAGATGGAGCCTCTCTCAATGGCGGCGGCACAGTGAACACTCTCATCGTCAATGATGGGGGCATACTTTATCCCATGGCGAGCACTTTGAGGGTTGAGGGGAATCTGAACTTTGCAAGTGGCGGCACCTATCGGCTCAACGCCTATGCCAATGGCACTTCGGGGAGGGTGGATGTGAATGGCAATGCTTCTCTTGGGGGTGCCAAACTCGTTGTTGTGGCCGATAGTGCTGGAAGTTGGAACACCTCCACCCTCTACACCATTTTGAGTGCGACTAGCCTTAGTGGGACTTTTGGGGATGTGGCGACCAATCTTGCTTTTTTGACTCCAAGTGTTACATACGATAGCACTCATGCCTATTTGACACTCGCTAAAAACGCCGTCACCTATGGAGATATTGCTACAGGCGGAGGTGTCTTGGTTGCATCAGTGCTGGATGGCGTAGGCTCAAATAGCGCCATGCAACCCCTCTTGAGCCGAATTGATAGCATGGGCGCCTCTCAAGCCCAAAGTGCCTTTTTGAGTCTAAGAGGAGATGATCTTGCCTCTTTGAGTTCTTCCTCTCGCTCTTCCTATTTGCCTTTTGGGACGCTCATCGCTACTCGATTGGGGAATTTAAGTCAGGCGAGGGCGGGGATAGGTCTTGGCGGGCTCTATTTTGCCGATGCGGGAGATGGGATGCTCTTGGCTCAGATTCTTAAAGAGGAGGGAATTTGGACGGAGAAGGGGATTGTTGATCCTTATGCCTACGACTACACGATGTGGGCAAAGGCGCTAGGAGGAAGAATCACTAGCTCTAGCGATAGCGCTCAAAATATCGCCTCCTCTCACACCCATGTTTATGGCACCCAGATAGGAATCGACAAAAGCGATAATGATAGCGTCTATGGAGCCTCCTTTGCCTCTTTGCAGAGTCGATTTAAGACCAACGATGGCCAGCTGAGCTCCACGGTGAAGAGTCAGGTAGTGGGAGTGTATGGTTCTAGGTGTGCGGGTGACTTCCGAATCGATTCGGCTATTGATTATGCTTTTATTGAAGCCGATAGCGAGAGGGAGACGCTTCTAGGTGGGGCTGATTCCCAGTATGATGCGAAGGCGATGGGGATTTGGATCAGCGGAGCCTACACGTACAAGCTAGATCAGGGCTCGGCGATTGAGCCCTATGTGGAGCTACGCTATGATCGCTACAAGCAAGATAGCTATAGCGAGGGGGGAGCAGGGGGAGCAGGCCTTGCTGTCGATGGATTTCGCTCAAAGCTTTATGGAGCGGGCATGGGAGCGAAATTTATCCAGTCTTTTTATGAGAATCGAGGCTCTTGGGATATTGGCGTAGGATTCTTCAAGGAGTGGGGTGATTTAGAGACTCCGCTTGTGATGCGATTCTCTAGTGCTCCAGAGGCGGGAAGCTGGCGAAGCACGACACTCGATCGAGGAAGCCTAATCTGTAAAGCCAACTTGGGAGTGAACTATAAAGTGCTCAGGCTCACCGAGCTTTTTGCCACGGCCGAGGGGCAGGTGAGAGAGCGGGAACGAGCGATTAATGGAACACTAGGGGTGAAGGTGAGGTTTTGAGCCCCTTTTTTGATGGTTGCGCATGAAGCAAGGAATCTCTAAAGTTGCACTTGCCATCTTTTTATTTGTGGCGTTTTTGAACATTAAGAAGTAAAAACTAAATAATTTAATGCCACTAGCAAGAGAGCTAAATTATATGATTAATAGTATATCTAGTTGCTCTTCCTGTCGTACCCTCAACTTTTTTGATGCAATCCTTTTGAAGTAAATCTGCAATATCTCTTGAAGCATTGGTTTCAGCAGTATCAGCAATTTTTACATATTTCTTTTTTGTAAGATCGCCTTTAAAGTTTTCACTTCCAATATCAAGAAGCCTATTTAATACTTTTATTGTACCCTTCCCCAAAAACTAGACCGAATATGAGTTGATAACTTCTGCTAAAATAATTGCAGGAGTTAGGAATGAAGAAGAGTAGATTTACAGAGAGCCAAATTGTGGGCATTTTAAATGAAGTAGAAGCTGGGATGAGAGTTTCTGATGTGTGTCGTAAACATGGTGTTAGTAATCAAACCTTTTATGTGTAGAAAAGTAAGTATGGAGGTATGAGCGTCTCGGACATAAAACGTCTCAAAGAGCTAGAGAATGAGAACGCTAAGCTTAAAAAGATGTTTGCAGATATGGCACTTGAAAATCACGCACTAAAGGATCTTTTAGAAAAAAAGCTCTAACGCCTGACGGTAAACGAGAAGCTGTAGAGCATCTTCATAAAGAACATGAGCTTTCTCTTCGTCAGGCATGTAAAATAGTTGGACTAAATCGTAGCAGTTTTTATTATCAAGCTACACCAAAAGAGGATAGAGAGGTGATTGATGCGCTCAATCACTTTGCTACTAAGCACATCCGTAATGGTTTTAAAAAGCTCTATCTTCGAATTCGTAATGCAGGATATGATTGGAATCATAAACGAGTATATAGAGTTTACAAGTCTTTAGGACTTAATATGCGCCCTAAAACAAAGCACTGCCTGCCAGAACGTGTGCAGACACCACTGCAAGAGTTGGAGTGTATCAATGATGTTTGGTCTATGGATTTTATGTCTGATACTCTTTGGTATGGCAAACGCTACCGCCTACTAAATATCATCGATGAGTACAACAGAGAATTTTTAGATGTAGAGATAGATACATCACTCCCTGCACATAGAGTAATCAGAGCGCTAGAGCGTGTTTGTGAATATAGAGGGTATCCAAATACCATCCGTGTTGATAATGGTCCAGAGTTTATCTCTACACAGCTTGAATTATGGTGTAATAAGCACAATATCACACTAGATTTTATCAGACCCGGAAAACCTATCGAGAATGCTAGAGTTGAAAGATTTAATGGTAGCTTTAGAAGAGAATTGCTCAACTGCTATGTGTTTGGATCACTCAGTGAAGTGAGGGAAAAAGTTAAAGAGTGGAAATATGACTATAATCATCACAGACCACATGAGGCATTGGAAAATTTAAGCCCTATCAAATATTTACAAAAGCATAATCAGGACAAGAAATTATCAGCTTGACCTTGGTCTAAAAATTGGGGAGGGGTACACGGCTCTTTCACCTCATGTCGTTATTGAGCATCATATGTCAATAAATATCAAAATTCTAAAGTATGTTTTTTTATATTTTGCTTAAGTAAATAGCACTTGTCCCATACCATTGACAAACTTTCAAACTTTTTAAAATTTTTCATTATTTATATACTTTATTAAAAAAATCATTTAATTTATCAATATCTTCTTCACCGATGATATAATCTTTCTCCTCTTGAGTAAAATCATAGATTCCAAAGTTTTTTATGTAGTTTCTTCCAAGTGAAAAATAGTTTGATGCGTAATTTTTACTTATACTTGAGACATACTTCCAAAAAATCTCCGTCATAAACAGTTTGTTTAAAATCTGTAACTCTTCTAGGTTGTCAGACAATGCAGCCATTCCGTTATAAAAATATAAATTTTCATCATCAGAAATACAACTTTTAAAATCTTTTCTTGCTAACTGTGGAAATAAAAGTTTATATTTGCTTTTTTCTAGTGATTGATTTCTACCAAATGCATACCAATAAGGGTAATCTTTCCCTTTCCCTTTATCTCTTAAAGCAAGTTCAGCTTTATTTTTTAATAAATACTCATATGCCATAGGATGTTTTTTTGCTAGTTTTTCTTCGGGAATTACAAAAAATTGATTGTTTTCATCATAGTCATAAGGGAAAATAATCTTTTCAATAAAACTATCAATTTGGTCATTTTTAATTAAAAGATTCGAGTTTACAATATTTTTGCAAATTCCTTTCTCTACTTTTGTATCTTCATCAATATAATAATATTTTGTAGATTCCTTTACTGGTGTAAAAATGTAAATGCTATTTTTTAAAGTAGCTATACCGCTTTTCGTGTTATATATATTTCCTAATGGAGTACCAATATTTTCAACTTTCTGAACTAAATCTTTATTTTTGAGATACCAACCATTTTGAATTGACAATTCGCTATATGGGTATTCTTGGTATTTAAAATTATCTCTCAACTGAGCTTTTCTCAATGGAGAATATCTTACTATATCTGATTGATTGTTAGATAAAAAGCATATCGCCGTATAGGTCATCCTTGAGTTAAAGATCTGTTCATCTTCAAAGTCAATTATTTTTAATTCCACTTGTTTTTCATGAAAATAGTTTCTGATTCCTCGACCATTAAGACTTTTTGTAAATGAGTTTACTGTTATGTATCCTAATATTCCTTGTGCTCTTAAAAGTTCAAATCCAATTTGGAAAAATGGTATATATAGGTCAGGGTGTCCTGTAGCACAAGTGTCCCATTTTGACATTAAAATTTTTGTCTTTTCATCCATGTTCCTAGAACACACATAAGGAGGATTACCCAGTATGATGTCAAAACCATTACTCACTTCTATTTGACTATTTTCTTTATACCAATCAAATTCTAAAGAGTCAGCATCGTATAAATGAAAATCAAATATTTCTTCATCTTCACCATATTCTATAGCGAGTAATGTGAGTAATACCTCTGTTCTTTCTATACTATAAGGTTGTATATCCACACCAAAAATATTCTCTTTATAAATTTGCTTATACGATTTATTTGTTTTCTCCTTTAGAACTTTTGTGGCATCTATTAAAAACCCTCCACATCCACACGATATATCCGCTATTTTAAAATCATATATATTTTGATTATTCCTATGCTGTTCAAATGCTTGATGTGTTATAAACTCTCGAATATCTTTAGGCGTATAAATTGCCCCATTTACCAGCTTATCTGATGGAGAAATTACAAACTCAAACAGCTCAAGAAGATCTTCGTAGGTAAAATCACGCTCAATCTCCTTTACAAGAAGCATAAACTCATTTAAAGATTTATATTCTTCTTCATTTTGTTCATATATCAGTAAGTCTAGTATTTTTTTATTTTTTTTTACTTCTAGTTTATTTAAATATATGTATGTAGATACAAGAAGCCTATTCATAGGAAAGACTTCTTTATTGTATTTTTTTAGATAATTAAAAATTTTTTGATTCAATATTTCACCTCAATTAATTGAGGATAAATATCTTTCGAGCACCATGGTTGTTTAATAGACTCTTCAAAATGTTTTGTAATAGTTCTAAAATATGGATAAATAAAATATGTTTGATATTTTTTTATTAAATTAGTATATGTACCATTCTTTTTGAACCTTTCCCAAACTTTTGGGAAAAAATTAGATAAGACAAAATCAATTCCTAAAAATATATCCATAGGGTGATGCATTATTCTTGGTGTATCCATAAATAGTACCTGTCCTAGATCAATACCTTTATCTTTAATTTTTCTTCCACCAAATTGAAAATGATAAATTGGATGAATTTCACTTGAAGGATTTTCACCTTCTTGGTGTCGGTCAAAATGTATTGAATAAAAAGGATTAGAACTTCGATTATTTCGATTTATTCCTGTTATCCATATATTAAATTCCAAATGACTCAATGAATCTTTTAGCTCAGGAATATTTTGATGTTCTCCCTTGATCTTCATACTAAACAATAATCTTAAATTATCTATATTTTCATGAGACAAATGAGAAGGATAGTCTACAAATTTAAATTCTAAAGGTTTTAATTCATAATCAAAAGAACCATTTTTTTTAATATGTGTAGCTATATCTGTAATTTGTTTCGTAGAAAGACAAACTGTGTATTCTTTACTTAAAATTTGACTTAAAGTATTTAAATCACTAGCCATATTTAAAATAAATGTTTTCTCATTAAAATTATCAAACATTTTAATATTCACTTCTTATAATTTCTAGTCTTTCTCTATCGCTCGGATGTATAGTGACACCTTTTGACTTATGTTTTTGCGTTAATATAGAATACAATGAACAATAATCATATTCCTGCCATGGTTTTGGCTCTATAGGAGTGTTGATCTTAAATCCTTCAAGAGGGTCTAAAGGTTTTTCCAATACTTTACAGTATGTCCAAAATCTATTACTATTATTTTCTTCAATGGGTTCAGCAGCAACAAGATCTTCTAAACTTGTGATTTTTTTTAAAAGCTCAACTCTTTCATTAGCATCCAAATATGATAAATAAGTTTCAGTTTTTGCAGAGAACATATCATCAATTAAATGCATCCACCACCTATCCCAGCCATCCGAAAATACACCAGTATATTTTGTATCTTTAAAATACTCTTTTAGTTCTTCCCAATCATCTGATTTTTCTATATCAATTCCAAATCTTGACGCCAGCATTAGTTCATTTATTAAAACACCTGATACATAAATCAAATCTTTTAAAATTGTCTGTGCATATTCATGTGTTGGTATTGTTGAATCATCATATCGTGCAAATATTCTTTCATCTAGTTCAATAAGAGAATCTAATCCGATTAATTTTGCAATATCTTTTTCTTCATTTATTATTTTATAGCCATTTGCAAGAGATATTAATTTTAACTTTGCATTTGTTGGAATTCTAGTTTTTTCTATATATCGATCAAATAGGTCTTGACTTGTCAAATCAACAAAATAAACTTTTTTCAATTTATCATCAGTAGAAAATAAAACTATTGGAATATCTTTATCAATATTTCCATTTGTTACTAAGGTTCGTATGTGTTGAGCATAAACTGTAGCTGTAAAAGGAACTTTAATTTTCTTTTCATCTTCACTAGCTACTTGGTCAAGTCTTAAATCTAATAATAATCCATCATAGTATTTTATAAGCCTAATAATCTCTTGAGTATCAGACAGTTCAATTTCAGATACATGCTTTGTATCTACCTGTATATTTTGATCTGATAACTGCTGTGCAAAAGGCTCTCTAACATTTTTCTCTTCATCATCAATATATAAGTATTTATATGTCATCTTTATATCCCTTTTTATCATGTGGTAATTCAATTCTAATAGTTGTACTATAACCTTCATTTGGTTCTTTTACATAAATCAGACCGCCATATCCTGTAATAATATCTTTAACTATTTTTAACCCTAATCCAGTTCCCGTCATTTCTTCATAGTTCTTTGTAATTTTTCCAACTGGTTCGCTTGTAGTAAAAAAAGCTGTAAATATTTTTTCTCTATTTTCAAGAGGAATTCCTACTCCATTATCAGAAAATTCAAGATACACAATATTCCTACTTTTCCCCACTTCCACAAGTATTTTTCCCTTTTGTACAGTCGTTTTTTTAATTGCCTTTCTTGCATTAGTATAGAGATTAAATAATATTGAAGCCCATTCTGATTTATGCATTGGACATGTAAATAAATTGTATCCAATAAACTTTTCATTAAACTCAAAATTTCTTCTTTGCAAGTCATTTAAAATACTATCTTTTAAAGATTCGACCACACTACGAAGTTCAATAGGAGCTAATTCTCTTTGAATATTTTCAGAAATCGCTTCATCAAAATAAGAAGTGTAAGCATTTATACTTTGAACATTTTGATCTAATCTACTAATGATCGACAATTCATCTTGACTCTTTGCTATGTTTCTAATATTTTCAATATCAGCTGACAGTGCTCCTTGAAACTGTTTGATTTCATGTATGAATTCTCCTATTGTAAGCCCTAGCCCAGCTAATATTCTTAATAAGTTTTTTTCTTCGAGTAACTCTTGTTGTTTCTGCTTTTGTTCTTCCTGAGCTTCTTTTAGTTTTTGAGTGATACTACCTAACTTCTCTTTTACATCTTCATTGTCCTCTTCATGATCAAAGCTTTGTTCATCTTCCTTAGAAGATGTCATGCTTTCTAATTCTTCGATTATTTCAGCGATTTTTTCTTCTGGCTCTTTTTTCCAGTTTTTTTCATTTGTTCTAGTTTTAACACCTCTTTCAGAACCAACTTTAGTTACCGCATCTGTTAAAACTTTATAGCCAAAATCGGTTAGTTCTTTAAATGCATCATTTTCTAATAATCCCTCTCTACTTGAAAGTTCTTCAAATTTATCATCTTGTCCATCTATCTCTATAAAACCAAAAAAGTTAATATTTGCATGAACAGGTAACACTGTTCTTCGTCTTACGGAAGCATCTAGACCTAACCAATCATTTGGCACTTCTTGATGAGTTTCTCCATAAGGTAGAACCCTAAAGCCATTTCGATATAGTCTTATTCCACCTTGTTCTTTTGCTTTCTCATTGATAAATGATTTGATTTGAGGAGATAAGTAAGAACTTTCATAAACAAAATAATAAGCTCTTAGATTGACA
Source organism: Wolinella succinogenes DSM 1740 (assembly GCF_000196135.1). Taxonomy (NCBI): domain Bacteria; kingdom Pseudomonadati; phylum Campylobacterota; class Epsilonproteobacteria; order Campylobacterales; family Helicobacteraceae; genus Wolinella; species Wolinella succinogenes. The sequence goes on along the minus strand of NC_005090.1, from coordinate 1,822,368 downwards.
TTTCTTATTTGTTTATACGGTTTACCTCGATTTAATAATACATCTTTGATTTTATAATTCAATTTTTGACTGTTGATGCTAATTCTCATAAAACCTTCATCATCCACATTACCTTTTATTTCAGCTAATGCATGTTCAAAGAACATAGTATTATCGTTTGCAATTATTTCGCTAAAATCACCATCTTTTCTTTTACAAATAAGTTTAAAACCTGGATCTTCTGTTTTTAGCTTTACTTTTGCGAGTGGAAACGGCTGTAAAATTTCAGATGCATATCGATAAACCCTTTTGATCTGTGCTTCTGTCCATTTATCTCTTAAATCTCTTATAACTAATCTCGTACCACTTCTTTTCTTAGGCATTCGATTTTTGTATTCTATTTTATTGTCAATAAACATTAAATCTTGATCGTTTTTGAAATCATTCCAGTTTATAGTTATCTCAAGGGCTTGTTCAGAATCTTCTGTCTGAGTTGTAATAGTTAATTGTTTTCCAAGCCTTTGAGCCGCGAAACGACCAATCCCTTTTTTACCAGCTCGTTTTCTGTTATAAATTGGAGAAAAAGGAAAATGAATTTTGTCACTTGAAGCCAACCTCATAAAACCATTTACTAATTGCTCCTTCGTCATACCAACACCATCATCATTAATGACAATAATTCCACCAATCTCAGACGAATCAATAAATGTTAGTTTTACTTTCTTCGCATCAGCATCATAAGCATTTTTAACTAATTCAGATACGGCAGTTTCATGTCTTGCCACAAGTTCTTTACCAAGCCGATCTATTATTCCAGCATCTATAGAAAAGCGAACACTATCTTGATCATATTTGGATAACTCAGATGATAATTTTAAAATTTTTGAGTAATTTTCAGGTTCATTTTCAAGTATATGTTTTAACTCTTCTCTTAACTTGTTTTGTTCCATTTTTTGCCCTTTTTATTTTTCAAATGCTTCTTTAAATACTCTTAATATATTATTGTTTTTTATATTATCACATTTTGTATAAAAAAGTTATTTTTTACTTTTAAAACCCCTGTCTCTTTAACTCTTTAGCAAACTCACTAAGCTCTTGCTCGATCTTTTCCATAGCTGTTTGATTGCTCACTGGTACTAGTTAAACCATGCCGTTTATGAAGTTGCTTTTAAATATTTGCTCTGTTTCTTTATGGATTACCATATCATCATAATCTTTGTAAAAATCATAGTTTTTTGTAAATTCTTCTGACATCACGCTAAATACTTTTTGCTCCATTGCTACTTCTCCTTATCAAGTTTATTTTTTACATATTCACTTAGACTTTTAATAGTTCCATAACCTAAGTGTTTTTTTGAAATATTTGTAAGAGTTACACCAAGACTATGAAGCTCTTTGATTTTTTCTTTGTCTTTATCGTAAATGCTTCCTTGAATAGTTCCAACTGGTTTGCCAAGTTTTATCCCCTTTGCTTTTCTTGCTTGTAGTGCTTCTTTTGTTCTTTTGCTAATAAGATCTCTTTCAAGTTGTGCAAAAGCTAAAAAAATATTTATTTGAAAATCTGTAAATGGATTTTGTTCATTTGGTTTTATAAAAAGCTGTTCTTTTAAGATATGAAGATTTACGCCAAGAGCTATGAGTTGATTGACAATTGTGACAACATTTACAACACTTCTTCCTATACGACTAAGTTCAGATACGATTAGATGTTCACCAGCTTGTAAGGTTTCAAAAAGTTCATCTATCTTTCTATCTTCATCTTTTTTGCGACTACTCATCTTCACTTCAATAAATTCAACTTTGCCAAGTGCATTTTTATTTGCATAGTTTAAAATTGAGTGCTGTTGATTTTGTAAATCTTGTTGGTCAGTGCTTACTCGAATATACCCTATAGCTTTTGCCATTTTTGCCTCATTTACTTATTAAGGTAATTATAGCATAAATAGTTTTATATTTTTACTATTTATATATACTTTTACTAGTAAAAATAAAATAACTTCTAATGACCCTTTTTCTTCCTCGTGAAAAGCCCTCCCAGGCCCCATTATCTCCGAATCCATCCCCCCTCAAGAGGCGGCCAAAGGAGAGGAGGCTTTGGCGCGAGTGCTTTTTATCAAGCTCGCTTCGCAGGCACTCGAAGAAGAGACTCATCGAATCGTGATGACCAAGGTGCGCCAAGAGCGCCTTATCCAAGATGCGGATCGCCTCATGAGCGCGATAGAGGAGGAGCAGGAGGCGAAGTGGGGTGAGGAGATTCGCTCCATGGAATCCATAGAGCGGATTGAGGGGCGGCTAGATGAGCTCATGGAGCAAAGGTGCATCTCTTTGGGAGATACGCAAGAGGCTAGGAGGGGTGTGGCCTTTTTAGAGAGGAATTTCCAAGGCGAGGAGCGAGAGAAGATTCTTGAGGCGTTGCACCAGAAAACGAGAATCCTTGAGGGGCTCTCAAGCGCTCATCTGGCTTCGATGGATTGGAGTTTGGATGAGCTAAAGACACTCTATGCGAGCGCGATTAAGAATCGTTGTTTGGAATTGCTAGAGCGAATCTTGACCGCCAAGGGAAGTGAAGCGTTTATCCATGAGCGAATCGAAGAGCTCGAAAAGCCCCTAGGGCTGCGCCGTTATGAGGCTTTTAGCTATACTCCCCTAGAGTTTGCCAAACGCTATAGCGATGAGGCAACTCTGAGGAGATTGGAGCGAGCGCTTTTAGAGGGAGATTAAATCCCCTGCTCGATCATCGCATCAGCGACCTTGCGGAATCCAGCAATATTGGCGCCCAAGACGAGATTGTGGGGTTCGCCAAACTCTTTGGCGGTCTCTTTGGCGGCACGATAGATTCCCCTCATGATTCCATGAAGCTTCATATCCACCTCTTCAAAACTCCACGAAGTCATCGAAGCATTTTGGCTCATCTCTAGACCACTAGTCGCCACTCCTCCTGCATTGGCGGCCTTGCCTGGGCCATAGCAGATTTTCGCGGCCAAAAACTTCTCCACGGCACTAGGAGTGGAGGGCATATTGGCCCCTTCAGAGACGCAGATGCAGCCATTTTGGAGGAGGTGCTTGGCGTCTTTTTCGTTGAGCTCGTTTTGGGTGGCACTGGGGAAGGCTGCAAAGCAGGGAATTGCCCATAGAGGGTTGTGATCTTTGGGGTATTCACCCACAGAAATAAAGCGTGAGCCGGGATGCTCTTTGGCATAGGAGGTGAGACTTTCGCGGCGATTCTCCTTGATCTCTTTGAGGAGATCTAGATCAATTCCTGAGGCATCATGAATCATGCCCGTTGAATCGCTCACAGTGATGGGTTTTGCCCCTAGTTCGAGAAGTTTTTGCACGGTATAGATGGCGACATTGCCCGATCCAGAGACGAGGCAGGTTTTGCCCTCTAGGCTCTCCCCTCTTTCTCTTAGCATCTCTTCGGCAAAATAGACGGAGCCAAAGCCTGTCGCCTCCTTGCGAGCGAGCGAGCCGCCCCATAGCAAGGATTTGCCCGTGAGGACGCCTTCATAGCGATTGACTAGTTTCTTGTATTGACCAAATAGATAGCCAATCTCGCGCGCGCCTGTGCCAATATCTCCCGCAGGAACATCTGTGAGAGGGCCAATATGGCGATAGAGCTCGCTCATAAAAGCTTGAGCGAATCGCATCACTTCAGCCTCACTTTTGCCCTTGGGATCAAAGTCAGAGCCTCCTTTGGCGCCCCCCATCGCTAGTCCTGTGAGGGCATTTTTAAAAATCTGCTCGAAGCCAAGGAATTTGATGATTCCCTCGTTCACGCTGGGATGGAGTCTGATTCCCCCTTTGTAGGGCCCAAGAGTGGAGTTGTATTGGATGCGGTAGCCTTGGTTGACTTGAATGCGGCCTGCGTCATCCATCCATGTGACACGAAAGCCGATTTGGCGCTCGGGGATAACGATGCGTTGAAGAATGTTGTAGCGCTCATATTTGGACTCTTTGGCCAAAAGAGGGCGGAGACTATCAAGGACTTCGTGGACGGCTTGGTGGAACTCTTTTTGGGCGGGGAAAGTTTTTTGGAGTTGTTCTAGGGTCTGCTGGATATAGGGCATCGAGGGATTCTCCTTTGAAGTGGGTGGGATAGTTCAAAGGGATCATTATATACATTTTTGTAAATCTAATTGATAAAACGGGGAGTGATTTTACAAAAATGTTTCACTCGAATGAACTTTTGATACGATAGAGAGAAGAGAGCCCCTTCTTTAGTGGAATTGATTGAGCTTTTGGCTGAGATGTTCTGAAAGCTTGGCCAAATGATCAGCGGCAATGACAATCTCTTGGATGCTTTGAGTATTTTGAGAGACAAGGTTATTGATGTTTTCACCCATCTCAAAGATTTTATGGGCGTCATGAGATATTTTTTGTGATTTGGTGGCATTGGTGCTAACAAGGTCAATGCTAGTGCTCATTGTCTGCGTTGTCTCGGTGATGACACGCTCTGTCTCTGATGAAACATCCGAGAGTTTTTGAATGTTTTTGGCATTTCGGTTCATTTGGGTGGAGGCATTCAAGATCGATTCGATGATGATATTGATGGTGGAGTTAATTTCTGTGAGTGAGTTTTGAGATCTCTCTGCAAGCTTCCTTACCTCATCAGCCACCACGGCAAATCCTCGACCATGCTCTCCTGCTCTAGCGGCTTCAATGGCGGCATTGAGAGCCAAAAGATTGGTTTGGTCTGCTACATCGGCAATGACATTCAAGACCTGCTTGATTTGATCTGCGTTTCTGCTCATTTGTTCTAGCTCTTTGGCAAGTGCGCTTTCAGCTTGGCTGGCTTGGGCGATATCATCGCGTAGCATGATCATATCTTTTTGGGCACCTTCTAGCCTTTTTCCAGCGCTGGAGAGTTCGTCTTTGGCTCTATCAGAAAAGGTGAGTGTCTCATCAATAAAGTTTTTGATTTGGGTGATTTCAGCCAAAGAGTTCCTGACAATCGTGAGACTTTGTTCGGCATTGTGTCTCATTTGGACACTTGTGGCGCTCAGCTCGTTGGAGACAGCCGCGTTCTCATGGGATGAATTCTTGGCGTCGGCAATGGTGTGTTCTAGTGTTGAGATCAGCTCATTAAAGCTCTCTACGATCTCTTTGATTTCATTGTTTTTAGAGTAGACGATTCTTAGATTGAGCTCTTTGTGGGCCACAAACTTAGAGATGTTTTCACGCAGTGTATGCACGCCCTGCATGATGCTGTTTCGAATCAAAAGACTAAGGATAAGCATAGAGCTTGAAATGATGAGAATCACGAGGCTCATCTGCAAGATAGCCTCTTTTTTGAGGTTGGCGGCGAGAATGGCGTTTTTTTCGGCGAGATTTTCATTGTAGGTGATGTGCTCATCAATAGCATCGGTTAAGCGCCTAGACATGAGTCGATTGGTTAGCATATACTCCTTGCCTTCTAGCTTTTTCCCTTCCCAGGAGAGTCGGAGAACCTCATCAGCCATGGCAATATAGACCGCATAGAGCGCCTTCTCTTTTTCGTAGATTTGCGACTCCTCTTCAAGAAAAACAAGAGAAGCGTAGTTCTTTAGATTTTCTTCAAATTCTTCTCTGTAGTCGCGATATTTTTTATTTAATTTTTGCATCTCACCTTGCTCATCAAAAAAGAGGTGTTCCCATAGAAGGAGTCTTATTCTATAGAATCCTCTCTGCATGTCATCAAGCAAAAGGATGCTTGGCAATGATTTATTTTGGCTTTCAGACATGATGGAGTAGGTTTGGTTGATTTTTGCCAGCCCGATTCCAAAGACAATAGAAGAGCCTAAAATAGCAGAGATTAGCAAGACCAAAAGCTGTTTTGAAATAGACATTTTATCCTCCTCCTTGTGGCGGGCGATTTATCTAAGCCACAAAGTAGAGGCTTGTGGCTTAGACGAGAGGGGTTAGCCTAATTTGGTGGCGTCAATTACATTGTGATTAAGGCCGAGCTCTTTGGCTGGAATTCCAAGCGCTAGACCAACAAGCTGAGAGAGGTGAAGTACGGGCACGCGCTCTTTGGATTTGGCGATTTTTTGTGCGTCCTCCTGATAAATGTCCAGCTGCATTTGGCAGAGAGGGCAAGGGGTGACGACACAATGAGCTTCGCTTTTGGCGGCGGTATTGATGATTCCGCTTGTCATTTTCATGGCGGAGCTCTCGGCTGGATAGACAGCGTGGAATCCGCAGCAGTTGAGGCGTTTCTCAAAAGGCACCACTTGAGCGCCTAGAGCTTTGACAATGGTTTCAAAACTAGTGGGGTTGGTGGAGCTCTCAAATCCAAGATCTTTCTCGGGTCTTAGACTGTGGCAACCATAAAAAACAGCCACTTTGAGGTTGGAAAGGGGTTTTTTCACTTTGGATTTGAGCTCCTCAACATTTTGGGCTAACACCCAAAGAAGGCTGGTGACTTCGCTCGTACCTTGATAACTCATGTTGCCCTTGGCGAGAAAGGAGTTGATTTGATCCTTTGCCCCCCGATCTAGCTCGGCTTTGGCACGAGTTAGCATCAATAAGCATGTGCTACAGGTGGTCAGCACGGGAAGATTCATCTGCTCGGCTAGAGCGAGATTGCGGGCGTTGGCAACTAGGGTGGCAAGAGGATCAACACACTGAGCTTGAGAGGCGCCGCAGCAGCTCCAGCCTTCAATCTCTCTTAGCTTGATTCCAAGCACAGGGGCGATTGCCTCGATCGATTTTTTGGATTCAATGGCGGCTTGCGATAATACGCAGCCAGGAAAAAAAGCAAACTCTTTTTGCATGGAACTACTCCTTGGTTGCAGCTTTGGCCGCATCAATCATCTTGACTAAATCCTCGTGTCCTTTGATGGTGTGTCCACCAAAAATTTCGAGAGGATTCATCTTTCCTGCGCGCATTAGCGTGATTGCCATGCCCGTTCTAGCTACAGTGGCAACCCCTTCGATACGGAGGGCTAGGCGAATCTCATTGAGGCGTCCAGAGCCTTCGACCAAATCGGTATGGAATGCCTTGGCGTGAGCAGGACCAACGCCTGTATTGAGACCTTTTTTCATGGCCATGACCCGTAGATTGGCGATATCTTCTGCGGCACTGATGTGCTTAGGGCATCGATTGGTGCATTCATGGCAGTGGACACAGTTCCATAGTCCATTGGCCACGGCGGGTTTTACATGAATCATGGGATCTTTGGAGCGAGAATCATTGGCAAGACGCCAAGCCTGGGTGAAGACAAAAGGCTCCATGTAATCAGACTGATCGGCAGAGAATTTATTGCACTCAGAGACGCAACTTCCGCAGAGGATGCAGTCCCACTGCTTGATGATTCGATCAAACTCTTCTTGGTTTTGTTGGCAACCCTCTTTCGCAGAAAATTCGGACTTGGCCACCAATCCTGGCTTGATTTTGCGAAGATTCTCAATGGCGGGCTCCCAGTCTACAACAAGGTCAGAGATCACCCTGTGATTTCCCAAAGGAGAGATTCGGAAGGTGTCGCTATTTTTGTATTCTTCAAAAAGCTCCGTCATCTTTGTGTCACAGGCGAGGTAGGAGTGCCCATTGACTCGTACGGCACAGGCACCACAGATAGCCATACGACAAGAGGCGGTGAAGTTGAGCGTGATGTCTTGGGTTTGCTTAATTAAAAGTAAGACACCAAGCAGGGTTTTGGCTTCAATATCCTCTTTGGCTAGCGTGTAGATTTGTTCATAATTTTTCTTGCCATCAAAGCGATCAATGATGAATTTCATTAGTATTTCCTCTCCTCAATTTTGAATTGGGTGACCACCACATCTTTCCAGCCTAGATGTAGCTTGCCATTGGAATCCATGGTGACCATGCTATGCTTCAAAAAGTTTGCATCATCACGCTTTATGTAGTCTTCCCTGTAGTGAGAGCCTCGTGATTCTTTGCGTGCTTCAGCTCCCATTCTGGCGGCGCGAGAGGCAAGCAAGATGTTTCCAAGCTCTACATATTCAGTGAAGGCGGTATTGAACACGGGGTTGGTGTTGGGGATTCGTAAGGCATCATAGCGGGCTTGAAGCTCGTTGTGCTTATCCTCCAAGGCCACTAATCTTGATTCGGTGCGGAAGACGCCCATGTTATCCCAGTTGACTGCTCCAAGCTCTTCGCGAATGGCGTACATCTCATTGACTTCGCCTTTTCCGTTGGCCACCTCTTTGAAGCGACTCATCCATTTGAGGGTGAGATCATGGAGGTGTGTTCCGCTTCCAAAACCTGCTGAACTTGCAAAGCTTGCGGCGTTCGTGCCAGCGATTTTTCCCGTGACCACTGTGTCGCATAGAGAGTTTCCGCCTAGGCGGTTGGCTCCATGAATGGAGACGCAAGCCGCTTCTCCTGCGGCAAATAGCCCAGGAATTGCTGTTGACATACTCTCTAGTCCCATCACATCAATTCCTCCCATGGAATAGTGTGCCGTGGGTCGAATGGCAATGGGTTTTTCGACAAGGTCCATGTTTTCAAAGAGGAGCCCAATGTGTCGAATCTGTGGTAGATTTCGCATGATTTTTTCTTTGCCAAGATGGGTGACATCTAGCAATACATAGGCTTCCATTCCCTTACCAAAGGCTCGACCTTCGCGAATCTCTGTCTCGATGGATCTAGAGACAATATCTCGAGGAGCGAGTTCCATTTTTTTGGCGTAGTTTTTCATGAATCGCTCGCCTTGGTTGTTGAGTAGAATACCCCCTTCACCACGGGCCGCCTCGGTGATCAAAACACCTCCATGACAAACGCCTGTGGGGTGGAATTGCAACATTTCTGGATCTTTAAAAGCAACCCCTGCCCTCATGGCTGAAGCCGCCCCATCCCCTGTGGCAATATAGGGGGTTGAAGTTCGATTCCAAAAGACGCGCGTATAGCCGCCCGTGGCTAGGACAACGGATTTGGCTCGAACAGGAGCGATAGTGCCCGTTCGAATATCACGCAAGACCACCCCTTCACAGCGACCATTATCGACGCCGATATCAAGAAGTTGATGGTCCATGAGGAATTTGACTCCATTTTTGAGAGCGTCATCGAGGCAAGTGTGAGTTAGGATGTGACCTGTTTTATCGGCTGAGAAGTTACAGCGAATCTTGGAGGCACCCCCTGCGTATCGCTTGTCCACTTTGCCATTTTTATCACGAGAGAAAGGCATTCCAATATAGTCAAGCTCGTGGATAGCCTCTCCAGCATGTTCAGCAAACTTCATTGCGGTGTCTTGATCAACAAGAAAGTCACCCCCTTTGACGGTGTCATAGGCATGCAGGGCAAAAGAGTCCCCCTCGCTAAAATCAATGACTCCGTTGATTCCACCTTCAGCCATTGTGGTGGCGCTTCGGGTGGGCATAACCTTGCTCACCACGATGACATTTAAACTAGGGTCTTTTTTTCTTGCTGCGACAGCAGCTCTGAGGCCAGCGGCGCCAGATCCAATAATAAGGACATCACAGGAGGGGATGCCAGAGGTATTGATGGGGAGGGAAGAGGAGGCAAAAGCCCTATCAACCCCACTTGTGCTCACAGCCAGTGCACCCATGGTTATACAGGCAGACTGAAGAAACTCCCTTCGGGTAAATTGTTCACTCATAAATTTTCTCCAATATTTGGTAGATATGCTGAAATGACGGACATTGTGCAGCATTTAAAAGATCGCCTTTGCGACTTCAACAGAGGATAGGCGCATGACTCCCCAAAAAGAACATGCATCACAATCGCCCCATGCCATTAAACTTCTGCTTTGGCTTCTAGAGGGCTGAAAGCCATAGGTCTTAAATGACGAAAAATACTATTTAATTTTTATAAATATGTAAAATTACATTTTATATATATAAATATAGTTTCTGCACTATACATAAATATAATATGAAAATACCATAGTAAGATCATGGACTAAGTAAAAAGTAATAAAGTATCATCTTTCAAGATAGAAGATAATTACTCGTAAAATAGGGAAATTTTGAATTAATTTGAATTTTATTGCTTAAAAAATGGTAAAAATTAATGAATAAAATTTATTAACTATTATTATAAAAAACTAAATATAAAAATTTATATTATATTAATATAAATTTATCAAAATAGTAAAATTATATTTTTACTTTAATAATCTATATTTGCTTTTTGTATAATTTCATAGGTTTTTGTATATATTAATCAATGGTATAATTTTCATAATTTACGGCGAAGGAGAAGATACCGTGAGTCTTAAGCAGATGGAGTGTGTGGTGGCGGTTGCAAAGCTGCGGAGCTTCACAAAGGCAGCCGCTAAGCTAAAGGTGGCTCAACCATCCTTAAGCCAAAGCATTCAAGCGGTGGAAAAGCAAGTGGGTGTGCCACTATTTGATAGGAGCACTTTTCCCATCACGCTGACTCATGCGGGGGAGGTGTATGTCGCCAAGGCTAACGCCATTATAGAGCTTTATAAAGATCTCAATACGCAAATGTGCGATGTGATAGGCTCGGACAAGGGGCCATTGCGGCTTGGATTCTCTCAGACGGGCTATCAATTCATCCCCACGGCTCTAGCCAAATTTTGTAAAAGATTCCCCTGTGCCGATCTTAGGGTGGTGCAAGTCTTTTCCACGCTCAAGCTGGAGAAAATGCTAAGCGAGGGCGATATTGATATTGCGACGCTCGTTTTGCCCCTCAGTTCACCTGAAATTGATTATAAAATCATCAAAGAAAATCAAGCCTTTTTGGCGCTTCCCATCACGCATCCTCTTTCTCAAAAAGCTATTCGAGAGGCTCAAGATTCTCCTAGCGTCTCTTTGGAGGAGCTAAAAGAGGAGCGTTTCATTCTGCCCAAGAGCACTCAAAGAAGTCGGCCAATTTTTGATGAGATTTTCAGGAAAGCAGGCTTTGAACCAAAGATTTTTTGTGAGACGGAGACTTTTGATATCGCCAATGCGATTGTTGCGTCAGGTGTTGGAGCCTGTTTTACGCTTCCTCAATTTATCAAAGAGGATAAGCAGGACAAAGTAGTGCTTTTCCATGTGGATGAGCCCCTGCTGGCTAGGACAGTGGTCTTGGCTTACCGAAAGGATAAGCATTTGAGTAAGATGGCTTGCGAGTTTTTGACGATTGCTAGAAGTCTATAGGGGTGATTTTATAAAATGGTCCTCATCGAATCGATAAACTCATCATCGGTGGCTTGATTGCGGAGGAAGTGCTTGATTCCAACCTTTTTGGCATGAGTGAAAAGATCGCTGGTGAGGTCATTGACAAAGAGGCAAAAGAGCGTGCTTTTTCCTTCGGCGTCAAACATTTGGCGATACTTTTGGGCTAGCTCAAAAGGGTTGATTCCAGCGAGCTCCATATCCAAAAGAATAATATCAGGACGCACCGAATCATTGACTTTGAGGGCATCCAAGGGGTCTTTGATGATGGAGACCTGAAGCTCTTTGTCGAAGTTTTCTAAAAGATATTTGCATCTCACCGCCGCCTCAAAGCGATGGCGAATCACAAAAATGCTCTTTTTGCTGATGGATTCGAGGTAGGCAAGCAGGGAAAAGAGCTCTTTGTTTTCGTTGCGCAACTTATCTTTGTCAAGGCTCCGCAGGTAGTATTTGAGGAAGGTTTTGGAGCTGTAGGTGCCTGTGATTCCAGAATCCATGAAGAATTGGCGAATCAGCTTGCTCTGCTTGGCTCTATCCCAAAGATTGGAATCAAGCTCGTAGGCTTTGGTGTTGAGTAGCCACAAAAGCTTGCGCTCCAGCTCCATAGAGAGAGGCTGGTAGAGATCGACAAACTCTTGAAAGTAGCGCTCGACAAACATTTTGGAGAGGGCGCTTAGCTCTGCAAGGAGGTCGCGCTGGAGAGAGATGAAGTGAAGAAGATCAACATAGCGCTTGCGAAGCTCTTTCACCTCCTTTTCAAAGTCAAAGTAGGCTTGACTCTTTTTGTCCTCAATGGCGAGGAGCTTCTTCTCTTTCTCTTTGAGGCGATCGGCCAAGGGACGCTCTTTAAGCGTAGCGCTTCGGATGAATCCTTGCGTGGCTTCAATCTTCTCTTCAAGTTTGAGGTAGTTGCCTTGTTGTCGTAAAAAGACCTTGTCATACGAGTATTTAATGGGGTAGCCCGTCTTTTTCCTGAAAAGCTCAAACTCCTTTTGAATCTTCCCCAGCTCGATACGCAAGTGCTCTAGTTTTGGGTTGTAGACGGAGTTGTCTAGGTCATAGAGGTCATTATAGGCAGTGAAGAGAAAACGGCGGATTCTTAAAAAATCGATCTGAGGAGCCGAATCATCGATGCTTTTGTAGCGCGAGAGCAGCTCCCTAATATCATTGAAATAGCTCACCACGCAATCTTCGACGCTTTTGGTCAGCTCAAGATATTTGAGATTTTCAGGTTTTTTGGCGTTTTTGTCGGGAATGACTTTGGCGATCTCTTTTTTGGCTGAGAGCACCACCTCCACCTCTAGACCCACAAAAAGATCATCCCTCGCCCCTTCAAAGCGCTCAAAGCCGAAAGCAAAGGGGGCCGAGGAGCGCTCTACTTTGATGAGTGCTTCTTGCTTGAGGTCGTCAATGGCGGTGATGATTCCCTTCATGATGGCGCTTTAGGAATCTCCAAAAATTTTAAGGGCGCGATTCAAATCCTGGGGCGTGTCGATCCCAAAAGATCGAGTCTCCACCTCAATCATGAGAATCTTGTGACCATGGGAGAGGGCGCGTAGCTGTTCTAGCTTCTCAATCTCTTCTAAAGGGCTAGAGGGAAGCGCGCAAAAGGCTTGGAGGCTTGAACCTGTGTAGGCGTAGAGTCCCAAGTGACCCCGATAAAAAAGGGGAGTCGATTCGGTGCAATCGCGCCAAAAGGGGATAGGGGAGCGAGAGAAGTAGAGTGCACAGGAGTGATTATCCAGAACGACTTTGACAAGGTTAGGATCGCTTGCCTCCTCTTGGGAGACTTTTTTGTAGGCGCTTGCCATGAAGGGGGGTGAATCACCTAGGGAGGCCTCTTGCATCTTCTCTTTGAGGGAGGCGATCACTTCGGGCTCCAAAAAGGGCTCATCCCCTTGGACGTTAAGAATCACCTCATGGGGAGGGAGCTCCAAGATTCTTGCCGCCTCGGCGATTCGGTCGGTGCCGCTGGCGTGGTCTTTGGAGGTGAGAATCGCTTCGATTCCATGGTGCCGACAGATCTCTACCACCTCTAGCGAATCGCTTGCCACCACCGTGGAATCGACCTCCATCGCTCTTTTGGCCACTCGTACAATCATGGGAATGCCTAGAATCTCTTGGACGATTTTGCGAGGAAAGCGGGTGGAAGCCAATCGGGCAGGAATTAAAATCATGAAAAAGTTCCTTTGAAGTTCGCTTGAAACGCTCTTTGGGGGCTCATTATACCCTAAATTGCTTCTAGGCTTAAATAATTGATATACTTAGCCAAGAAGGTTGGGAATAAAATTTAATCCATGCGTAAGGAATCGCTCTCATGCTCAAAAATATTTCGATCAAGACGAGGGTCTATTTTTTTATTCCCCTAATTTTGGGGATGCTTGCGGTGCTGATTTTAGCGCTTTGGTTCTCCCTAGAGAAGCTCAAAGATCGTCAAAATGAGGACTTTGGGCGCTATTTGGAGGCACAGGTCAAAGAGAAGCTCAAGGTTTCTACAGAGGCCAAATCCAAAACGCTCGCCCTTGCTTTGAGCTCTCTAGAGCCATCCGAGCAGGAGAGGCTCATTCATGCCGCCACCGATGCGATTCGCTATGAAGAGGATGGATCGGGCTACTTCTTTGTTTTTAAAGGAACCACGGCCATCTCCCACCCTATCGCCAAAAGCCGCAACAATACGGATTGGGCGAGCGTGAAAGATAGCCAAGGTGTGGAGCTTATCAAAGACCTCTACAAGGCGGCTCAAAAAGGGGGCGGGTTTGTCTCCTATATTTGGGAGAAACCCGGAGCGGGGCTTCAGCCTAAAATCTCCTATGCCGCACCCATTGGTGATAGTGGAATGTGGATTGGGACGGGGGTCTATATTGACAATATCGCCAAGATTCAAGGGGAGATTGGCGGGCGTGCGGATCACTTGGCGATGCAGATCTCTAAAGGAGTTTTGGGGGCGGTGCTAGCGAGCTTTCTTTTGCTTGTTTTGCCGCTTAGCATTTGGGTGGTGCGAAGCGTGGTTGCTCCGCTAGAGGCGACTCAAAAAGGGCTCCTAGGCTTCTTCTCTTTTTTAAACAAAGAGAGCGATTCAGCGACTTTAATTGATTGGGAATCTAGAGATGAGTTTGGAGGAATGTGTAAAATCATCAATCAAAATATCGCCCTCATCTCCGAGCGACTAGAGCAAGACAAACGACAATTTGAGCATATCAATGAGGTTTTGCAAAAGGCGGGCGAGGGGAATTTTAGCGAGCGAATCCAAGCCTTTAGTTCCACCCCAGAACTCATCAAGGCCATGGAGCTTCTCAATGGCTTCCTAGGGACGCTAGAGCGTCAAATTGGTCCCAATCTTGAGGAGATCCTGAGGGTGTTGGAGGGCTTTTCGCGTCTTGATTTTAGCCTCCTTCTTCCCTCTTGTTCGGGTCGTTTAGAGAAGATGGTCAATCAGTTGGGCGAAGATGTCTCTTTGATGTTGAGAGAATCGCTCTCTCAGGCCGAACAGATTATGGCTCGTGCTTTGGCTCTCAAAGAATCGATGTACCAACTAAGCCGCAGTGTCAATGAACAGGCTTCAAGCCTCAAGCAAACCGTCGCCTCCACGGAGGAGATTCATGAGACGGTGGGCTCGGTCACCGACAAAACCCAAGAGGTTGCCAAGCAGTCTGAAGAGATTAAAAGCGTCATCACTATCATCCGAGATATTGCCGATCAGACGAATCTTCTTGCGCTCAATGCCGCCATCGAAGCCGCTAGAGCGGGTGAACATGGCCGAGGCTTTGCGGTGGTGGCTGATGAGGTGAGAAAGCTCGCTGAGCGCACCCAAAAGAGCCTCAGCGAGATCAACGCTAATGTCAATGTGTTAGTGCAGTCGATGAACGAGATCAGTGAATCCATCAACTCCCAAGTGCAAGGAATCACACAGATTAATGAGGCTGTAGGAGAGCTAGAGAAGGTGACAGAGCAAAACGCTCAGGTTGCCATGAGCACCGATCAAATCGCCAATGAGGTGGAGCAGGTCGCCAAACTCTCTTTGGAGAGCACGCGCAAGAAGCGCTTTAGAATCGATTCAAGAGGGTGAGCCCCCTTTGGGGCCTTGCCAAGAAATAGGATACAATACGCCCCTAAAAAGCTCTTTGTGAAGGGAGTGCGCCTTTAGGCATGCAGATCTACCAGCCACTCTGTGGATACGCTTACAATAGCGATACGCTCTTTTTGTATCATTTTGCTCTTCCTCTGATCAAGGAGAGGAGCAGGGCGCTTGAAATTGGTTCAGGGAGCGGAATCCTTGGACTTCTGTGCGCTAGAGACAGGGGCTTGGAGCTTGTGATGGTGGAGCGAGAAAGGGAGATGGCGATCTACTCTGAGCAGAACGCTCGAATCAACGCGATTGAAGCCAAGGTGATGGAGCGCGAT